>NZ_JBSSEL010000012.1:0-151973 GCF_054061655.1 Pedobacter sp. UYEF25 | reverse complement strand
TACGGCCAATTCAGAAAAAGAAGCTGTAGAAAACATCTATCGTGCATTGCGTAACGCAGAACCACCTGATGAAGAAACGGCAAGGGGTATTATCGACCGTTTGTTTTTCTCTGATAAGCGTTATGATCTTGGCGATGTTGGTCGTTACCGCATCAACAGGAAACTAAAGATGGATACGCCAGAGGATGTGAAAGTATTGACCAAGGCAGACATTATCGCTATCGTTAAATATCTAATCAAGTTGATCAACTCTAAAGAAGAAGTTGATGACATTGATCACTTGTCTAACCGTAGGGTACGTACTGTTGGCGAACAGTTATATGCGCAGTTTGGTGTTGGTTTGGCCCGTATGGCTAGAACAATCCGTGAGCGTATGAACATTAGAGACAACGAGGTTTTCACCCCGACAGACCTAATTAACGCCCGTACATTGTCATCGGTGATTAACTCGTTTTTTGGTACCAACCAGCTTTCTCAGTTTATGGATCAAACAAATCCATTGGCAGAGATTACGCATAAGCGCCGTTTATCGGCCTTAGGCCCAGGCGGTTTATCAAGAGAACGTGCCGGTTTCGAGGTTCGAGATGTACATTATACCCACTATGGTAGGTTATGTACCATCGAAACACCGGAAGGACCTAATATTGGTTTAATTTCTTCCCTTTGCGTACATGCAAAGATTAATAGCCTAGGCTTTATCGAAACTCCCTACAAACGCGTAGAGAATGGTAGGGTTGTGGTAGATTCTGACGTAATTTATCTTTCTGCTGAAGATGAGGATGGAAAAACCATCGCTCAGGCAAATGCAGAATATAACGATAAGGGCGTTTTCTCTACGCCACGTGTTAAAGCACGTTACGAAGGTGATTTTCCTATTATTGAGCCAGAGAAACTTGATTTGATGGACATTGCGCCTAATCAAATTACCTCTATCGCAGCGTCTTTAATTCCTTTCTTGGAACATGATGATGCAAACAGGGCTTTGATGGGATCAAACATGCAGCGCCAAGCGGTGCCTTTATTGCGCCCAGAAGCACCAATTGTGGGAACAGGATTAGAAGGCCGTGTGGCTAGAGATTCTAGAACTTTGATTAATGCAGAAGGAGACGGCGTAGTAGAATATGTTGACGCCAATCAAATTACCATTAAATACGAGCAAAACGAAGATGATCGTTTGGTTTCTTTTGAGGGCGATAGCAGAACTTATCGTTTAATTAAATTCAAGAAAACGAATCAGAATACTTGTATCAATTTAAAGCCAATTGTTAGAAAAGGACAAAAGGTTGTTAAAGGACAGGTGCTTTGCGAAGGTTATGCGACTGAAAACGGTGAATTGGCTTTGGGTAGAAACCTGAAGGTAGCATTTATGCCTTGGCAAGGTTTCAACTTTGAGGATGCGATTGTAATTAACGAAAGGATTGTTAGAGATGACATTTTCACTTCGTTACACATCGAAGAGTTTGAATTGGAAGTTCGTGACACTAAACGAGGTGAAGAAGAACTTACACCAGACATTCCAAACGTATCAGAAGAAGCAACCAAAGATTTGGATGAGCATGGAATTATCCGTGTTGGTGCAGAAGTGAAGGAAGGCGACATTCTAATTGGTAAAATTACGCCAAAAGGAGAATCTGATCCGTCACCAGAAGAAAAACTGCTTCGTGCTATTTTTGGTGATAAAGCAGGTGATGTGAAAGATGCGTCTTTAAAAACTCCACCATCAATTCGTGGGGTGGTAATAGATACCAAGTTGTTTAGTCGTGCTAAGAAAACGACTAAAGCAGAGGAGAAAGTTGCCATTGAAAAATTAGATAAGAGCTACAACAACATTACCGAAAAGCTTAAAGCAGATTTGGTTGATAAACTTTTTACCATTGTAAATGGAAAAACATCTCAGGGGGTGTTTAACATTTATAAAGAATTGTTAATTGCCAAAGGTGTTAAGTTTACGCAGAAAATTTTAATTGACCTAGAATTTACCCACATCAGCCCGAACAAATGGACCACTGACGAGGATAAAAATGAGATGATTAAACTTTTGTTGCACAACTATAGCATTCGTGTAAACGAAGAGCTTGGTTCTTACAAAAGAGATAAGTTTGCCATTAGCGTTGGAGATGAACTTCCATCTGGAATTGTACAGATGGCAAAAGTTTACGTTGCTAAAAAACGTAAGTTAAAGGTTGGAGATAAGATGGCTGGTCGCCATGGTAATAAAGGTATTGTTGCGCGTATTGTGCGCGATGAAGATATGCCTTTCTTGGCTGATGGTACGCCGGTTGATATTGTACTTAACCCTTTAGGTGTTCCATCTCGTATGAACCTTGGCCAAATTTACGAGACTGTCTTAGGCTGGGCTGGTAAAGAATTGGGCGTGAAGTTTGCTACACCTATTTTTGATGGTGCTACGCACGATGAGGTTGAGGAATGGGTAGCAAAAGCTGGAGTTCCTTCTTCTGGAAAAACTTATTTGTACAATGGTTTAACTGGCGATCGATTTGATCAAACGACCACAGTTGGCATAATTTACATGCTTAAATTAGGTCACATGGTTGATGATAAGATGCACGCACGTTCTATCGGGCCGTACTCATTAATTACGCAACAGCCATTGGGTGGTAAAGCACAATTTGGTGGTCAGCGTTTCGGTGAGATGGAGGTTTGGGCATTAGAGGCATTTGGTGCAGCTAATATTCTTCAAGAAATATTAACCGTTAAATCGGATGATGTAATCGGAAGAGCGAAAACCTACGAAGCCATTGTTAAAGGTGAGAACCTACCAACACCGGGCATACCAGAATCATTTAATGTTTTGGTACACGAGTTACGTGGATTAGGTTTGGATATTACATTAGACTAATTAAGGTAGAAGGTAAAAAGGTAGAAGGTTGAGGGTAAATGCCCTACACCTTCCACCTTCCGCCTTCAGCCTTTAACCTTAAAAAAGAATATGTCTTACAAAAAGGATAATAAATTAAAAAGCAATTTCACCTCGATTACTATAAGTTTATCGTCTCCAGAAATTATTTTGGAACGTTCTAGTGGTGAAGTTTTAAAGCCTGAAACTATTAATTATCGTACTTACAAACCGGAACGTGATGGTTTGTTTTGCGAGCGTATTTTTGGCCCGGTTAAAGATTACGAATGTCATTGCGGTAAGTACAAACGCATTCGCTATAAAGGCATTGTTTGCGATCGATGCGGAGTAGAGGTAACCGAAAAGAAAGTACGTCGTGAGCGTATGGGACACATTGCATTGGTGGTTCCTGTAGCGCACATTTGGTATTTTCGTTCTTTACCAAATAAAATCGGTTACTTATTAGGTCTACCAACTAAAAAACTAGATTTAATCATTTATTACGAGCGTTATGTAGTTATTCAAGCGGGGTTAATGGCCGAAGAGGGTATTAATCGCATGGATTTCCTAACCGAGGAGGAATATTTAGATTTGTTGGATAAACTACCTAAAGAAAATCAATATCTAGACGACAAAGATCCCAATAAATTCATCGCCAAAATGGGTGCTGAAGCATTAGAGGAATTGTTGAAACGAATTGATTTAGATCAGTTGTCTTACGATTTACGTCATCAAGCAGCAAACGAAACCTCTCAACAACGTAAAAATGAGGCTTTAAAACGTCTTCAAGTGGTTGAGGCTTTCCGTGGTGCAAATACACGTATTGAGAATCGCCCAGAATGGATGATTATAAAGATTGTTCCGGTTATTCCACCAGAGCTGCGCCCGTTAGTCCCTTTAGAAGGTGGTCGTTTTGCAACTTCTGATTTAAATGATCTTTATCGTCGTGTAATTATTCGTAACAATCGTTTAAAGCGTTTGATAGAGATTAAAGCTCCTGAAGTTATTTTGCGTAACGAAAAGCGTATGCTTCAAGAAGCAGTCGATTCCTTATTTGATAACTCAAGGAAAGTAAATGCGGTAAAAACTGAAGGCAATCGTGCTTTAAAATCTCTTTCAGATATTTTGAAAGGTAAGCAAGGTCGTTTCCGTCAGAATCTACTTGGAAAGCGTGTGGATTATTCTGCTCGTTCGGTAATTGTTGTTGGGCCTAGCCTAAAATTACACGAGTGTGGTATCCCTAAAGATATGGCAGCAGAGCTTTACAAACCATTTATCATCCGCAAAATGATTGAGCGTGGTATTGTAAAAACGGTAAAATCTGCGAAGAAAATTGTGGATAGAAAAGATCCATTGGTTTGGGACATTCTAGAAAATGTATTGAAAGGGCACCCAGTATTGTTAAATCGTGCACCTACGTTGCACAGATTGGGTATCCAGGCTTTCCAACCAAAATTAATTGAAGGAAAAGCAATACAACTTCACCCATTAGTTTGTACAGCGTTTAACGCCGATTTTGATGGTGACCAAATGGCAGTTCACTTACCGTTAGGTAATGCTGCAATTTTGGAAGCCCAAGTTTTGATGTTGGCAGCGCATAATATTTTGAACCCTGCAAATGGCACTCCAATTACGGTACCATCTCAGGATATGGTTTTGGGTCTTTATTACATTACTAAAGGCCGTAAAACAGATGAAAGTGGCGTGGTTAAAGGTCAAGATTTAATTTTCTATTCTCCAGAAGAAGTAATTATTGCTTACAACGAAAAGAAATTAGATTTGCACGCCTTTATTAAGGTTAGGGTAAATGTGAAGCAGAATGATGGCTCGCTCATAAATCAGTTAACTGACACAACGGTTGGTAGAGTATTATTTAATCAACTTGTGCCTGAGGAATTAGGTTACATTAACGAACTTTTAACTAAGAAATCTCTTAGAGATATTATTGGCGAAGTTGTTAAAATGACTGGTATGGCACGTGCATCCCACTTCTTAGATGATATTAAAGAATTAGGATTTAGAATGGCTTTCCAAGGTGGTTTGTCGTTTAATCTGCAGGATGTTAATATTCCGGTGGAGAAACACATGTTGTTGGAACAGGCTGCAGGCGAGGTTGAAGAGGTAAGAAACAACTATAACATGGGTTTCATTACCAATAACGAACGCTACAACCAAATTATTGATATCTGGACTCGTATAAATAATAGGCTTACTACTTATGTAATGAGCCAACTTTCAAATGATAACCAGGGTTTCAACTCGGTTTATATGATGCTTGATTCTGGCGCACGTGGTTCAAAAGAGCAGATTCGTCAGCTTTGTGGAATGCGTGGATTAATGGCTAAGCCACAAAAATCTGGTTCTGGTGGGGACATTATTGAAAATCCAATTTTATCTAACTTTAAAGAGGGTTTATCCGTATTAGAATATTTTATTTCTACCCACGGTGCGCGTAAAGGTTTGGCAGATACAGCGTTAAAGACTGCAGATGCGGGTTACTTAACACGTAGATTGCATGACGTCGCGCAGGATATGATCGTAAATGATCAAGATTGTGGTACGCTGAGAGGTATGTACACCACTGCTCTGAAAGATCAAGAAGATATTGTTGAGTCTTTGTACGATAGGATTTTAGGTCGTACTTCTTTACACGATGTGTACAATCCTTTAGACAACAGTTTATTGGTTACCGCCGGAGCTCAGATTACTGAAGAAATTGGTAAAACGATTGAAGAATCTCCTTTAGAAGGAATTGAAATTCGTTCGGTATTAACCTGCGAAGCAAAACGTGGTGTTTGTGGTCTATGTTATGGACGTAATTTGGCTTCTGGTAAGGAAGTTCAAATTGGTGAGGCAGTTGGTGTTATTGCTGCCCAGTCTATCGGAGAGCCAGGAACACAGTTAACTTTACGTACTTTCCACGTGGGTGGTACTGCATCTAACATTGCTGCAGAATCTAACATAGTGGCGAAGTTTGATGGTGTAATCGAATTTGAAAATATCCGTACGGTCGACACGCAAACTGACGATGGTATTGTACAAATTGTGCTTGGTAGATCTGGGGAATTTAAAATTATCGAGGCTGGAACAGGTCGCGTGATTGTAACAAATAACGTTCCTTATGGTGCATTTTTATTCGTAAAAGAAGGAGATAAGCTTTCAAAGGGAGATAAAATTTGTTCTTGGGATCCATACAATGCCGTTATTATTTCAGAGTTTGCCGGAAAAATTGGCTTCGATGCCGTTATTGAAGGGGTAACTTTCCGTGAGGAATCTGATGAGCAGACTGGTCACCGTGAAAAGGTGATTATCGACACTCGTGATAAGACTAAAAATCCATCGGTTCAAATTTTGGACAAAAAAGGGGAGATAGTTAAAGGTTATAACATTCCGGTAGGTGCACACGTTTCTGTAGATGAGGGTGATACCATTCAGACTGGAAGAATTATTGCTAAAATACCAAGAGCAACTGGGAAGACCCGAGATATTACAGGTGGTTTACCTCGTGTAACTGAATTGTTTGAGGCGCGTAACCCTTCTAATCCTGCGGTAGTAACAGAAATTGATGGTGTAGTAACCCTTGGAGGAGTTAAACGTGGTAATCGTGAGATTACGATAGAATCTAAAGACGGAGAAATAAAAAAATATCTTGTGCCTTTGTCGAAACACATTTTGGTACAAGACAATGATTTCGTGAAGGCTGGTATGCCTTTATCTGATGGATCAATTTCCCCTGCAGACATCTTAAAAATCAAAGGTCCGGCAGCAGTGCAAGAGTATTTGGTAAATGGTATTCAAGAGGTTTACCGTTTACAGGGTGTGAAGATTAACGATAAGCATTTTGAGGTAATTGTTCATCAAATGATGCAAAAAGTTCATATCGAAGATCCTGGTGATACTATTTTCTTAGAAAATAACGCCGTTGATCGTTGGGATTTCGGAGATGAGAATGATTTGATGTATGACAAAAAGGTGGTAGAAGATCCTGGAGACTCGACAGAAGTTAAAGCTGGCCAGATCATTTCTTTACGTAACTTAAGAGACGCAAATTCTCAATTGAAACGTCAAGATTTGAAACAGATTAAAGTTAGAGATGCAAAACCTGCCACTGCAAGTTCTATTTTGCAAGGTATAACACGTGCTTCATTGGGTACCAAATCATTTATTTCTGCAGCATCTTTCCAAGAAACAACAAAAGTGTTAAACGAAGCAGCGATTGCTGGTAAGCGTGATAATATGCTTGGATTGAAAGAAAACGTAATTGTTGGGCACTTAATTCCTTCTGGAACTGGAGTTAGAGGTTATGAGCGTATTATTGTTGGTTCTCAAGACGAATACGATAAGCTCCTAGCATCTAAAAAAGAAGAAGAAGTAGAAGCTTAAGCAATATTATTCTAAAAGTTTAGCCCTCAACATTCCATGTTGAGGGCTTTTTTTTGTTATTTTTGTTTATGGAAAGTAACGGTCAAGAAGAGAATCAACTAAATATAGAATTATCCGAGGAAGTAGCAGAAGGAATTTTCTCGAACCTTGCAATTATTACGCACTCTAATACTGAATTTATTCTAGATTTTATTAGAGTGATGCCCGGTATTCCAAAAGCAAAAGTAAAGTCTAGAATTATCTTAACCCCCGCTCACGCAAAACGACTTGCCGAAGCATTGGAAGATAACATTAGTAAGTTTGAGTCTGCAAATGGAAAAATCAAAGTACAAGAAGAACAACCATTTCCTATGGGATTTGGAGGGCCAACGGCTCAGGCGTAATTGGGTTCTTTGAGTCGGGAATCTATAAAATCAAGTATTTTTGACTCGTTTCCGGGTTCAAACCAGCAGATTTGCTCATCTTTTCTAAACCAAGTAAGTTGCCTTTTTGCAAAGCGTCTGGTGTTTTGTTTGATTGAGTTTACTGCCGCTTCCAACGAAATCTTGTCATCCAAGTATTCAAAAAGCTCATTATAACCAACCGTCTTTAGTGCATTTAAATTCCGAAATGCTTTTAAAAAAGTGACTTCTTGCAATAAACCAGATGCCATCATTTCATCAACTCTTAAATTAATCTGGCGGTAGAGTTTTTCTCTCTCTGTATTCAACCCTATTTTTACAACATTAAAGTAGCGCAGCTTTTTCTTTTTAGAACGGAAAAAGGATAATTTTTCCCCCGTAGAATGAAAAACTTCCAGTCCTCTTATCATTCTTTGGGGATTAAATTGGTCTACCTGCGAAAAATATTCTGGATCGACCTCTTTCAATTGAATTTTAATAGACTCAATTCCCTCATTTATTAATTGGAGATTTAACTGTGCTCTAACTGTTAAGTCTATCTCTGGCATTTCATCCAGCCCATTTAATAAGGCATTTACGTACATTCCTGATCCGCCAACGAGTATTGCGACGTCTTCAGTTTCGAAAATCTTATCTAAAACTTTCAAGGCTTCATTTTCAAAATCTCCAATATTAAACAGTTCAGTAACCGAGTTCGAGTTAATGAAATGATGTATTACTTGCTCAAGTTCTGTTTTACTAGGTTTTGCCGTGCCAATAGACATTTCCCTATAAAATTGGCGAGAATCTGCAGAAATGATTTCGGTGTTAAAATGTCTTGCAATTCTTATTCCCAAGCTTGTTTTTCCAATAGCCGTTGGGCCTAAAATAGCGATTAGTGTTTTAGGTTGCTTCATACTTTTAAAAAAAACCGCTAGCTTATTTTATGCTAGCGGTTTAAAACTATTTCTCAACGATTGAGAAGATTAAAAATCTTTTTCTTCTTCTTCATATGCTTCATCATCGCCGCCAAATTCGTCTTGACTTTCCTCCTCATCGTTTTCATCCTTTTCCTCTTCATTAATGCCAAGCCCACCCATTGCCTCCATCTCATCGGCGTCATCTGGAACGAAATCCATTTCATTTAAAAAGTCAAATTCTGAAGGCGTTTTTTCTCTGGGATCAACCGCCGTCGGACTATTTTGTACGACCATTTTAGGCGCTATACCTACACTTTTAGCTAAATAAGGATACTGTATGTTTGGGTTCGATTCTAAAATTATCTTAATAAGCTCTACGTGAAACTCATATGACCTGTCGAAGTTGTAGACGTAATAAAATTTTTGATGTGGGTCTTCAATAAAACCGCTTAGTTTTGAATTTTCCATAAGTACCACCCGATCTTTTTTCCGATCATTTGGCAAGTAGGCAATTTCGTCTCCTTTGAGCCAGTTATCCGCGCTAACATAAAAGGAAGATGACTTTTCTGCATCGTAGCCTGTAGTTTTGTGAATTGCGCGGTGTAGATCAAGGAAGGTTTGATTAGATTTAATATCAATCTCTTGTACTACGTCATCGAAATCTTCGAAGGTGATTTTAAATTTATAAATTGCCATTTGTATATTTTCAACTTGTAAAATTAAAGTTAATTTCCTGCATTGCAAAAAGCACAATGTCCGATTAGCAAATTAATTCAATCGGTGCGTTTAAGTACTCTTATTTATCCTCAGCGCTGAGGTCTATTTTTTTTGCATAATCCATCATAAATTTTTGCGCTTCGACGAAGTTATTTTTAATTTGCCCTTCTAATATGGCCTCTCGAATGGCATTTTTAATTTTTCCAACGGCAATTCCAGGTTTAAGTTTAAAAGTTTCCATAATATCTTGACCCGTTATTGGAGGCTGCCAATTCCTCAACTGATCGCGTTCTTCTACATCCTTTAATTTCTGAATCACCAATTCAAAATTTTTGCGATATTTTGTCTTTTTGTACTCGTTTTTTGTAGTTACGTCAGCATTACAGAGCATCATTAAACTATCTATCTCCTCGCCGGCATCAAACAAAAGCCGCCTTACAGCAGAATCTGTAACCGTTTCCTGCGCCAAAACGATCGGTCTTAGGTGTAACATTACTAATTTCTGCACATACTTCATTTTCTCATTCTGAGGAAGTTTTAATTCTGCAAAAATTTTCGGAACCATTCGTGCTCCGCGATCTTCGTGGCCATGAAAAGTCCACCCGTGATTTGGTTCAAAGCGTTTGGTAGCTGGCTTCGCGATGTCGTGTAAAATTGCCGCCCACCTCAGCCAGAGATCGTCAGTAACGGTACAAATATTGTCTAATACTTCTAAAGTGTGGTAAAAATTATCTTTATGCCCCCTTCCTGCAATGTATTCTACGCCGAACAGGTTTGCCATTTGAGGAAATATAAGTTCCAATAAACCGGTGTCAAATAATAATTTAAATCCAATTGAAGGGGTGGGGGAAGCGATGATTTTATTTAATTCATCCGTAATGCGTTCTTGTGAAATAATTTTTATTCTTCCTTTTTTTTCTTTTATTGCGGCAATTGCCAACGGATCTATTTTAAAATTTAATTGGGTGGCAAATCGTATTGCCCTCAGCATCCTCAATGGATCGTCCGAAAATGTTATTTTCGGATCTACCGGTGTTCTAATAAGTTGTATGTCCAAATCTTCGATGCCGCCAAACGGATCGAGCATTTTGCCAAACTGTATCGAATTAAGTTGAATCGCCATTGCATTGATGGTAAAATCCCTCCGCAACTGGTCATCTGCCAAGGTGCCATCTTCCACAATCGGCTTCCGAGATTCAGAACGGTAAGACTCTCTCCTTGCGCCAACAAATTCGATTTCTAATCCTTGATGTTTTAAATTAGCTGTTCCGAAATTCTTAAATATAGAAACCTGTTCGTTTAATTTTTTCCCAACAATTTGTGCAAACGAAATCCCACTACCAACCACCACCACATCAATGTCTTTTGATGGTCGTTCTAATAAAAGGTCTCTAACAAACCCACCAACCACGTATGCTTCTATTTTAAGCTCGTCTGCTACAATCGCCAGCAACTTAAAAATTGGATGTCGGAGATGAGCGCTCAAATTTGGAAATTTTTCCATTTTTTCGTTTAAGGTTAACATACGGTAGATCAGATATATAGCTTTTAGCTGATTTAGTTGAACATTTATAACCCATCTGTTTGGGGTATATCTATCATACGTGGTTATTTTCTAATAAACTCAAATTGTCCTGATGTGCCAAGTTTTATAATGGTGGAAGGTTTGGTCCGAGTTCGTTTGTCTCGCTCAAAATCCACTACATAATCTACTTTAGTTATTAATTCGGAATCAATCTCATCAAAGAATTGCGGCGAAGCTTTTCCGCTTAAATTTGCGGAGGTAGAGACAATTGGCTTACGAAATCGATCTAACAAGGTTGAGCAAAACTCGTGTTTTACAATCCTAATCCCAACGCTTCCATCCGAATTTATCACACTTGGAGCAAGATTTTTTGCGCCGGAAAAGATAACTGTTAATGGATTTTCTGCAAACTCAATTAAATCATATGCCACTTCAGGAACTTCTGATAGGTAACTTTGTAATTTATTATCAGTATTTAAAAGAATGATTAAACTCTTTTCGGGGGGACGGTTTTTTATTTTTAGTAAGCGCATTACAGCCGCTTCATCCGTCGCATCGCATCCCAATCCCCATATTGTATCAGTAGGATAGAGTATCACCCCACCAGATTTTATAACGGCTAAGCTTTTCCTTATTTCATCTTGTAGCATGTTGCTGTATTTAGCTTAATTTTTCATGCGTTAATGCCATGTAAGTATCGATAATTTCATTTGTACTTTTATCGCCATCAAATTTGCAGGCATAAATCAATCCCTGTTCAATCATATCATTTCGCAAGGATGGAGAATCTAACACACGATCGATCGCCTGTGCAAGTGCTTTATCGTCTTTCGGGTCTACATACAAACTAGTTGGTCCGCCCGCTTCTTCTAAACAAGATCCTGTTGCCGCAATTATCGGCAGTTTTGAATACAGTGCCTCGATGATTGGAATTCCAAATCCTTCGTAGTTAGACGGGTACACAAAGGCGGTAGCAGATTGGTAGATGCCAGGTAAATCGACAAAAGAGACGTTTTCCAAAAATAAAATGCGCGATTGCAGATTGAGGTTTTTTATTTCAGCCAATACATATTTTTTGTAACTGGTTTGTTTCCCTACAACAACTAAATTAATTGCTTCTTTTACTCGAGAAAGCGCCTTTACTAATACTAGTAAGTTTTTTCGCTCCTCTATTGTGCCCACAATTAGTAAATACCTAGTTGGCAGATTGTATTTATGGGTTATCTGATCTAATGCTTCATTTGTAGACTTCGTTTTAAAAATTTCGTCACATGTTTGGTAAACCACCTTAATTTTATCGGCAGCTATCCCATAGAACTCAATAATATCGGCTTTTGTTTTTTCACTTATAGCGATAATTGAGTCGGCATTTTTACACGCATATTTACTTTTAAAAGTGTAGATCTTGCGATCTAAAAATTTATAATATTTCGGAAAACGTAGGAAAATCAAATCGTGAATGGTTACCACCGTTTTGATTTTAGAATGATTTATAGCGAAAGGAAGTTCTTGACTTAAACCGTGGTAAACGTTTACCCCGTCGTTAATGAGGTCTTTTAAAATGCCAAAACTCCTCCAAAGAAAATTACTGGTTTTTGGAGTTTTTATTTCTAGTCCCTCGATATTTACAAACGCCGCAATGCGTGGATTTTGCTTAATTTTTGGGGTATAAACCAAATAAATGTTCCCTACCTTTTTTTCTACCAGAAGTTTGATAGTCGACCTACTATAGTTTCCGAGTCCGGTTAAATTATTGGTTGCCCGCTTTCCATCAAAAGCTACACGCATACACTCCTCCTGCCCGTTAGTGCGGGAAATGTATGCGTAAAATTCTCATAGATATAAAGCATATCGATTTACAAAAAGATCCTTTTTAGAATTGCAAATTAGACAGAAACATTATTCTCTCTTAGCGCGTCGTTTAGCGAAGTTTTTTTATCGGTGCTATCTTTTCGTTTGCCAATAATCAACGCACATGGCACTTGGTATTCGCCGGCAGGAAATTTTTTGGTATAACTTCCAGGAATTACGACAGATCTAGCAGGAACCATTCCTTTGTATTCCTTTGGAGTATCGCCAGTGATGTCGATAATTTTAGTGGACGCTGTTAAAACCACATTTGCACCTAAAACAACTTCTTTTTCCAGTTTCACACCTTCTACAACAATTGCGCGAGAACCTAAAAAACAGTCGTCTTCTATAATTACAGGTGCACTTTGTACAGGTTCCAATACACCGCCAATACCTACGCCACCACTAAGATGCACTCTTTTTCCGATTTGTGCGCAAGATCCTACGGTTGCCCAAGTGTCTATCATAGTGCCTTCATCCACATATGCGCCAATGTTTACATAGGAGGGCATCATAATTACTCCCCTTGCCAAATAAGAACCATACCTGGCGCTTGCCATCGGTACAACACGTACACCGCTTTCTTTATAATCTGATTTCAGGTCCATCTTGTCGTAAAAAACAAATGGTCCAGTTTTTACTTCTTTCATATCCCTAATTGGGAAATATAGGATTACTGCCTTTTTCACCCAATCGTTAACACCCCAAGCATTTAAAACCGGTTCTGCAACACGAAGTTCCCCTTTATTCAATCGAAAGATGACAGATTCGATCGCTTCGCAATAGTTACTGTATTTTAAAAGATTTCTATCTTCCCACGCGGCTTCTATTAATTTTTTTAAATCTACGTACATGTTCGTTTTTAAATTTTACGCAAAATAAACCATTTTTATCTATTACGCACGGTTTTTGTGGAAGAAATTGTCCTTAGTTGTGTAATTTTGAAGAAATGGCAGCAGAAGAAAAACTTAGAATTGATAAGTATTTATGGTCTATAAGGTTATTCAAAACTCGTAGTCTGGCAACAGAAGCCTGCAAAGCTGGTCGAGTAAAATTTAATGGTCAAAATTTAAAACCATCGGCCATTGTTAAAATAGGAGACATTTATCAGGTAAGCAAGGGCATAGAGAAGAAATTAGTAAAAGTGGTAGCATTTTCCTATCAACGAACAGATTCTCCAACGGCTTTAACTAAATATCAAGACCTTACCCCTGTTGAAGAAACGCAAGGTTTCAAAAGTATGTTCCATTCGCCTGTACTAAAGCGTGCAAGAGGCACAGGAAGGCCAACTAAAAAAGATAGGAGAGAAACAGACGGTTTAATAGAAGGACTTTTTGAGGATTAGCGTCTTTAAATTAATGTTTTTTTTTCCAAGCTTCAAAAACTTCATTGCCTTCGATTTTAAGCAATTCAATCATCGGTAATTTTCTTTTTTCTATTGGTTCGCTCAATTCTCTATAAATAACCTGATCATCAAAACCGGCTTTTGATGCATCAATGCCTGCGCTGGCAAAGTATACTTTTGTAATGTTAGACCAATAAATTGCGGCCAAACACATTGGACATGGTTCGCAACTCGTATACAGTATACAGTCGCTAAGGTCTACGCTATTTAGTTGTTTACTTGCAATGCGGATAGCCATGATTTCGGCGTGAGCAGTCGCATCAATAGTTGATTTAACAAGGTTTTCTGATTTGGATATTAACTTGCCGTTCTTCGCAACCACCGCACCAAATGGACCACCATTTTTTCCATTTAAATTCTTAGCGGCCAATGCAATTGCCATCTGCATGAACTCTTCGTCGGTGTGCTCCATAATTTACAAAAAAAAAATGCCCCAAAACATATTGAGGCATCTTGTATTTTTACAACAGTTTACTTATTTTTTTGTTTTGTTATAATCTTCATTTAATCCTTTAATCACTTCAGAAGTGACATCTAAACTTTCATCTGCATATAAAATAGCACTACTGCCTTTTGCATAAGTCATCACCATTTTGTACCCTTTTTCTTTAGCATATCCTTTTAAATAATCGGCAATTTTATTGTATAGTTTTTCATTTTCTACAGCCTGATCGTTCTGCAATGAGCCACCTGCATTTTGTTGGTAGGTCTGCAGCTCTTGTTGTTTACGGCTTAGGCGTTCTTCTGTAGATTTTCTTACATCGGCTGCCAATGTGGCTGCGCTTTTCTGGTAATCTGCAACTTCGCGCTGAAATGCTTGAGTTTTAGACTGTAAATCTGCTTGCGCTGATTTGGTTTTCGAATCGAATTTAGTTTTTAAATCTTTATAGTAATCGTACTTGCTTAGCAATGAGTCTGAATTAACAAAGACAATTTTTTGACTTGCATCGACAGTGGTCGCCGTAGAACTATCTTTTTTTGAAGTTGATGAATCTGTTTTCGACTTGTTATTTTGACAAGCAGAAAAAGATATTGCCAGTGAAAAGGCTGCAACGGCAGCAATATAAGTAAGATTTTTCTGTTTCATTTTCATTTAAAATTTTGGCAAACATATATAAAATTGAGATGAATAACAACACCTTACATTTTGTTCAGATGTAAAAAAGAACATAACCTTAGCCATTGTATTTGACCATAATCTACATAACAATAAAAGAATATTCTAGAAATTTTAATTTGTAAGAATTCTATCTGATTGCCATAAAAGCGAAACAGAAGTGGTGTCTTCACGTTATTATTTTTATATTGGTAGAATTATAAACTTAAAAAAATAAACATGAAAGTTACTGTTGTGGGTGCGGGTGCGGTAGGCGCCACGTGCGCCGATAATATTGCAAGAAAGGCGTTGGCAAACGAAGTTGTGCTACTTGATATTAAACAGGGTTTTGCAGAAGGCAAAGCAATGGATATGATGCAGGGTTCGACTCTATTGGGTTTTGACACAAAAATAAAAGGCGTAACAAACGATTATAGTCAGACCGAAGGATCAGACGTGGTAATTATTACTTCAGGGTTGCCCCGTAAACCTGGGATGACGCGCGAAGAACTTATTGGGATTAATGCGGGCATAGTTAAGGGTGTGGCAGAAAACATTCTAAAATATTCTCCTGAAACGATTTTTATTGTTATAAGCAACCCAATGGATACCATGGCTTACTTAGCTTTGAAATCTTTGGGTTTACAAAAAAACCGCATCATTGGTATGGGCGGTACATTAGACAGTGCTAGATTTAAGTTTTATCTATCGCAAGCACTGAATTGTAGCCCAAATGATCTACAAGGTTTTGTTATTGGTGGCCACGGCGATACGACGATGATTCCCCTAACGCGCTTAGCTACTTATCAAAGCTTGCCTGTTAGCCAGTTGTTAGATAGAGCTACGCTTGATAAAGTTGCTGCTGATACCATGGTCGGTGGAGCAACGTTAACCGGCTTAATTGGTACGTCTGCGTGGTACGCGCCTGGAGCAGCTGGTGCCGCATTGGTTCAAGCAATTTTGCGTGATGAGAAAAAACTGTTTACCTGCTGCGTATCACTTGAAGGAGAATACGGGCAAAATGACATCAGCTTGGGCGTACCGGTAGTGATCGGAAGAAATGGTTGGGAAAAAATCATAGATTTTGGACTTAATGAAGAAGAACAAACACGTTTTAATAAAAGCGCAGATGCGGTTCGTAAAATGAACGATGTGTTGGTAGATATGAAATTGATATAATTTGTAGCAATTTTTGAATGAAAAAGATTAAAATTCCGCTTAGATTGATAAATCTAAACGACGACGGCTTCCACCTTTTGGTGGAAGTTTTTGTTTTCGGTAAAAAGCATTACGCCGTATTAGATACCGGTGCATCTCGATCTGTATTTGATAAGGCGTTGTTGGAAGCGAATCTTGAAACCCAAGAAATGATTAATGAAGACATTAACGCCGCAACATTATTTACATCAACTACCACAATACAAGCTCAAATCCCAACTTGGACGATAGGGAAGTTAAAAATCAAAAAATATGAAGCGGTCGCATTTGATCTGCAATCAGTAAGTGAAACCTACCAACAATTTGGGCATCCGCCAATTTCTTGTATCGTTGGAGGAGACATTTTGATGGAATATAAGGCGGTGATTGATTATAAGAAAATGGTGCTGTTATTGAGGGGGAAGAAGAATTAAAATGTCTATATTTTTGAATTCTAAATATACTTTAAGTTTTTTGGAAAGCAGGTTCCGGTTACAATTTAAGTTAGCCGTGCTGTACACTGTAGCCACTCGTTCCTCACTGGCTGCCGTTCCCATCACGTTTAGGTACGCAAGCCGCAATAAGAAACTGGGGTTTGCCGAGCCGCCAATAAAGCGCAATTGTTAGTTTGTGCAACGCAATAAATCCAGCGTAAGTTTTCCCTTTTACTCGAAACCTGCCACTTCTATATCTGCATGCGGACACTTGCGCGGAAAGGATGAAGATTGGCTACAAGAAAATGAAGCTTGTTTCAAATACGAAATAAAAAGGTTTACTAGATGTTAAAAGGACAACTTGCTATACTCGGCTTTTAGCTTTTTACTTTCTTCTAAGCCTTGAGATAAAGTTTTTAAAGCTGCGAAAATGTAGAGTACGAACAGTACACTTATGCCAGCAGTCGTTGCATAATTTAAGTTTATTCCAAAAGATGAATATTGTTTTTCAGAAAAGTAATTGCCTATGTTAAAGGCACCTGCACATGAACCAAAAAGAAGTAAATAAGCGGAAGAAGTTCTAAATGCTAGGTATTTTGATAATTTTAAACCACGGTTCTTAATAAAATAATAGACTAAATAAAAAACTGCTACACATATCAAGATTGCGAGCAAGGGAGGATGATAACTTTCAAACACTACTTGGGTTTTGTAAATGCCGAATAGAATAAGAGCTGTAAGCGGCAGATACCTAGGGGCAAGAAATTTTAAAAAATTACCGAAAAATATTTTCCTATAACGTTTATCCATTCTTTCAATAATGGAGTCTTCTATTACGCTAAATCCAAAAATCCCAAAATTCGAATGCGTCTCGGCAAGCGCATTTTCGAATGTGAGTTTTGGACTTTTCAACATTCTTTCTTCTACAGCAGTTGCCACATGGTCTAAAACCTCCATTTGGACATCTATAAATGCAACACCACGTTTGGCAATAAAGGTTTTAATTTCTGAAAGTTGGACGAGGGAAAGGGACATAACTACGCTGTTTTGAGTTGTAGATTGCTTTTGTAAAATTTAATGAACACTCTCAAATGTGCAAAAAATATTAAAGCCGAGGTAATGAAAATCAAAGCAAAGGTAAGTGCAGAAATTCCTGCTAAATCTTGTAAAATTGGACACATAAAAAATATTATAAATCGGGAACTTTTGATTGATTTGCTGAGAAGAAGCTTTCTACAAAGGGGCTCTTTTATCACGATGCCTGCCAGAGATTTTCTCATCAAATAACAAACCGAAATGCCTAACCAAATAATCGAACCACAAACGTAAATCGGTAAGAAAATTGAAGAGGTTCCAATCGCCGGTCGCATAAACAAGAATGTTAAGCCTCCAGAGATAATAATATTTGCTAAATCTCGTCTAAAAAATTGATTTTTAAATTCTTCCCAATAAATTTTATTAACTTTTCTATAGATCGCCCTAATGGCTTCTGTTTCCATATTTTGTATCCCCGTTAATCCACCAAGATCTTGCTCAATTATTTTGGATGCAAAATTTTCAGAGAAAGGTTCGTCGCTTAGCTCTGCAGCTTTCAACACATGGTCAAAGACCTCATCATTAGTCTCGCTGTAGCGCGTTAAAGGAGTTAAATATTCCGCCAACTTTGCGCGTGTTTGTTCATTA
The DNA here is from genome assembly GCF_054061655.1 of Pedobacter sp. UYEF25. Classification (NCBI taxonomy): domain Bacteria; kingdom Pseudomonadati; phylum Bacteroidota; class Sphingobacteriia; order Sphingobacteriales; family Sphingobacteriaceae; genus Pedobacter; species Pedobacter sp. UYEF25. The sequence continues at coordinate 133,525 of NZ_JBSSEL010000012.1, read as the reverse complement.
TTTTCCATCTTAGAAACTTGGCTTTAGATTTAACAACAATTGCAGATTTGCAATAAAACTTTTAGCCTCATTTAATTTACTTACTACCTCCTTTTGACCGTCTTTAGATAACGAATAATATTTTCTTAATCTATTGTCTACAATATCGGTACTGGTTTCTAAAAAACCCTCCGCTTCCAATTTATGTAGGGTAGGGTAGAGGGCTCCTTCCTTTAACATCAATGCGCCTTGGGTAAGCTCTTTTACTTTTTGCGTAATCTGGTAACCATACATTTTATCCTCTCCGGCCAATAGCTTTAAGATGATGGTCTGTAAAGTTCCTTTAAAAAGATCATTCTGGTTTGCCATACAATAAATGTATAAAAAATATAATACATATTTTTATATGTATTATGTTAAAATATATTTTTGCAGAGAGAAAGCATCGTCGACTAAGTATGATGCCGACAATGTTGATGATAGGGAGGAAAAGCTGCAACTTGCGAAGTAAGCGCTACCTTTATCGCTAAAGGCTAAAAATAAAAGCGCCTGTCAGTTGGGTCTGAAAGGCGCAATTTTTTTTAGCTATCGAGGTGTTTTTTTTAGAACTAGATTTGTTTTAATCCAGCCTCCTGCAATCTTCAACCGTCCATCTGAAATGGTAGATTTCTAAAGAGACGGCAGAATCTTCGCCATCACATCCATTCCTTCATCAATATGTTTTTTTTCTACACAAAGTGCAGGTCTAAAACGAATGGTATGATCGCCGCAACCTAAAAAGAGTACGTTGTGCTCCATTCCTTTTTTTAGAAACTTATCTCGTATTTCTTTTGAAGGGAAATCAAATGCGGTAAGTAAGCCTAAGCCACGAACATTACTCATTTTGTCAGATGATTCTGCTAAATTCTTTAAATGCTCTTGAAGATAACGTCCCATGGAAGCAGCGTTATCACAAAGTTTATCTTCCTCTACAATTTGGAGAATTTTGGTAGCACGTACCATATCAACCAAGTTTCCCCCCCAGGTAGAATTAATACGACTCGGCACTTTAAACACATTTGTTTCTATTTCATCAAGCTTATTGCCGGCAAGAATTCCGCAAACCTGCATTTTTTTGCCGAAGGCTAAGATGTCTGGTCGTGCTTTCTCGCTAAAATTTTGATGACACCAAAATTTTCCGGTTAAACCAACGCCTGTTTGCACTTCATCATAAATTAAACAAGCCTCATTTTCATCGGCTAAGTTTTTAAGTGCGATCAGAAATTCTTCACGCAAGTGGTTGTCTCCACCTTCTGATTGAATTGGTTCAATCAAGATTGCACAAATTTCATTTGGGTGGTTTTTAAATGCTTCTTTTATTTGGGCGATAGATTGCTCCTCGGTTTGCTCTGCCATTTCCAAGTTTTTCCCGACTAAGGGAAATTTTACTTCGGGTACGCTTACACGCGGCCAATCGAACTTAGCGAACCATTTTGTTTTATTGGGTAAGGTATTTGTTAAGCTCAGTGTATAACCAGTTCTTCCGTGAAATGCTTTTTCGAAATGCAGTACTTTTGTCCCCTTTTCTGCCCTGATCCCGCGAGCAAAATTTTTCTGCACTTTCCAATCCATCGCTGCTTTTAAGGCATTTTCTACTGCCAATCCCCCACCTGCGATAAAAAAAGCATGAGGTAAATAGTCTGGAATGCCAATGTTGCCGAAAGTTTTGACGAACTGAGCGTATTGTTGTGTGTAGACATCAGAGTTTGACGGATTTGCCATTGCGGCTTCAAGTAGATTTTTTTTAAAAGCCTCGTCTTGCATCATTTTAGGATGGTTATATCCTAGGGGAACAGAAGCAAAGCAACTGAAAAAGTCAAGTAGACTTCTATTGTATTTAGAATCGTATATGTAAGAGCCACTGCTTTTTTCAATGTCATATGTCATATCAAACCCATCAGCTAATAAGTGTTTGCTGAGGGTTTCTCTTACTTGGTCTGGTGCTATTTCTAATGTATACATATAAGCTATTTTGGTCGAACCCAAATTTAGTCAAAACGCCCTCAAATTCAAATCAAAGCCTATTTTTATAGTAAATCGATTAATTAGGTTTAAACGGTTTAAACTATGATTTAGCCAAATGCGCGTCAATGAATTTAAAAATGTGGAAAACTTTTTTAAATACTAGACCTAAAATTTGTCTTTCATGCCCATCAATCCCAGTAAACCACCTGTATGTATTGCCAAAATTTTATCCGACTGGTTTATTGCCCCTTTGGATTGAAGATCGACAATGGCATAGAACATTTTTGCAGTATAGACTGGATCTATAAGTACGCCCGTGGTCGCTACAAAGTTTTTAATAAACTCAATAAGCTGAGGAGTTATTTTGGCGTAGCCTCCAAAGTGGTAGTCGTTATGTATAGTAAGATTTTTAGTTTCGTCGTTATATTTTGCAATCTCTTCGTCTAGCCATGCTCCGGTTTTTAGGGAGTTGATGACATGAAGCTTAGTAGAAAGTTTGGCTTTTGAAAGGCCCTGTAGTAAACCTGCCGCTGTGGTGCCTGTTCCGGCGGCGCAGAAAATGTGATCATATGGAGATGTAAGTTCTGAAATGATTTCTGCGCAGCCTTTCACCGCGTCTTCGCTTGCCCCTCCCTCATTTATAAAAAATGCCTCCGGATCATTATTAAACGTGTCTTTAAACAAATGCGTTTTATTTTTATAATCTGCTCGGCTTACAAAGAGGAGCTTTGTTCCATAGAGGCGACATAAAAATAACATTTCGTTAGTAACGTCTTCGCCCCGTACAAATGCGGTACATTTAAAGCCATATTTGGCCGCCGCCGCAGAAGTTGCAACAAGATGGTTGCTATAGGCGCCTCCAAAAGTGATTAGATGTCGCTTTTGGAGACTATTTGCACTTGCCAAAATATATTTCAGCTTACGCCATTTGTTTCCAGAAATGAATGGATCGATTAGATCGTCTCGTTTTATATAAAGGTTGTTAAACGGGAAGAAATCCAACTTTTCTACCGGACTATTTAAGGTTTGAAACACCTAATAAAGGTAGTTACTATTTGACGGATGAGGCGTTCTTTAGAGTCTTCTATTTAAAATAAATTTGTCTTAATAAGTAAGGGAAAAATTTAATAATGATGATAAAGGATTTTGTAAAATTTTTCATATCTATTTGTTTGGACTATAAATATCGGCAATTACAGTGCTAAAAATTTAAAAATGTTCAAATTACTTACTTCTAGGTATAAGCAACATTTAAATAGGGTATTTAACCCTAAAAATGATGTTTATGTACGTGTGATTGTGCATAAAAATGAGTAGAGCCTACATTTTTGAAACGACTATGTTGGGAAAAGAGTGCTATTTAAGTTTAATTGTTTAGCAAAACAATAAGATATTCCTCTGTTTTAAGATGAAGATCTTACCATAGTGTTTAATTGAATGCGAGCTGCAAACGTTAATTCCTGAGAAAAACTTTACTTTTGCATCATGGAAACGGAAGATGAACTTCAAGATGCAGAAGACCAGGATTTATACGAACATTTTAAAGTTGTCGCAGATAGAGGACAGTCTTTGTTAAGAGTAGACAAATTTGTAATGCACCGTATAGAAAATGCCTCACGTAGCCGAATTCAGAATGCAATAGAAGCCGGAAATTTATTGGTAAATGGGAATACTGTCAAAGCAAGCTACAAAGTAAAACCGTTTGATACGATCTCTATCGTTTTGCCTCATCCTCCCCGAGACAATCATGTCTATCCTGAAGATTTACCCATTGAGGTTATTTATGAAGATAGCGATTTATTGATTGTCAACAAAGCTGCCGGAATGGTTGTGCATCCAGGTTTTAACAATTATACCGGTACTTTAGTAAACGCCTTAGCTTACCATTTCGAACAGTTGCCACAATTGCCTGGAAACGAAGGAAGACCTGGCTTGGTACACAGAATAGATAAAGATACGTCTGGCCTCTTACTTATAAGCAAGAATGAACGATCTATTACCTACTTGGCAAAACAGTTTTTTGATCACACGATACAGAGAGAGTATTTAGCGCTTGTTTGGGGAGACATTGCAGAAGACGGAACTGTAACCGGTTATATTGGTAGAAGCCTAAAAGATCGAAGAATAATGCAGGTTTTTGATGATGCCGATAAAGGCAAATGGTCTGTAACTCATTATAAAGTTTTAGAACGTTTGGGCTACGTAACGCTTATTAGTTGTCAGCTCGAAACAGGACGAACCCACCAAATTCGAGCACATATGAAGCATGTTGGGCATCCATTATTTAATGATGCCAGCTACGGTGGCGATAAGATTTTAAAAGGAACAACATTTACTAAATATAAGCAATTTGTAGAAAACTGCTTTAATCTGTTGCCTAGACAGGCACTGCATGCTAAATCCCTCGGTTTTTTACATCCTAGCACCCACGAGTTTATCGATTTCAGCTCGGCTTTACCTGAAGATTTTGCAAGTGCGTTAAACAAATGGAGAGCTTATACCGTTAATTAACCATTATGTCTCAACAGTATTTATTGTTTAATGATGTCTTTCATCCTTTAAGCACCCCCATTATAACTTCTGAGAATAGAGCTTTTAGATTTGGCGATGGCTTATTTGAAACTATGCGAATGGTAGATGGGAAACTCCAATTCGCAGAACTTCACGCAGACAGGCTTGCAGCTGGAATGAAAGCGCTTAAAATTGATGGTTATTCTCTAATGGATGCCTATTTTTTGAGGCAAAAAGTATCAGATTTAACTAAGCGGAACAAGTGGGCAGGAAATGCTCGCTTTCGACTATCAGTTTATAGGGCGGGAGCTGGTTTATATACGCCAGAAAGTAATAAGAGCGGGTATCTTTTAGAGGGTAACATTCTGCTCTCTAACAACTACGAATTGAATAAAAAAGGCCTTATTGTAGATTTATTTACTGATTTGCCAAAATCCATTAACAAACTTTCGAACCTAAAAACTGCCAATTCTTTAACCTATGTTATGGCAGGATTGTTTAAGCAACAGAATAAACTGGATGAAGCAATTATATTAAACGACAAAGGCTTTTTATGCGAAACCATCAGTGCTAACCTATTTGTTGTGTATGATAAGAAAATTTATACTCCTGCACTAACAGAAGGTTGTGTTGCCGGAGTGATGCGAAGCACCATCTTGTATCTTTCGAAAATGCACGGAATAGAGGTAACTGAAGCTGAAATCAACCCGAAAATTTTAACAGAAGCCGATGAAGTATTTATTACAAATGCTTCAAAAGGATTGCAGTGGGTGATGGGTTATGGTAGAAAGCGTTACTTTGATAGAGTTTCCAGACTTTTGTCAGAGAAGCTCAACGCTACTTTAAAGTAGTAAAACTTTGGTTTTTAAGTAGCACAAAAAAAAAGCGAATGATTTTCATTCGCTTTTTTCTGCGTTACTGCCCTGTTCAATTACTTAACAGCTGCGATTTCTTGATCTATAAAAGGATAATCTGCTCGGTTTATCTCTGTTTTTAATGCCGCAAAACTATTCATTTTTAAAACGCTATTTACACTTTTTGCCATAAAGTGATCTTTGGTTGTGCCGCTTAAACTTAATTTAGAATTGTCTGCAAGTATCGTACAAATACCCAATGTTGCGGTATTTATTTCGGCGTGGGCGTTCCCATTTAAAAATACTTGCAAATAGGTAGTTTTTAAAAGTCCATCTGTATTAATTATGGCATTGTCATCTCCGGTTATTCTAAAAATATCTTTTACATATACTATTAATTTAGCAACTCCGCCGCCGGCAGGGCTAATTGTTATTAAGTCTCCTTGCTGCATCACTTTTGCCTGTCCGAAGCTGTCATCGGCATAAGAAATGCCTTCTTTTCCTATTTGGATTAAGGTAATTTGAACATTTCCCGTAACGGTTATTTTTCTAAACGGTTTAATTAATGAGTCTTTTTTAATTGATTTTTCTATTTGATTTGCATTTGCAGCTAAGAAAGTGCTGCCTAATAAGATTGTAGTAAACAGTGCCGCGATAAGGTTTTTCATTAGAGTTTTCATAATTTTAATTAACTGAATTTAAATTTCTTAAGTTTTAAGGGGTTTATAAATAAGACTGGATCAGCTAAAGATTGTTGCACGAGGAGTACTAGTATTATACGAGAATAAAATATAACTCGACCAACTGGCAAAAAACCGATACGAAAAATACTAGAGCATGTTTTGAAAACAGTTATAAAAGCATCAAAATAAAAATTTATCTTTACCCACTGCTATTGCCCCAAATGATTTATGAAGAAAAAGATTGTTCTTGTTCAAGATAATGTGGAAGTTCTGGAAATAATGGATGAAGCGCTAGCCGATGAAGGTTTTGAGGTTATAGCGTCACTTGCGCCCAAACCGCTTAGTGAAATGGAGGAGTTAAAACCTGATGCCATCGTTATAGACGACCACATTAAGGGAACAAAGCGTGGATCTGAAGTCATCAAAGAAGTTAAGCAAAACAAAAAAACGGAAAAAGTGTCCGCAGTTCTTACTTCAACATCAAACAAATTGGCTGAACAAGCAAAATTATGTAATGCAGACGACTATATCCAAAAACCGTTCGAGCTCGAAGAAATGATAAGCGTAGTAAAGAAAAATACTTAATGTCTTAATTAAAATGGGGCTTATAGGTGTCAGTTTTTATAGTGGCCTTTAAATCGTGCAAAATGGTATACAAGCCAAAATTTGTTCTATTTACGTAGATAAAATGCTTAACTCCACGCGCCTGTTTCAGTTCTGGAACCTTGGCAATTTTCTCGCCATAGGCATAAAGTGCTTCAAAAAATTCAGACTCGCTGAAATCGAAAGTCGTGCTACAATACGGTTTTGCAAATAATTCAATCATCTCTCGATAGGCTGTGTAGTAAAACTCTACCTGTTCTGGTGTGTCCTTGCTATTAATCATCTCCAATTTCCTAAACGCATCTAACGTCAGCGCTTTATCGTTAATGACATCTGTAGAAATAAGAGAAAAAAAAGGAACGTAAAAATCATCTGGCAATTCTTTTATACAACCAAAGTCTATCACGCCTAATTTTTCGTCTGGGGTAATCAGAAAATTTCCTGGATGCGGATCTGCATGTACAGCACGCATCTCATGCTGTTGAAAATTGTAAAAATCCCATAATGCTTGACCTATTTTATTGCAAAGTGCTTGAGATGGATTTGTGCGCAAAAATTCTTTAAGGTGCAATCCATCAAGCCAATCCATGGTAATGATCCGATTGCCAGAAAGTTCTGGATAGTATGTTGGAAATACAATATTTTCTAAGTTTTTACACGCCTCCGAAAACTCTATAGAACGCTTAATCTCTAAATCGTAATCAGTTTCTTCTAACAAACGCTCTTGCACTTCGTTAATGTATACATTTAATTCTTTTTCGCTCATACCTAACAACCTAAAGGCAAATGGCTTTACCAACTTAAGGTCACTGGAAATGCTGTCTCCAACACCTGGATATTGTATTTTTACAGCAAGCTTTTTGCCATTGAGCGTAGCCTGATGTACCTGGCCGATAGAAGCCGCATTGCTTGATTTTAGATCAAAAGTATCGTAAATTTTTTCTGGAGACTTTCCGAAATTCTTAGTAAAAGTTCGCACAATTAATGGGCCCGATAACGGTGGGGCATTGTATTGCGATTGTGAGAAGCGATCTATGTAAGATTTTGGAAGAATATTTTTATCCATGCTTAGCATTTGAGCAATTTTTAATGCGCTACCTTTAAGCTCGCTAAGGGAATTATAAATGTCTATTGCATTGTCTTCATTTAACTCTGTGTTATCCAAATCAGGATTAAAAAGTTTCTTTGAATAATGCTTTATGTAATTTCCACCAATTTGGAAGCCTGTTTTTACAAACTTCGCCGAGCGTTGTACTTTGGTAGTTGGGATGCTATCTTGTGATTTCATTAATTTATTGCCTCATCTTTTCCGCAAATTTGCCGTTTACCGACAAAAATTTTCCGTATTCTAATAAACTGTCAATCGGCGACCTTTGAAAGAGATCGAAGGTAACATTTATGCCTTTTTCGATGGCCTCATCAGTTTTCTCAAATCCCTCTGAAGAATCATTTATCCAAAAATTCAGTATAAAAATAAATTGAATCCAAAGCGCATCTTTGTATCTTTTTGCAAAAAACTTTCTATCCGCCAATTCACCAGTCTCTAATCCTTCGGTTAAGACATCTTCCGCAAATCTCTCGAAAATAGGCTTTGTGCCACTTAAAGAGGCAGGTGTGGAAAATTTAGAAACATTCTTCTTCAAGCTAAAGATAATAAAACTGCGTTCTCCCTTTAGATTTTCCAAATAGCTGTAAAAGAAAGACAACAATTTTTCTCTCGAAGAAAATCCTGCCCAAATGTCCTGTTCCTTAATCTTCGCTATAGTTTCTGCGGTGAGCGATACCCAAACGTGTTTTTCGATACTTGCGAAAGAAGTAAAGTGGTCGTAAAAGGAGGACTCGGTTATCTTTAGTTTTTTTGCAAAAGCATAAACTGATTTCGGTTCCTCATCATGGGTGAGCACATAATCTATGTAAGATTCTTTAATCTGATTAGCTGTAGCCATTTCGTTTTTGTTTTATAACGTATATTAGACGAAGATAGTTTTAATTTTATAAGGCTGTAAAATCAACCTTTTGTAATGTTTTACTGTGATAAGATTATTCAAACTAGGTGTAAATTTGAAACATTGCCTAAAATAATTTTTTGTACCTTGTAAAACCAATAATTTAGCAAAAATGGAAGTAGTTTTAATAGTGGCGGTCGTAATATTATTGTTCGGAGGTAAAAAATTACCGGAATTGATGCGTGGCATAGGCAAGAGCGTGAAGGAATTTAAAGACGGGAAGGACAAACCCTCAGCAACCAAATAATTTGATCACTATCTAAGCTAACCTTTATTATAAAAATAAATTTTTTGTATGTCTATTAAGAAAGAAATCAAGGGGAATGAGCTGCCAGAAAAAGATTCAATGTCAACACCGGAGAAAGACGGTTTGAATAGCTGGAATGATCGTTTAGATGAAAATGTGGAAACAGATGAACATAGCAATACGTTGGCAGATGAAAAATCGAAGGCTTTTTTCGAAAAGAATGAGAATATAACCAACGCTTAAAGCGTTTTTGCGTTTACAGCCGCTCAAACAGCTTTAGTAAAGTCCCAATAATTATTCAAAACCAAATCGCTTTCAGTTTTTACGAAGGAAAAGTGTTAAGCAAATTTTAAAAAATTAATTGATTTTTGAATGAAAAGGGTTTTTTTACTCTTGTTATTTGGGTTTCTGATTTGCGTTTTCAAAACGTTTGGGCAAAACATAAGTAACGAAGGCACAGATTTTTGGACAGTCTTTCCGACACATGTCAATAGTGCTGTTGCGGGAGATAAAAGGCTTGCCAATATCGTTGTATACATCACTTCTCAATTTGTTAGCGAGGTGACCGTTAGTTGTGGTACATACGCTCAAACGTTACGGATACCGGCCAATACAGCGGTACCGTTTGCAGTTAGCAGATTCAATGCTTATGTAGATAAGGAACAGCAAAATACAGTCTTAACCGACAAAGGAATACATATCGTTGTTACTCCAGGGATGCCAAAAGTGTCCGCTTACGCACATATATACGCAGGAGCACGTTCTGCCGCAACACTAATTTTACCAAAAGAATCTTTAGGGCAAACGTATTATTCGATGAATTTTACGCAATCTGAAGGAGGTGACAATTTTTTAGCAGTGGTAGCGGTAGAAGATGACACACACTTACTGTTGACACAAAAAGGTGGTTCCCAATTGAGAATTACGTTACCAAAAGCTGGTGATGTATACGAATATATTGCAGGCGATAGAGCTGATTTGACAGGGGTTTCCGTAACTGTAGATCCTACCACTTCATCATCGTGTAAAAAGTTTGCTGCGTTTTCAGGATCTTCATCATTGTTTTTAGGTTTTTGTGAGACGAAGATGAATTCGTTAGATCCCCTTTATCAGCAGCTTTACCCTCCGGCGAGCTGGGGTAAAAATTATGGTATAGTACCTTTTAAAGACAGAAAATACATTTTAAGAATCGTAGCTCAAGACAATGGTACTCAAGTAACCGTTGGCGGACAAGTGCAAACTCTTAGTAAAGGGGATTTCATTGAAACTCCAGAGCTCACGCAGTCTATGTTGGTCTCTGCCAATAAGTTGATAAGTGTAGCTCAATATTCTCTTTCGCAAGATTGTTCATCCGCAACTAATGCTACTGCCGTAGGAGATCCTGATATGGTAATTTTAAATCCTATAGAATTTAACATTCAAAATATAACCGTTTTTTCTTCTGATAAACAAGATATTATCGAGAAGTATATCAACATTCTAATAAAAGCTAGCAAAACCGAATCATTTAAAATAAATGGTGTAAAGCCCAACATCGTTTGGCAATCTTTAATTGGAGATCCGAGTTTCGCCTTTGCGCAAATAGAGGTATACGAGCAAAGTTTAACATTAACCGCTGATGATGGATTTAATGCGATCGCTTATGGTTTTGGAAATTATGAGTCTTACGCCTATTCTGCCGGTACAAATCTTGCTTCGAATAATTATTTAAGTGTTGTAAACACTGCTACGGGCGATGTAAACCCTGATGGTTGCGTGGGCGCTGAATCGCAGTTAAATATTTCTTTACCATATAAAGCTCAATCAATAAAGTGGTATTTGGATGGGATTCCTTCCTCAACTCAGCCTGCGCCCGAGCTCGTTAAGACTGTTACAAATGCAACAGGTGATCCGTCGTATATCTACAAATCGCCCTACATGCAAACCTTTACCGAAGCAGCCAAACATACTTTACGCGCCGATGTAGTTGTTGAGAGTGCTGGAACTTGTCTTATCGGAAATTTTACCACAAATTATATTTTTAACATCTATAACTTACCAACAGCAGAATTTACTTCTGATCTTACAGGATGCGCAAATGCGAATGTGCAGTTTAGCGATAAAAGTGTTTCGAATAATGATGGTTTTAATATCACTGAATGGAAATGGGATTTTGGAGATGAATCTGATCCATCTAATCCAGAGTCTTCCGAACAAAACCCTCAACATAAATTTTTAAAAGAGGGTATTTATACCATTAAACAGTCTGTAAAAAGTAATACTGGCTGTTTTTCTAATGAGCAAGCGCATGAGGTAACAGTCTTTCCATTACCGATTGCCGATTTTATGGTTCTGGAAAAGTCTTGCATCGATGTTGCTGTTTTGTTTACGGATAAATCAACCATTTCGCTAAAGGTTCCAACCTCATCTATTAGTAAGTGGCATTGGGACTTTGGCGATGGGGTGTCAGAGGACTATACAAATGGAGATTCATTTGCGCACAAGTTTGCAAAAGTTGGGATATACACAGTTAAATTAACACTCACCTCTAATAAAGGCTGTCTAAGCGAGGTTTTTTCTAAAACTATAACGATTGTCGATATCCCCTTTGTCGATTTTATTCTTCCCGATTATTGCATTAACGATGGAGTAGCGGTTTTTAAAAACCTTTCTAAAAATACTGACGGCACAGAAAATGGACTAAATTATGATTGGAAATTCGTAGGAGGAAATGTAACAGGAACTTCTAACATTAAAGATGGAGAATATAAATTCCCAGCCCCCGGCGATTACCTAATTACATTAACCACTTCTAATGGATTAGGCTGCGAGAATTCCTCAACTAAACCCTTTACCGTAAATAGTGAGGTTAAAAAAGCCGACTTCACAGTCCAGAATATGGGAAATGTATGTAGTGGTAAAGATGTAATCATCAACAACACGTCTAGGATTTCTATCGGAAAAATTGTTAAAATAAAAATTTATAAAGATTTTGAACACGTTAAAACAGATCCCATAACTATTTTATCTCCTGGTTCAGAAGACATTCATTTAAGCTATCCTAGTTTTGGTGGCGATATTCAAAAACCTTACCAAATAAAACTCGTGGCATATTCGGGGCAAAATTGTTCTGAGGCCGAACTCAAAACAATTATGTTAAATCCATCTCCGCAGCTGGCTTTTAATCAGATTCCAAAAATATGTACAGATGAAGGTATGGTATTGATTAATCAAGCGAGAGAAACCTCCGGGTTATCTGGTGAAGGATTTTACAGTGGCTCGGGCATAGATGCAGATGGAAATTTTAATTCAAAAACTGTAGGCCCGGGGCAACACCTAATCACCTATACTTTTAATGCTAAAAATGGGTGCACGGAAAGCATACAACAAACTGTAAATGTATTTGCGTCGCCTTCTATCATTCTTGCGCCCAAGATTTTTGTGCTGTCAGGTGGACAGATTAAAGTCGCAGCAAGTGCTATTGGAGATCAATTAACATATAAATGGTTTCCTTCTACTTTTTTAGATCATGATGATGTATTAAATCCTATTGCAACACCATCTTCAGATATTGAATACACCTTGGTTGTCAGCACAGCTGATGGTTGTGCTTCATCAGCCAAAGTTTTTGTGAAGGTGTTGGAGAAATTAGAGGTGGCCAATGCTTTTTCTCCAAATGGAGATGGCGTAAATGATGTTTGGACAATCAAATATTTGGATAGCTATCCAAATGCAACTGTAGAGGTGTTTAACAGAGACGGCAGCAGGGTGTTTTTTAGTCAAGACTACAATAAACCTTTTGATGGGACATTTCGGGGTTCACCACTTCCGGTGGGCGTATATTACTTTATTATAAACCCCAAAAATGGCAGAAAATTAGTAACGGGCCCTTTAACCATAATTAAATAAAAGTTGAAAAAATATATTCTCCTTCTTGCAATGATGATTTCTATTGATGTTTTTTCACAGCAAAGGCCCCAATACACTCAATATATTTTTAATCAATATTTGCTCAATCCGGCGTTATCTGGCATAGAAAATTACGTCGATTTTAAAGCAGGTTATCGCAAACAGTGGACCGGCTTAACCGGTTCGCCCGAGACGTCCTTTGTTTCGGCTAACTGGGCTTTGGGCGATAATCATTTGTGGAGCAATGCCCTCACTTCATTTCCCGAACAAACAGGCGATCCGATGGATAGAAATTATACGCAAAATTATACCTCATCTCCCGCCCATCACGGAGTTGGGGTAACTGCCTTACAGGATAAAGCGGGGCCAATTTCAAGACTGGATGCAGATTTGACCTATGCCTACCATTTGCAGCTAAATGATAAATTTAATTTATCTGCAGGAGTTGCAGCAGGTATTTCTAATATATCGTTAGACGTAAATGCGTTGAGTTTTGAACAAGAGAACGATCCTGCAGTGTCTCGGGCAATCACAAATCAAACGAAACCAGATTTAAGCGTTGGTATTTGGTTGTATGGTGCTAGGCTTTTTGCAGGTGCTTCTATACAACAAATTTTAGGTCAGGGATTAAGTTTTAGCGATGTCAATAACTCAAATCAAGGAAAGTTAACACCTCACTATTTTGTAACTGCCGGCTATAAACTTGTTCTTAATGAAGACATCGCGGCCATCCCATCTTTTATGATAAAATACACCAATCCGACTCCATTTTCTGTTGATTTAAATTTAAAAATGGCTTTCAAAGACAGAATTTGGCTTGGAGGGAGCTACCGTAGAAACGATTCTTTTTCTGCTATGGCAGGCTTTAATCTATCCAAACTTGTCAATTTGACCTACAGCTACGATTTTACAACGTCAGAGTTAAATCAGGTAAGCAATGGAAGCCACGAAATTGTACTTGGTTTATTATTGAATAATATATATAAGGTGCCGTCTCGAATAAAGATTTGGTAATAAACTGGCACTTGAGTAGTTCGTAATTTCCACTCAAAAATTTAGAAGTTCGAGATCTTTTTTGCCCAAAAATAATATTCCAAGTATAGGGAAAAATAGGTTCAAAAATTATTTTTGCAAATAGCAAACCTTAAACCCTAAACCATTTAGAGTTCTCGCCTCAACCTCGCTACCGGAATATTCATTTGTTCCCGATACTTTGCAACTGTTCTGCGCGCAATGTTATAACCCTTATCTTTTAAAATATCGGTCAATTTTTCGTCGGCCAAAGGTTTACGTTTGTCTTCATTGCCGATACAATCTTCTAATATTTTTTTAACCTCCTTGTTAGAAACTTCTTCGCCACTTTCCGTTTGGATTGCTTCGGAAAAAAAAGACTTTAACAAATAGGTTCCGAATTCCGTCTGTACATATTTAGAATTGGCAACTCTAGAAACAGTAGATATGTCCATGTCTATTTTATCTGCAATGTCTTTTAAAATCATTGGCCGCATTTTCCGCTCATCTCCAGTTAAAAAATAATCATACTGATAGTGCATAATGGCGTTCATGGTTTTTAACAACGTTTGCTGGCGTTGCTTGATGGCGTCTATAAACCACTTTGCAGAGTCTAATTTTTGCTTTACAAATTGTACTGCCTCTTTCAGCTTTTTATCCCTCGCTGCGGTTTTATCGTAATGATCGAACATTTCTTGGTAAGATCTGCTAACTTTAAGCTCAGGTGCGTTTTTCGAGTTTAGTGTTAGGTTTAACGTGCTGTCATTATTGCTGATGTGAAAATCAGGAATAATTTGCATTTGTTTTGTCGTTACTTGATTAGAATCTCCAGGTTTTGGATTTAGCCTTAAAATTTCATTAACAATTTCTTTAAGTTCTTCGCTATCTATCCCTAAACTTTTTTCTAATTTATCGTAATGTTTTCGTGTAAATTCATCTAGGTAGTCCTCTACCACCTTAATTGCTTCTACAATTACTGGGTTGCTGCTGTCTTTTTTTCTAAGTTGAATGAGTAAACATTCTTTTAAGTCTCTCGCTGCAATGCCTGATGGATCGAAAGCTTGAATGATCTTTAACATATCTAAAACTTCTTCTTCCTCTACAAATACATTTTGAGAAAAAGCGAGATCATCTATCATAGAGGTGAGGGGACGTCTTAAATAACCATCATCATCTAAACTGCCTATAATTTGTTTGCCTATTATAAAATCTTTATCAGAAAGCGGAATTAAATCTAGTTGCGACTGGAGCTGCTCAAAAAATGTGCTTTCTATGGCAATAGGCCTTTCTTTTTGCTCTTCATCATCATCTGAATTGTTGTAACTATTGCCGTATTCATTTACATCATCGTCTTGTAAATAATCATCTACATTAAATTCGTCAGAATTGTCTTCCGTACTTTTTTCAAAGTCGTCACCACTCTCATTTAAATCCTCGTATTCACTTTTTGGCTCTTCTTGCACCATCAAGCTAGGATCTTCCAATGCAGGGTTTTCCTCCAGTTCTTCTTTAATTCTTGCATCTAAAGAAACGGTTGGCACTTGCAACAACTTGATGAATTGGATTTGTTGAGGAGACAGTTTTTGTAGTAACCTTTGCTGTAAGTGTTGCTTTAACATATAGTATTAAAAAAGTATTGTTCAAAAATACGGAAATGAATCCAATAATTAGTTGTGCGCAAAATCCTACGAACAACCATAGGGAAGGTAAAACAGTAGAAACGCTTTTTATACTTAAAACGCGACAAACAGTGGTTAAATCTTTCCGAAGATTAGCGTTTTTCAAAATATTGTTTATTTTTGTTACACACTAAATAGTAATTACAATGAGCATTGTAAAAGAATTTAAAGAGTTTGCCATTAAAGGCAACGCAATGGATTTAGCCGTAGGAGTGATTATAGGCGCAGCCTTCGGCAAAATCGTTGACAGTATTGTTAAAGATCTAGTAATGCCGATTGTAGCTGCAATCATTGGTCAACCTGATTTTAGTAATATGTATGTAGTGTTGCGAGGAGACGTGCCTGCAGGTGTTCCTTTAGTTGAAGCCCAAAAAGTAACTGGTGCCGCCATTTTTGCCTACGGAAATTTCATTACTGTAGCAATTAATTTTATTCTATTGGCCATTATAGTATTTATAATGGTTAGAGGGATTAACAGTTTGAAACGTAAAAAAGAATTGGAGCAAGCTCCGGCGCCAGCAGTATTGTCAAAGGAAGAAAGCTTACTTACTGAAATTAGAGACTTGTTAAAAACTCGGGCGTAGCTTAAAAAGATAAAGACAAGCTTAGCACAACAAGTCATTTTGTTGTGCTTTTTTTGTGTCTTATTTAATCCCAACTCTAATGGATAATCGCTAATATGTTCTTGGAGTATCTGGGTTAGTCAACACAATGTATTCGGCAAGATTCTCATAGCTTTTCCATTTTGGATGCGCAAAATCCTTGCCCGAGAAAGAAGAAATCGTAACAATTTTCGCATTTCTACTATATGTCCTTAGTTTAGCAACAGCGCCCAATTGCTCGTCGCTATGAAAGCGTCCGTTAAGTTGCAAAATTTTTATTCTTGAGTGTTCTTTTAAATAGCTGGCAATTGTCCAAGCCATGCTTGCATCCCACAAGTTTTGTGTTTGATAAATTTGCATTCCGCCCACTCCATGTCCACCTAGGGTTTCGTTAAATTTCTCATAATAACGCCCTATTGCGGTATCGATTGGGATTGGAGGAAGAAATATCCTAGAAGTTTTCGGAAATTGCTTCAATGAATTTAGTCCATTCGTTGTCACTGCATTGCTGTATCTCGCGGCAACATTTGCTGCTAAGATTGGTATTTTATGCTGCTTTGCATATTCTACAATAGGTTTATAATCTGCGTAATTTGGCCATGCATTGGATTCTTTCACAAAATTTCTTTCAGAAATTAAACTTGCTAAATATTCGTTTATGACAGGTTGCAAATCCGTGTGAAACATCTCCATACTGATGGCAAATTTACCGTGATATTTTTCCGAAAGCTTTTTTGCTAGAAGGAACTCTACAACGTGGCAAACAGAATCGTTATGATCTTCCCCAAAAAAAAACACATTGGCTTTTTCATTACGGTCTATGAGTTCGCCAACAGAAATTTCTTTTTGCTGTTTTACATCGTAAATTCTATATAAGCTATCTGTAGTTTGCGCAAATGTTACCGTTTGCGTTAGAAATCCTAAGACGAATAATAAACATTTCATTTGTGTTAAATTCAAGAAATAAGCGAGGTGAAGATAACGGTTTAAAATTTAATGATAGTCTAAAAAAGAGCTATCTTTATTACGATCCTGAAGGTGAAAAATTTAAAAAAATTTTTGGTAAGGTATTTGTACGGTGAGGAAGGTAATAAACATACAAATTTATGAGAGCAATAAAAACAATCCCGTTAATTCTTCTTTCTTTAGGATTAGTTAGCGGTTGTGTGAGTAATAAGAAATTTACTGAACTTCAATCAGACTATTCAAAGTTGCGAGATAGAAACCAAGAGCTGAGCAATAAGTATCAAGACACTCAGAGAGAGTTAACAGGTGCAAATAGTAGGGCCACAAGTTTGGAAGATCAGATCAAATCTGAAAAAGCAAATAGTGCTGCGCTTCAAGATGCATTAAATAAATGCTTAACGAATAGCAATCAAGGAAATGTAAACGTTTCTAAATTGGTCGATGAAATAAACAGTTCTAACAAATATATAAAGCAGCTTGTAAATGCCAAAAATCAAAGCGATTCTTTAAACCTTGTGTTAACAAATAACTTAACGAGATCGCTTAGTAGAGAAGAGATGCAAGGGGTAGATGTTCAAGTGTTAAAAGGCGTAGTCTATATTTCGTTGTCAGATAACATGCTTTACAAATCGGGCAGTTATGAGGTTTCAGACATGGCTGATGAAACTTTAAATAAGATTGCAAAAATAATAAATGATTATAAGGATTACGATGTATTGATTGAAGGTAATACGGATAACGTTCCGATTGCTCAGAAGAACATCAGAAACAATTGGGACTTAAGTACACTTCGAGCTTCTTCGGTGGTTCAGGCGCTACAAAATAAATATGGCGTAGATCCAAAACGATTGACGGCAGGCGGAAGGGGCGAATACAACCCAATTGCAGATAATAGTACCCCTGATGGAAAGTCAAAAAACAGGAGAACTCAAATCATCATTACCCCTAAGTTAGATCAATTTATGGAATTGATAGGGAAAGCGCCAGATGAGGCAAAAAAACCATAATTGAAGTCGATATTTAGTGTGAAAGCCTCCTCATTTAAGGGAGGCTTTTTTATGCATTTTCAACTTTTCATCCTCTGATATAGGGTAGATAATTTTTGCGGTCAAATATGCGCTCCACTTTATCTTACACAAAAAGAATTGATAAATCGTCTTTTTATCGTTAGCCAGATGCTATTTCTTAAACATTAAAAGGTGCCCAACCGAGTACAAAATTAGGTATTGTCAAAAAATACTTTATATTTGTTGATGCCCCTCTAGGGTATGTTTTTCATAGGTAGATGTGGGGTCAGAAACGTGTTTCTGACCCCTTTTTTCTATCTGGATTTAATGTTACTTGTTGTGATAAAGAAAAAAGTGATCGTTGCAATTACCGGTGCCAGTGGTGCTGTGTATGCTAAAGTGTTGTTAGATTATTTGCAGAAGCTACAAGATCAGTTAATCGCTGTTGGAGTAGTTATGAGCGACAATGCCAAGGAAGTCTGGAGATTTGAGTTGGGTAATTCTAGTTATGCCGATTACGCGTTCGATTTTTATCAGAAAAATGATTTTAGCGCGCCTTTTGCCTCGGGCTCAGCCAAATATGATACAATGATAATTGTACCATGCAGCATGGGCACGCTTGGCAGGATTGCCAGCGGCATATCAAACGATTTGATTTCTAGAGCGGCAGATGTGGTGTTAAAAGAACGTAGGAAACTTATATCAGTAGTCAGAGATACACCTTTTAGCCTAATTCACATCAATAATATGAAAACCGTAACAGAGGCCGGCGGGATCATCTGCCCTGCCAATCCCTCTTTTTATAGCTTGCCAAAAAACCTCGAAGAAGTTGCCGCAACGGTCGTTACACGCGTGTTGGATTTGGCTGGTTTTGAATTGCAGTCCTACCGTTGGAACGAAGAGTAAAGATTTGTTTTATTAAACTTATTTATTGCAAATTGTCTACTAGTGACAAAATCCTTATCTTTGCGGGCTAATGAAAAAAGTTGCTTTTTATACTTTAGGCTGTAAGCTTAATTTCTCAGAAACCTCTACAATTGGGAGGCTTTTTACCGATGCGGGTTATGCCGTAGTTAATTTCTATGAGAAAGCGGATGTTTATGTTATAAATACCTGTTCTGTTACAGATCATGCGGATAGGAAATGTAGGAAAGTGGTAAAGGAGGCCTTAAAAAACTCACCAAATGCCTATGTAACAATTGTAGGTTGTTATGCCCAGCTAAAACCAGTTGAAATTGCAGCAATAGAAGGCGTTGACATGGTGTTGGGTGCAGCTGAAAAATTTAGGATTGTTGAATACATTACAGATTTAACGAAAAATGAGAAAGCCGTAATTCATCAACAGCCAATAGAAAAGGTTAATCATAATTTTATAGCTTCTTATTCTATTGGAGATAGAACCCGCACATTCTTAAAAGTTCAAGACGGTTGCGATTATCCATGCACTTATTGCACCATTCCGTTAGCGAGAGGTTCCAGCCGAAGCGACACAATAGAAAATGTGGTCGATCGCGCAACAATAGTGGCTGCATCTGGAATTAAAGAAATAGTGTTAACGGGCGTTAACCTCGGCGATTTCGGTATCATTGACGCTCATCGAAAAAACGAATTTATCCATTTAGTTAAAGCCCTAGACGAAGTTGAGGGGATAGATCGCATACGTATTTCGTCTATTGAACCAAATCTTTTAAGTAACGAAATTATAGAATTTGTTTCAACTTCTAAGAGGTTTGTTCCTCACTTTCACATTCCCTTACAGTCCGGATCTGATAAGATTTTAGGTTTAATGAAGAGGCGCTATCGGAGTGATCTTTACAGAGAACGGGTTGCGAAGATAAAATCGATCATGCCGCACTGTTGCATTGGTGTTGACGTAATTGTTGGATTTCCTGGAGAAACGAGAGAAGATTTTTTAGAAACTTACAAATTTTTAAATGAATTGGATATCTCTTATCTTCACGTTTTTACCTATTCTGAGCGGTCTGATACGGCAGCTGCAGCGATGGACGGAGTTGTAGTTGGCTCAGAGCGTAACGACAGGAATAAGATGCTACATATTTTATCGGAAAAAAAACGTCGAAGTTTTTACCAGTCGCAAATTGGCAGTAGCGCAGAAGTACTCTTTGAAGCAGACCACAAAGAGGGTTACATGCATGGTTTTACCAAAAATTATGTTAAAGTAAGAGCCAGATATGACCCGTTGAATATCAATGCTTTAAAATCGGTCAAATTGGTCTCGCTTGCTGCCGATGGTGAAGTAGATGTGGAGGAGTTAGACTCGGTTTTTGCGCATTAAACAATGATGGGATACTTTTAGACAGGAGTAAACGTGCGAATTCCCATTTTAAAATGAGCTGAGCGCATTCAACTAAACTTAGAAACGGGGCTGAATTTTGTGAATTCCAACTATTCTTAGGTTTTCAAACTAGTCATAAACATTTGAATTCAAGCTAACACTACATAAGTATTCGTCTTATAAATCGCTATTTGATGCTTTGGCTTTTATAGCTTTGGTACTTCAGCCTTTCATCTTTGTTTGTTATCTTCGCAGCAAATAATTTTTATGTTCCCTACCGTTTCGCATTTTATAGAATATTTGTTTGGCGTAAACATTCCAATGCCGTTCAATACTTTTGGAGTTTTCGTTGCGTTTGCTTTTATCGCCGGCTATTGGGCTTTTTCTGAGGAGTTAAAGCGAAAGGAAGGCTTAGGGATTCTACATCCTGTTACAAAAACAATTGTCGTAGGTAAGCCAGCAACAACTTTAGAGCTTTTTTTAAATGCACTATTTGGTTTTTTAATTGGGTACAAATTAGTGTTTGCATTGCTTAATTACTCGCTTTTTGTGAGCGATGCGCAAACCGTCTTACTTTCTTTAAAGGGGAATATTTTGGGTGGATTAGCTTTTGCGGTGCTTTTTGCCTACTGGGATTATAAAGAAAAGGCGAAGTTCAAATTGGATAAGCCTAAAGCTACGCAGGTTATTGTACATCCGTATCAATTGATGAGCAATATGATTGTTTGGGCTGCAGTTTGGGGTTTTTTAGGGGCGAAATTTTTCGATAATCTTGAATATTGGAATGACTTTGTAGCAAATCCTGTAGAAAGGCTGCTGTCTTTTAGTGGACTCACTTTTTACGGTGGGTTAATTTGTGGTGGTGCCGCCGTATTAGTTATTGCGAAAAGGAATAAAATTAGGCCGCTTCATATGTTGGATGTTGGTGGACCAGGCATGATGTTGGCTTATGGGGTGGGAAGAATCGGGTGTCATTTGGCTGGAGATGGCGATTGGGGCATTCCGAATTTGAACCCAAAACCCTTCAATTGGTTGCCAGATTGGTTGTGGTCTTACAAATATCCAAACAACGTTATAAATGAGGGGATTCCAATAGACGGTTGCGTAGGGAAATTTTGTCATGAATTGGCTGAAGGCGTTTATCCTACACCGCTTTATGAAGTAATTATTTGCTTACTCTTGTTCGCTTTTTTATGGAGCATCAGGAAACAGCTTAAAGCGCCAGGGCTGATGTTCGGAATTTATATGATTTTAGCTGGGGTTGAGCGCTTCTTAATCGAACTTATAAGGGTAAATTCTAAATACCACGCCTTTGGCCTTGCGTTTACACAGGCAGAAATGATTTCTACTTTTCTTGTTATTGGAGGTATTGGCCTTTGTGTTTACGCGCTTCGAAAAGGTAATAAATTAAGCTAAACCAAAGATTTAATAAGTCATCTACTTCTTGGCGAAGGCCAATAAAATAATTTTATGGATTACGAAAAATTGTGCACTAGCGTAGTAAATATCGTAAGGCTCACAGGAAACTTCATTAGAAAAGAGGCCTTACAATTTGATCTTGACAAGGTGGAATATAAGGGTTTAAATGACATGGTTTCTTACGTAGATAAAGCTGCGGAAGAAAAGCTGGTCAACAACTTAGATAAATTAATTCCTAATGCAGGATTTTTAACAGAAGAAAAAACCATAAATAGGGCAGGTAAAAACTTTACGTGGATCATTGATCCGTTGGATGGTACGACAAACTTCATCCATGGAATCCCGACCTATGCGGTAAGTGTGGCGCTCTACCAAGATGGAGAAGCTGTGTTGGGTGTTGTATACGAATTAAACCGTGGAGAAATGTTTTATGCCTACAAAGGCGGGGGTGCGTTTTTAAATAAAAAAGAGATCAGAGTGTCCGCCAATCCAGATTTAAAGTCTAGTTTATTGGCTACTGGTTTTCCATATTACGAATTTGACAAGCTACCCCAGTATATGCAGTTGCTTAACGAAATGATGCAAAAGACACATGGTTTAAGGCGCATAGGTTCTGCCGCAACTGATTTAGTCTATGTTGCTTGCGGAAGATTTGAAGCATACTTCGAATTTAATATTCAAGCTTGGGACATCGCCGCAGGTTGTTTTATTGTACAGCAGGCCGGGGGAGAGGTATTGGATTTTGCTGGCGGCAATTCGTTTTTAGAAAAAAGGCAGGTGATAGCAACAAATAGAAAAATAACTTCGGAGTTGCTGGAAGCAGTAAACAGATATTTTTAAATCGAATTAATAAAAACATCGCTACATTTAAAAAGCCTGCGATAATAACGCTACAGGCTTTCTAATCAACGAGAAAAAAATATTTTATAAGGATTCTGAAACCACCTCCGTAACTTCAGGAACCATGCGCTGTAATAAGCTTTGAATGCCAGATTTTAGCGTAATTGTAGAAGATGGACAGCCACTGCAAGAACCTCTAAGTTCAACCGTTACTACTCCCTCATCGAAGGATTTGTAGGAAATTGCCCCTCCATCTTGCTCTACAGCGGGTCTAACGTAATCGTGCAAAATCTGTTGAATTTTTATTTCAGTTTCTGATCCTTCAAAACTTGGAGTATCTTCCGCACTTACTTCAGTTATTTTAAGCTCGGCTTCCACGGCACCTTTAACAAATTCTTTAAGAATAGCCTCAATATCAGCCCATTCGGCATCTGATGTTTTTGTTATGGTAACAAAATTACTAGCGAAAAACACGCCCGAAACAAAATTGAATTTGTACAATTCTTTGGCAAATGGAGACCTTTCGGCACTTTCTTTTGTAGCAAAATCTTCACTTCCATTGATAAGAAGTTTATTTACCATAAATTTCATGGTAGCAGGATTGGGCGTTTGCTCGGTATATACGTTAATGGTCATGTCTTTATTTTTAATCATTCAAAATTAGGGATTTCGGCTGCTTTTCCTGTCTTGACAGCGTAAATTTAAAATATAAGCGCCAAAACGATTTTTCCGCACTTTAAAAACAATTTTGCCAAAAATAGCAGTTTAAACCAAAAAAATAAAAGCCATTTAACAAATAATTAAATGGCTTTTAAACAGTATTTAATCAATCGGATAGTTAGCAGTTAACACTTCAACCTTCCGCTTTAAATAACCTCCCTTACTATTAATAGACACCCCACTCTCAACGCTCCACATATTCCATTTATATAACTTCGCGTACTTTAATAACAGCGGCGAGGGATAACTACTCAATAGAAACTTTCCTTTTAACCCAGACAGCACCTTTAAAAGATTTTCAAAGTCCTGTTCACTATAACCATCATAATGCCCACAATCGCTATTAAAATAAGGTGGGTCGCAGTAAAAGAAAGAGTTTAAAGTATCACGCCCTTTGATGATATACAAAGCGTCAGCGGCTTCTATCTGTGCATTCTGCAATCTGATAGCCATTTCTTCGGTAAAACGATCTCGGTTGTTTATAATCTTCTTTGTCGTGGTGTTCTTACTCAAATCATAGCCCCAACTACTATCTAACTGAGAACTAAAGCTTTGAGAACTCAACACCCAAACTGCCCATGCCCGTTTAATTTCCGTAAACATATCCGGATGGTTATAAATAACAGAGGCCTTACGGTGCAAATCTCGACTATGCAAAGAAATTCTTATCTCCATTTCCAATGCTACAAATTCGTTCTGAACTGTTTTGTAAAAGTTAATAAGCTCTTTATTTGTGTCATTTAAAACTTCGATCTCTGATTTTTGCTTTGCAAAAAATACAGCTGCACCGCCAAGAAATGGCTCACAATAAAGTTTATGCTCTGGTATGAGACTTAAAATTTTTGTAGCTAACTTCTGTTTACCGCCGTAATAGCTAATTGGCGTTTTTAAATTAATCTTTCCCATTTCGTTACTATTATTATTACTTTTGTATTCTCACATAAACAGAATGTATTTTGCAAATCTGCTTGGCTTACGCCTCAGCAAGTGCTTAATGCATTCTTTTTTGTTTATGTGAGAGTTTACGAAATGGAGCTGGGGCGTTTTTTTTTTAACTCATTAAAAAGTATACCTATAGTTTGCATCTTCGGTTGGCGTTACCTCTACAACAGCGCCTGTTAAAGTATCCTCTGGCGTAAAATCTCCAGAGGTAAGCGTTGTAACGCCAGACCCTTCTGTTGTGCCGGTATCTATATCAGCCGTGCCTGTTTGATAATTGCCAGAACTATTTCCAGACACACTTACCTTAACCGTTATCAAACTACCAACGGCCTGTGATGCTTCAACTGTGAAGCTTGCTTTTTTGTTTGTTTTGGTAACATCAATAAGCGAAATCGTAATTAAAGGCTTAACTACGTAACAACTGCCCTTCTCATTTGCGTTCGCCTGCCCAGCAGTAGCAAAATTACTTTCATCAGCAGTTTGTTGCGTATTTGCATCGGCAAGAGATACATTTGAAATGTATTTTTTTGAAAACTCAACAACAGTCCCTGTCGTACCAACACAATTGTTGCGTGTAAAGTTCTGTGTTTTGGTTACGGTATAAACCTTCGGACTTCTAATTGCCGGTACTGGTTTAATATCTGCTGCTTGCTTAATCTGTTGACGAAGCAACCGTGTAGCGAGGCTCACAATCGGTTTGTCTGCCAGTTCCAACTCATAAGCCCACGGCGCTTTTAAATAGCGTTTAAAGCTCTCAAGATTAATCAACCTATCTACATTCAAACCCTCATCTATCAAATGGACCTGCGAACCTTCTGAAAGCAAAATATCATTATCCTTAAAATACTTTTGGTCTGGCGATACCGTATAGCTTGATTTTTGGAACGAATTTAAATCTAAATGATCTTGCCCAAATTGAAGCAACCTAGCCTCTGATTCCGTAACAAACTCGGTTGGTATTTGAATATCTGTAACGATAAACAAATCGCCAACATCTGCAAATACATTTGCCGATGGAATTTCTAAAGCCGTTTCTGTCTTTAAAACATTTATAGTAAACTTCTTGGTCGTATTGTTGTACGCGCTCAACTCTAGCTCATATCCCGCAAGTTGCCCTGTTTGGAAAGTCACTTTAGCAACCAAGCCTGCTATCAAATAATCATTAATATTAAAAGGAATCAAAGCGCAATAAAAATTTAAATAATCATCAATCGAGCTTACTGTACCAACGTATTGAGGAAAAACATCTGGAAATTCTATATCTGCCTCATTTAACGGGTAATTATTTGGGTTTGGCGTTAACTCAATTGGCCCATCAAGCTGCAAAGTATTAGCATAGTTGCGGTAACCATCGGGCAAATTCCTACTACCGCCATACACATAAAGACGTGTGATAGGCATATCGTTATCATCGGCTCTATTGTTACGCTGTATGCTTGTTAAACCTTTCCTTATACCATAAGAAAAGCTTAGCCCGCTATCAATGTTACGAGTGGCCAAGTTTATCACATTACCATCAAACCAAAGCTCGACAGAAAATTCATCCTTCAATGTGTTTAAAACCTCCAGACAATTAACACTAGAGAATGGTAGATTCTTAGTTTCAGTAACCTCTATAGTTCCTAATTTCCAAATGCCCGGATAGTCTCTATTTAAATTTAAAACCACAAGCCCTGCAAATACCGAAAGATCGCCCATTAAACTAAAAGATCGCTCTCGCAGGTTATTGGCAATATCTAAATACATATATCGCACCCTGCTTAACGAATAATGTTCTGCTTCGAACACACATGAGAAATTTACCCGCCTGTTGCCAACCCTAGTAAGCTGCGGCAAACTGTTTAAATAGTACGTCTTACCAAAAACCTCTACAGTATCGCCAAAAGCCAAAGTAGTAGCCGTACCGCTAATGCGCGGAAAATTCAACACCAAGTAATCTATGCCATTACGTTGCTTGTGTTGGTAATCCATTACATCGGGTATTACATTAATTAGTGGTACGCTTCCGCGGAGGATGGTTAGCATAGAAATTAACTAATTTTTAAAACTATAAATCCGTAATCTGTTGCTGATGCGGTGCTTAATATATTTATGCTTGCGGTTACCACGTTGCCGAATAAAATGCATTTTGCATTTTTCTCATAAACCTCAACTTTTTTACCTATCCATTTCGTGTTTGCAGCTATATTATCATCGATCGCTCCATGATAGTCCAAGAATATAAATATGGTATTTCCCAAATCGACATAGCTGAAATTAGTTCTGCCTGTTGGATTGTTTGCAGGATTTGTATAACTTCTAAAAGCTACGGTTGAGAAGCTTGAATTTGCGGACAGAACATAGGGTTTATCGAAAGCATAGGGATAAATTTTACCTGTCGTGTTTAAAAATATAGCATTATTAACTGCGTCCTTTCTGCTTGTCTGCGAGCCTCTATCTGTAATGTACCCTGCCATTAAATTTAAGTTCGCGCTTGTGTTTAAAAACCTATCTGGTGGCGAAAGTGGATTTTCCCAATAGGCAGAAGTTAAATTCATTATAGCTGCCGGAACTGCTGTCCAACTTTCTTTATTTCTAAAGTCAAATGTTTTTACCCCATCTGAAATAGGTAAAGATTTCGGAATGTAAAGTGTGTTTGGATCTGTGATTTTAATGCACTGTATTACTCCAGAATATGATAATGTTATAGCCTTGTAGTCCCTGAAATTATTGAAAACTACTGTGTTCCCATTATCCGTAAATCGGTACGTATTCGATATATTTACCAATGCATCGCCAAATTGATTAAATAAAGGCTGCGTCAAATATCCACCTGTTGGTCGTCCTGATGTAATTCCGCTTCGTATTGTTTTGAGGTCTAAAATATTGTAAGTCTCTAATACATCCATAAACTCACAATAATAAGTTCCATCGGCTGTGATTTTTGTTTTACCATCTAACATCATAACAGGTGTCGTTTGGGTTACTGTTGTGTACCCGTTACCTGCGCTTGCGCTTGAACTAAAAGAGAAAGTTGTGTTATTTACTCCATTTGAAACGTAGGTAAGATTTCCGATAACTGGCACATTAAAACCATACTGCCCCTCTGGCAAATTATCGTCCCCAATAGCCCAAATATTATTAGCGTCCAAAATTCTTAAAATTGTAAATTGATTATTTGCGGAATCCTTATAAATCGCCCCAACGTCTGCAAGTGTTTTTCCGTGTGATGAGGCTACAATATTTCTAACTTGGTTCCAAGAGTGGTTTCCGCCGACATAACTTCCATTTACGCTTACAGGCGTAATATCATCGGTGCTTACTTTCAATAGCGTTCCCTGTACAGAAATGTCCGAGCCTTTCGTTACGGTGTAATCGTTTAGGAAGTTAAGGTTTCCGTTGTTTAAGAACGACCCTTGCCTAATCTCAAAAGCTTTTACAAGGTCGAGCGTTGCGCTCCAAGGAGACGATACATAAACAAATGCACCTACCTTTTTAACCTTTACGCTACCTAATCCACTTCCTGCTTTCAAGGCGGTAACATCTGCCTGTATGCCCTTTAAACTAACTACGTTGCTTCCAAAAGCGTTTTGAGGGTCTGGATATATAATTGTGCCCTGTGGCTCTTGATTAAATAAAACAGTGAAGTCAATAAACTCCATGCTTTTACCATTTGATGCTGCGCCGTTAAATAGGAAGTAGTAAGGAATAGAAGTTCCCACAAAACCACTATTCCAAGTGATTGCAGAAAATGTAAGCCTTAAACGAATATAAGCACCAACCTCTGCAATTTTTGTGGCGGTTAAGGTTGCCGAAGTATATTCTGTAATCGCTCCAGCTGGCGATACTGTCTGCGGTGTTCCTGCTAAAACTAATGTTGGATTAACAGTAAAATTCTTAACACCAAAATAACTATTAATACCAGTAGTAAAAATTGCTTGAAATTCTGTTTTTTTAACCCAAAAAGCGAATGAAACTATCGGCGGTCTATTTGTTCCTATTAAAATGTTGAAAATACGGTAGCAAGTAGCGCCATCAGCGGTCATTGTATTAGAGAATATATGTTTTCTACCAACAATGTCTTTTGTAGGGCTTGTGGTATCTGCAATGTTTGTAACGCCGAATCCACCAACGCCCTCAACAGCAGGGGGGAAAGCCTCTGGTGTTGCAGTGCTTTCTCCTTTATTAATTCTTGATATTGGAATATCTGAATTTAAAGCATTTAAAGCCGTTGTATTGGAGTCTACTCCACTTTGTAGAACTAACTGACTTGCAGCCACTGATGCTTGCAAATCTGTAACTTGTTGTAAAGGTGGTATTAGAGCCTGTTTTATAGTAGTTAACACAGTAGAAGATGAAGAAACTATAATATTTGTCCTATTGGTCGTCCCTGTGAACTTTGTAGTAAATTGATACCCTACTGCTCCAGCGGGGGCTTTGACTCCACCATTTAGCGTTGTTGAAAATGCAGGGTATGCAGTTCCATCCGTTTTTAAGGGTTTTAATGCAACATTTGAAGCGTCTAAAAATCTGAAATTAGAATCTCCTGTGCGGTTAAACAAATATATTATTTGCCCTGCTGTAATTGGATAAATTTTAGAAACTGCACTTGTGCCATTTGCGGATAATGCACCTGAAGTCGAATTAATATAAAACCCATCAATATCGTCAAGGTAGTTATATGTATTTGCGCCATCTAAAATTGTATTTGATCTTGGATATGCATTTAGGTCTACCGTAGTAGCATAACCGGTGAAACTCAAACTTACCTCACTATATTCCGCCGCCCAGTTCGTTCCATCAAAAACCAATTCAGCAGTCAACACAAATAACTCTCCAACCTTAGCCGGTATAGTTATAGCAGCTGCATTCGCATCCAAGAAATTTGTATAAGTTACACCGGGCTTTGCTTTCCAATATTGTGCGAGTACAGGCGTACCCGGATCAGTAGCCGCAGTTGCCGTTCCTTTTAAATCTCCTTTAATATCAGATATTTTAAAGTTTTTTGTTTTCCCATCAGCATCAGTACCCAAAATTCTAGCGCCAACAATCGATGTTGCATCTGGTATTCCGCTTATAGGTTGGTCTTCGCTAGTTTCAGTTGGCATAATCTTAAGTATTAGTGTTTATGAGTTTATTATCGTTGGTTAAAAGGTAGCCGCCTTCTTTTTTAGTTAAGAAAGCGTAGGGCACCATCATAGAAGGCACAGGCTCGGTAAACTGCAAAACGTACTTTACCCCAATAGAGGTTTTACCTGCAATGTTCGTAATGGCTTCGGCCGTTTGTGTGCCGGTGTAATACAGAAAGAAGCTGCGCTGATAGTCTGCTACATATATTCTACGTAAACCGGGCTTTGCCAAAAGGTTAAATAAGGCGCGGTAATTTGCCCAATATTCCGTTTCGCTATCGGCAACCATCGCAAATGAAATACTTACTTGCTTATGTTTAAAAATTGGCGCAGTTAAATCTACTTCAATGCCGTTTTCATCAGGCCAATCGTTAGTATAGGGCGGCTTTAATTCGGGCATCTTTAAAAAGTCTGTCCAAGCAGAAATTATGATACCTAAGTCGCTAAATAATATGCCATCTATTGTATCCATTTTTAAATTCCTTTCTGCCCAGAGGCTCTAAGTGCATAATTGTAAGTGTCTGAGGTTGCCTTTGCAATTACTGCAATGCCAATCTTTATATCTTGCAAACTGTCGGTGTTATCGGCAGTTCTTAATGTGTTTGCCTGTATTTGTAACCGGGTAAGTTGTGCAGCTCTCATTTCTACCAGCTGACTTTGTGCATTATCTTTCGCAATTACATTGCCCGCCAATGCCGCCAACCGAGCGCCTGCGGTATAACCTGCAAGAATGTTTATACTATCTTGAGATGCAGATTTAAAAGCGCCTTGTAGGTTGTTGGAGCTTTTTTTAGTACCGGTTATATCTGTTAAATTATCTAGCCGTTTTTTACTTTCTTCGCCAATTGCTAGATACTCTGCTTTTAGCGCTTCTTTTTCTGCATCTGTGTAAATACCATCTTTACCCGCGGCTGCAAAATTTTCGTAAAATCCTGCAATCGCACCCTTTAGGTAGGTGCTCTCAAAAATGCTAATGGCGGCATTATCCATCAAGTCTTTAAAATTGTTAGCAAAGCTCGTTGCTGCATCGTCTCCATTTTTAAATCCCTGGATAATACCATCGGTAATGCTCTGTGCAGTTGTGCCGGTTATTACTTTATTTAAAGCGGCGGCCGTTTCTTCTGCACTTGCGCCAATGGCATCTAACTCATCACGAGATTTCTTTAGATTTTCGTAAAGCTTTTGGGTAGCTGCATCTAACTTACCACCAGCAGATAGTTTTTCTAACTGATCATAAGTTAATCCGTTAATCCCAGCAGTATCTTGTACTACCCTTGTTTTTCTACCGATACCTAAAAAGCCTCCGTATTTCTCGGTGCGTTCTCCAGTTATCTGCTTTCCATTGGCTTGTATATCTCTAAGCGCATTGTCATAATCTTGCTGCGCCTGACTGCCTTGCGTGTTGAGGAGTTGCTTTCTTGCATCTAGTTCAGATAATGTGGCATCAGTTATGCTTTGTTGTGTTCTTGCACGTTCTCGGAGTGTTCGGTTATAATCTAACTCGCCTGCTTTTGCTGTGGCGTAGTAGTCTGCAATTTCTTTTTTTGCTTTGTCTGATGATTCCTTTGCGGCTTTAAAAATATTAACAATACCAGATACTAAACTTGTAACAGCACCAACCGCCGCGCCAACCGGACCCGCAACGCCTGCAATACCGGCAATGCTACCAAGAAAACCGCCGCCAGCATCTGCTTTGGTTTTAGAATAATCTGCAATGCCTTTTTTTATACCGCCAATGCTTTTGCCTACGGTTTCGGCTGCTTTAAGCACATTGCCCAAAGTGCCTATCAAATTGGCCAAGCCTTCATCTAAGTCTTTAACGCCGTTGGCCATACCAACAAACGCATCGCCAATTTTACCAAGAGCATCATAAGCTCTATTCGTAAGACTTACTTCTGCTTTCTCTATTAAGGCTTTAAATTCTGCGTATAATTCTTTGGGGAAATCTGCACGATTTAGCAGTTCTTTGGCACTATCTATAACCTTTTGGGCTTCTGCATTGCTTAACAACTCTATGCCTTTGTATAGGTTTTTATAGCTGTCTAGCTTTTTAATGTGGACTTCGTTTAAGTTGCTTAACTGCGATTGGTACGTCTCGAATAAAACACCTGCTTCTTCTGTTTTCCCTTTGGCTAACAAATCGGCTTTGTCTTTCTCGTAATCTTGCTCTAGCTTTAATGCCTTTTGCTTATAGGTTTCGTTTGCCTTCAGTAAATTGTCGAAACGTTTTTTCTCTACCGCATCAATTGCATTTTTTTCAATACGATCTGCATCGCCGGCAGGTAATAAAGCAACTTTCTTTTTATTTTTAGGATCATCATTATAAGCTTGTAGTTTTACATTCTCATCTTCTACTGCTTTGCGAATTTTTACAAAAAGTGCTTTAATCCTAGCTATCTCTTTATCTTCATTACTCAATACATTTCCGGTATATTCGGCATCATAAGCCAAAAGCTTATCGTTTAAATCTTCACGACCTTTTAAAATACCGTCGTAATTGTCTTTTGCTTCTTTGGGGGTTTTAGGCGCTTTAGGTGCAGCAGGAACTTTAGGAGTTTTCGGTGTAGCCGGCTCTCCTAAAATAGTAATCGCACCGTTTTTCTCAATGCCGCCCTGTATGGCGTTTGCAAGTTTCTCGTTCTGATTGCTTAGTATTTGAGTATCTCGGGCCCGATCTGTAATCCGTTTATCAATAATCTCTCTTTCCTTTTTACGGGCATTTTCTAAAAATCCATTGTTAAAACTTCCTGTACCGGTAGCAGTACCGCTACTCGCAGAGTTGCCAGCTTTCTTTAAAAACTCATCATTTGCTTTAGCTAACGCAGCATTTTTTATATTAATGGCTTGGTCATCAATATTCCGCTGCTCATTCTCTAATATTCTAGCTTGGTTTTTCGCTATTCTATCTTGCGCAGCTCTCGCTTTTGCAGCTGCTACAATCTGCTCAGATAGAGATTTATAAGCTGTAGCGGCATTGCCAGCTAAAATAGCCTCGTTAGTCAAGTTGCCAAAATACGAGGGGTACTTGCTTTGTATCTCATCTACAAACCTATTCCGATCTGCAAGAGGTAGATTTAAGTTCGTAGCTGATTTGTAGAGCGTGTCTAGTTCTACCTTTTCTTTCTGCGCAGCTTGTGCCCCTTGAAGCTGCACTTCGTTAAATGCAATTTTATCTTTTACAGATTGCTTAATTTTTTCACTAAATAAATCTAACGAAGAGAGGTATTTTAGAATAGGACCTGCGGCGAAGGCTAAAACTGTAGCAATGCTAAGTCCGGGCAATAAACCAATAATACCGCTTAATAGACTAGAACTTTCGCTTTGCGCTTGGTTGTTCTCTTGGTTTGCATCCTTTAGATTTAAAACCTCGACCGCAAGGTCTTTAATGCTACTTACATCTGCTTTTTGCGGCGCTTGTTTCGCAGCATAAATCGCCTCTGCTTCCCGTGCATTCTTGGCATATTTATCCAGTAAATCTTGGTTTGATTGAGATATACGTTTAACGCTCTCGGTTACTCTTTTAGCAGAAGCTTCAGCAGTATTGCCAACGCCAGTAATTTCAGCCTTCGCCTTTTCGGCATCTGCCTTAAGTTGCGATTGGTTAAAATCTAATTCGACGCTTAAATTTAAATTCTCCATTAGCTAAAAAACTTCGAGGCTAAATCTTTGCCTGCTATTTGGGTAACCGTTGTGGCACCCGCTTTTTTTGATTTTGTAAACGCAGGCTGATCTGCAATAATTAACTGAAGATTTATCCAGCTAACTCCCCACAAAATGTAGTTAAGTTTCCAGCCTGTTTTTTCTATAATTGGGTATAACGCACCCCAAGGGCTATGCATGCCGTATGGCTTTAACTCCCCTAAGTCGGTTGGCTCAGGTTCGGCGCTGTTATCGTTAAACTTTGCGCCGATCTGATAATATTCAGAAAATCCCGTGTGTTACCCAACACTATCAAATAGTACACTACATCTAACATCTTTATGGTTTTCACGTTCCAACGTAAATAAGAGGCCAAAGCTTTTGTAAATAGCCAACCTCTAAACCGGGTGTTAATTAAAGCGCAAGCAATTATTTTACTAATTACCTTACCGTGCCTTGCAAAAACTAGGTTTGCATCTGCTACGCTAATGTTTTCTAACGCTTCTACGGTTAAACCTGTAGAGGCGAAATAACTGCTAACCCTTAACTGTGTGCCGTAGTATGGGCTTTTAATTTTTGGGTGAATTTCTTTTTTACCAAACCATCTTATAAAAAAAGGGGCAGCAATCGGAATTGGAATGCCCCTTTCTAAAAGAGTATCAGCGGCCGCCTGTTCTATCTGGCCGCCCATATTATGCTGCCGGGTTTACAACCGTAACAGATGATAAACCTGCAACTTTTGGCAACAAAGGCGTAACAGTAATCTCTGTTAACCAAATGCCATTATCTGCAACCTTCCAATTAGCTTTTGATGTTACAGATCCACGTAGAATCGTAAACTTTGTACCATCGGTAGTTTCCATCTCAAAAGCTGCTTCCAAAGTAATCGGATCATCGGCAATGTTCAACTGCTTTACGGTATTTAACGTTGTAACTGTACCAACAGCAAACAGAGCTAACTTGTCTACATCCGTACTCATCAAATTAAATACAAAAGCACCTGCACCTTTGCTAGAAAATTCTTTGGCAGGCGTATTTGGTTTTTGCTGCGAGAAGACTGGTGTTTTGGTAACGTCGCCACCAGTATAACCAACACTATCTTTGTACACATTACCAACATCGGTAAGCGCTACAGGTAAACCCGTTGCTGGGTCTATCGTTCCCATTTTTAAGGTCTTTAGACCGAATGCATATAATTCCATTTTTTAAGCTATTTAAATACTATTTAACGAGGTTTTAAATAGGGCTTAGCCAGTTAGACTAAGCCCGATAATCAGTTGCGTAATCGCCGCCGCTATTTCTTTATTACTTCTCAGCTTCAGCATCTGCCTTCGCTTTTGCTTCAGCATCGGCTTTCACTTTTGCATCTGCTTCAGCATCTGCTTTTGCTTCAGCATCGGCTTTCGCTTTTGCTTCAGCGTCGGCTTTTACCTTTGCAGCTTCATCAGCTTTTGCTTTTGCATCTGCTTTAGCTTTTGCATCTGCTTTTGCGGCAGCCTTTGCAGGTGTTACAGCTTTTTTTTGCTCGGTAACCGCCGCCTTAGCCGCTTCTTTTATCTTGCTTTTATTTGCTTCTGCTGATTTATCAGCTTCGCCCAAACTTGCCTTTGTTGCGGCTACATCTTCTGCGGTAGAGGTTGCAGCATCTTTGTTTACACCAGGCTCTAAATCTTTAATTTCACTTGGAATAGTTTGTACAGTCTTAATTTTGCCTTCGCCAGCTTCCTGTGCTCTATCGGTTGCCAATGGATCCTCTCCAGATTCAAAAGCAGATCTAACCGCACTAAATACCTTTTCGTCTTTTAGACGTTGGGAGTGGCTATCAGCTTTTGCGCTTTCAGTAAACATTTGATCATCCGAAGTCATATATAATACCTCTACTTCGGGATTGTGCGCAAAGGCGCTTTCTACTTGTTTTTTTTGGGATGATGTAAGTTTCATAACGATATATTTTACGGTTGTTAAAATCTATATTGTATGCCCGCAGTTATTTGTGGGCCATAGCTTAATTCGTTGTTATTTCCTAATTGGATTCCATAGCCAAGCGTTACACCAAAGCCAACTTTAGACTTGCCTGGTGGTGGCGATATGGTTAATTGTTTAAGGCTTTCGATTGATAGTCTTTTATCAGTGACGAGCACATCTGTAAAATATCGAGTAGGTGCAAAAATGTTTTTCTTCTCGGTATAGGTTTTCGTAGCTAATCTAATTTTACCGGTAATGTCGAAAATACCACCTTTATCATTTAGCGTAAAGCGTGCGGTAATGGTAGAATCTTGATGAAAGTAAGAAACATGGCTTAAGCTGTCTAATTGCTTTTCCGCTTTCAAGCCTTTTGCAGAAAGTGTGGCATTTATAGCAACCACGCTCTGGTATTTTTTGGTTTTATCTGTGTTATCCAACATTAAGCTATCTAGCACCGATTGGCTTATTGGTAACTTGCTTAAATCGCCATTGCCTATAATGTCTGCCTTACGCTCAAATGTGGCTTTCTTTAAACCTTTAGAGTTAACAGATTCCGCTAGCTTTTTGGCATCTATCATAGCATCATCTATAATAGTGGTTTCCTTTCGGTCTGATAGTTTAACGCCATCTTTACTCGGAAAGGCAAGCTTTATTAAAAGCCCGAGTATTGCTATAACAGCAACAAAGAATAAAATTTTATAAGTGTTATTTTTCATTTTTCTTATAGTTTTTTATCGCGGTACTATCTACCGTTTTTTGTATTTGTTGGTTTGTCATGTGTTCTACCATGTAGGCTGTTGCAATATCATCTTTAAGCTTGCGCTCTTCTTTAATCTCTAGGTTGTGGTCTTTTCTCTCTTGAATCATATCTTGACGTTGGGCAAAAATTACACTTACTAGCACGAGTGTAATTGCATAAAGTGCCCACGCAAAGGGTGTTTGCGCTATCTCCTTTAGCGTAATCTTTTGTAGGCTGTCTGTTATGTCCATTTGTCATTATAATTGCTTTATTCCTACTTTTTTTAACCACGTTGCCACATCAAAAGACGGGCAGGATTTGGTAACACCAGCAAAATCTCGGTGCCCTAAAATCTTTGCATTTGGGAATTTAACCCGCATGTCGTTAATGAGCTTAATTTGAGTTTGTATTTGCCCACAGGTACGGGTATCTATTCCCTTTTGACCGCCTTTATAAGAGATGTGCACGGAGTTTTGGTTGTGACCTTTTACACCATTTGCAACCTGCTCTATTGGCAACAACTGCTCGAAACTTCCATCTGCATTAATCTCAAAATGATAACCCGGAGATTTCCACCCGTTAACCGTTTTCCAATAGTGCAGTATTTCTGCTGTACTTTGGTTTGGTGGCCCATCCGTGCAATGCAATACGATGTAATTGATCTGCCTCATGTTCTCGTTATTCAAAGTCCCCTTTGGGGATTTAGGGGATTTAGGTTAAGCGGGTGGCGTTTCGCCTCCCCGCTATTTAGTTGTGTCTAACCTTTATGTTATGTGCCCTTAAGCCTCCTTTGGAGGTTTGGAGGATTATGCAGCCGCATCTTGCGTTAACACAGCAATACCGCCGTAGTCTGCACGTCTAGCTCTAGCGCCCATACGTACTTCGAAAGAATAAACATCACCATAGAATTGAGGAGCTTTCATTTGCTCGAATGCAGTTACTGCACCTATAGGAGCCTCAACTGCATTTTCATACCAGAATAAAGATGCTTCGTTATCACCCGCTGCACCTACTACACCTGGTGCCTTAATAGCAAATGCGCTAGTAGTTACTAACACGGTAGAGCGCGTCATAATATTCCAACCCTGTACTTTAGCAATTACACCACTCTCGCGTTCTGCTTGAGATACAGATGCCATATAAGTGGCAGTAACCACGCTATCGGCAGGAAACAAATCAGCTTCCATTTGTGGTGTTAATAAAGCATTCATTTTACCTTCAAACCAACGTTTCTTATTTTTAAAATAAGTTTTCATGATTTGTAAATCTGTAAGCGTAGCTTTTTTACGAGTACCAGTTGCAGCATCTGAAGTGGCGGCAATTGCAGCACCAGAAGTTTTAAAAATAGCACTAGCAGGCAAGCTTGTAGAGTTTAACGGGCTGTTAGTCCAATCGTACAATACCTCTTCTGCAATGGTTTCGTTAAGATTGTCTTTATCTTCGCCAAGTACCGAGTTACGCTTGTCATAACTTAATTCGTGCTGTTCTGCATTAGGGATTAAAACAGGGTCTGTAGTGTAAGCATCTAAAGCGTAAACTATATCTGTATCACTTCTTTTACGAACATTAGCGGGTAACGAAGTTCTGTTTTTTACTGTTGTGCCAGAACCGCCCGACTGTGGGATGTGCACAATTTTACCTTCGAGGACGTATTGATCGGCATTGAAACATTTTTTTAGAAAGGTATTATCCTTAAATAACTCCTCTTCAATATGGTTCTGCCAAATCTCTACCTGTATGGCCATTGCTAAGCCAAAACTTGTAAAACTCAAAGCCGATCCGGTTACGGTGCCTGCAACACAGGCAGCGCCCAAAGCCATCACCGGCGATAAACCGCCAATGGTAAATACTACAAGCCAAACAAGTACATTGTAAAGTAAGGCTAAGGGTTTTAATTTTAAATTTTTCACGTTATTTGGGTGTTTAAATGTATGGGTGTATTTTCTTTTTGTGTGTTTAAATGGTGTTTAAATCCCTTTTTATTCCCCCATTGGGGGCAAGGGGGATTAGCCTGTATAATCTGTACTGTATTGCTCTTTAAACTTGGCTTTAAACAATTCTAAGTTGTCTGCTTTCAACTTAATAAGCTTACCAGCTTTGTCTAACTCCGAATAGCTCAACTTTACAAAATCGGGGTCTTGTTTTGCAGCTCCGCCCTCTTTCTCTACCTTGGAGTTAATGGTTGGATTTGCAGGCATTTTAGCAAGCATAGAGCTCGCAGTATCAAAACCCAACTTAATGTAGTCTTCGCGCAAATCGGCAGTGATCTTACGATCTACATCGATTGCTTTATCTACCAGGGCAATTACCTTCTCTGTAGATGCAAGATTTACAGCTTCATCTACTTTCGTCTGTAGCTCTACTTTCTCAGTCGCTAGAGCTGCTTTGTCGGCTGTTAAGGTTTCAATTGCTGTTTTGTTCGTAGCGGCAAGCGTTACCAAACTTTCAATTGCAGTGTGCGCCTCGGTTTCGGTAGCGCCATCTTTTAATAATAGCAAGGCCGCAGTTGCAGCACTTAATTGAATGATTTTCATTTCTGAAGATTTAGTTGAATTTATAATGGATTGAAAGTCTGATAGGGTTACCAGCTCATTTGTTTTGTTGTATAAGGCAATGGAGCTACTTAATGCTTCGCTATTGCTACCACGATCTACAATGCTAAATTCTACACCTATAGAAGTCTCTAGCCAAAGGTCCAAAGGATCATCACTAAAAGTACCAGGGGCAAGCCCAGCCGATGCCATTTTAATAGTTCCGTTTTCTACCTTGTTGTAAATCTTTACTGCAAAGTCATCCGTATCATCAAAAACGGGCGTTCCGTACACTCTACCATCTGCCAAAATTTCCAAGTCAGCCCAAAAACCCAACGGCAGCACCTCTGTAGTGCTTAAGCCTTTCGGGCGCTCATGCATAAAAAGCATAATTGGGTTGTTATAGAAATCGGTTAAATCTATGCCCGCAGTTCTAACCTTAAAGCCTTGGTTATTCTTTTTCTCACTCGTTAACAAGAAGCGTTTGGTAGATTTTAGCATCGCCGTTTATCGTATTTGTTATGCAAACGTAACCCGACTTTTTACCCTAAAAAAATTAAGGTTTACAAGTGGCAAACCCACGCATCCGCATTGGTAATGCTGTTTTTGTACTTGAAAACATAAAATCTACTATACATAACTTATATACCATTTTTGTACTGTTATGGCAGGAAAACGACTCACAAAAGCCGAGGTAGTAAGGCTAAAAGAAAGCACAAAGCTTTGGTATATTAAAGAGGGCATTACCTCCCAAAAAGAACTTGCAGAGCGTGTTGGCGTTACCGAAAAGACAATGGGCAAGTGGGTACGAGAAGAGAAAGACAACTGGGAGAAGCTTAAAAGAAACTTGCTTTTAACACGCTCCGAGCGCATGAGCGATCTTTTAGATGAGTTAACCGAAATACAGAACGCCATTAAATTAAAGCCAGAAGGGCAAAGATTTGCCGATAGCAAAATGGGCGATGTACGACGCAAGCTCGTAAAAGACATTAAAGAGCTAGAAACAAAAGCAGCTATGCACGAGATTGTACACGCCTTTATTTCACTTATAAACTTTGTCCGCCCAGAAAGCCCGGCAGATAGCAAAATGATTAGCAAATGGGCAGATATCTTCATTAAATCCCGTTCGTAATGCACGATAGAATTCAGCAAATACAAGCGGCTATAGATAAACAGGCTCTCATTAATTGGGATAAGTTTATCATTAATGAAAGCAAGCAATTCCCGGTTAACATTAACGAAAGCGAGCTAGAGAAGCGCAAGCGTGTAGAAAAGCTAGAGGGTAACGATGAAGCTTGGTTTAAATACTACTGCCCAAACTTCTATAGCTCAGAGCCTGCACCGTTTCACATTCGCTCTACCAAGTTGGTAATGCGAAACCCCGAGTACTTTTTAGTGCGTCCTTGGAGTAGAGAATTAGCTAAGTCGGGGCGTACCATGATGGAAGCTTTAAAGCTTTCGCTTACCAAAAAGAAACGCAATTGGTTTTTGGGCAGCAACAGTTACGATAATGCAGTTAGGCTGCTAATGCCATACAAATCTATTTTAGAAAACAATGCGCGTATTATTAACGATTACGGCATTCAAAAAAACATAGGCCATTGGGAATCGGGCGAATTTACCACAAAATCGGGTTTTAGCTTTCGTGCCATTGGTGCGGGTCAATCTCCGCGTGGTGCCAGGCAAGATGAGTACCGCCCCGATGGTATTATTGTAGATGATTTTGATACCGATGCAAAGTGCCGCAACCCGGATACAGTTACAGAAGACTACGATTGGCTAGAACGTGCGCTAATTCCAACCCGTTCTATCTCGGTGCCTTTGTTAGTGATCTTTAACGGTAACATCATTGCAGAATACTCTTGTATCACCTTAGCTATGAAAGTAGCTGATAGTTTCGAGATTGTAAACATTAGAGATGAAAACGGTGTATCTACTTGGCCACAAAAAAACACCGAAGCTTTTATAGATATCGCCTTGCGGGTATTAAGCTACAAAGCACAACAGGGCGAATACTACAACAATCCAATTACAGAGGGCAAGGTTTTCGAGAAACTTTATTACGGGCAAATGCGCCCGCTCAAAGAGTATAAGTTTCTAATTTCTTATACAGATCCATCGTACAAAAAGAAAGGCGATTTTAAGGCTACAGCATTAATTGGTAGGTGGCGAGATCAATACCATGTGTTAAAAGCTTATTGTGCGCAAACCACCACTTCTGATATGTTAGATTGGAATTACGAGATCTATAATTATGTGCGAGGCGTGGTGCCTATTTACTTTATTATTGAGTGGCCGTGGATAGATGATTTGTTGAAAATAGAGATCAAGGCTGCAAATATCAAACATGGTATTACCATTCACCCTGTGCCCGATCCAAGAGATAAGCCAGATAAATACCATCGTATAGAATCTACACTTAACCCGCTAAACCGAAACGGCTATTTAATCTTCAACAAAGATTTACAAGAAAACCCGCACATGGTAGCAATGGAAGGGCAGTTTAAGGCGCTAAGCCCTACAAGCCGTGCGCATGATGACGGACCCGATGCAGTAGAAGGCGGAGTTAGTTCTTTAAATGCCCGCACCATTAACGATGTTAGTAAAATTGAAACCATACAAATAAGCCGTAAAGGCACTAAACACTATTAAAGCATGAGTTTTATAAGCAAAGCCGATTTAGGCACACACATATACAACGAGAAAGTCGATGTAATTACCCGGGGCAATAATGCACTTGTACAAGATGCAATCGATGCAGCCATTAACCAAGCAGAAGGTTATTTAAACCGCTACGATTATGCAACCATCTTTGCCACTACAGATGCAACCGAAAGAAAAAAGTTTGCAGCATTGATCATCTTCATCAAAGACATTGCCATTTGGAATTTGCTAAAGCTTTGCAACGCAGGCATGAGCTTAGAGCTTGCCAAAGAATGTTACGACGATGCCATTGCCGAATTAATGCGCATACAAAGCGGCAAATTAATTTACACCACTTGGCCTGTAATTGCGGCAAACATAGAATTTAACCAGGGCTTTACTGTAACCAGCAATCCTAAACGATCTACTTATTATTAATTATGGCACCTAGAAAAGACAGGGTAACAAAAACCCGAGGCAAAATAACAGGGAACGTATTAAACACACACATAGAGGTACGCCCAATTGTAAGAGATTCGCTCGATTTAAGAAAATGGCGTAACGCTACCAAATTTGCAGAAAGCACCATACCGCGCCGCATACAGTTGTATGATATGTACAACGATTTAGCCAGTACCGATGGGCATTGGCAAGGCGTTTGGGGTAAGCGTGTAGATGCAATTACTACAGCCGATTGGCTTTTTACAGATGCAAATGGCGAGCCGGTGCTAGAAGTTAACCAGCTGCTAGATTGTATTGGTTTCGAAGATCTATTAAGCGAGCTCATTGCAACCAAAGGATTTGGTAAAACTTTGCTAGAGCCTGCATTTATCATTAATGATAACGAGATGCACGAGGTTGTACCAAATCTCATTCCGCGCAAGCATTACCGTTGCGATTTAGGCTTGGTAACCAACGAGCAAACAGGTGATTCAGGTACGAATTACCTAGAAGGCATTTATGCTAAAACCGTAATGAATGTTGGCAAGGATAACGATTTAGGCATCTTTTTAGCCGCTGCCGGTTATGCCATTTTAAAACGTGGTGCAACAGGAGATTGGGCAAGTTTTGTAGAAAAGTTTGGGCAAGGCATTATAGATGGTGAGTGGGATGGTTACGATGATGCGCAACGTATTGCACTTTCTAAAGCTTTAGACGGCATGGGCAGCGGCGGTGTAATTGTACGCCCCGCAGGCACAAAGATTACCGCTATTATGCCAACAGGCAACGCGAATGGTCAGCTACAGATGAGCTTTACAGATTACTGTAATAAAGAGATTTCTAAAGCGCTGCTTGGTAGTACTGAAACAATTGATAGCAGTAATACAAGCGGCTACGCACAATCGGCAACGCACCAGCAAGAAGATAATAAGAAAAACGAAGCTGATATTAACTACGTACGCAGGTACCTAAATAGCGAATTTGTAAAAGTGCTGATCTCCGCAGGCTTTAATGTTAAAGGTGGCACATTCATTCTTAAAAGCGAAAAGCAGATCGAGAAGAAAGAAGCGTTCAAGATTCATAAGGAAATGGCTTTAGAGTTAAAAGTTCCTTACAGCAATGATTTCTTTTACGAGGAATACGAAATGCCAAAGCCCGATGATTACGATGCACAAATAGCAGCACGCGCAAAAGCCACCGAGAATCCTGTTCCCCCTTCGGGGGCGGAACAGCCTATTCCCCCTTCAGGGGCCAGGGGGAAGGTTACGCTTGCCGATCGTTCTATTTTAAGAAAGTTAACCGATTTTTTTCAACCCGCCCGAGCGGTAGCACCTCGGGCGACAAATCAGAAATTTTTAACTTTTAAAGACAATGTAAATAGCGTTTACACAACGTGTTCTCATTCCCCCTTTGGGGGCAAGGGGGAGGATTTAATTACTTTGGCAGATACTACACCAAAATTTAGCCAAATGATTTTAGACATCATCCGTAAAATATTCGAAGCGCAAACTGCTATTGATTTTGATGATAGCCTTTTTGAAAGCTATGTAGATGAATTAACCAAAGCCATTTTAAAAGGTTTAGGACAAAGCGATGTTGCAGATTTTACAACCGTTGATACCAGCTTGGCAGATTCGCTGCGAAAGAATGTACAGCAATTCTCTGCTGTTAAAACGTGGAAAGAATTGCAAATGATGAACGATGCGCTTATAGATCCAAATGGACAGGTAAAAAGTTGGGATAACTTTAAACGGAGCGCTGAGCAAATTGCAGATCAGAATTTAAATTGGTTAAAGACGGAATATGAAACGGCCTTTCGCAGTGGACAGATGGCGCGCGAGTGGGCAAGCATTGTAGCGCAGAAAGATCTATTTCCTTTTATACAGTTTGATGCCGTTATAGATGAGCATAGTACAGAACTGTGTAGCTCGCTAAATGGTGTTATAAAACGTTGGGATAGTCCATTTTGGAAAATATATTTCCCGTTAAACCATTACAACTGTAGAAGTAGAACTCGAAAACTACGAGATGCGGTAGAAACGCCAGATAGCGAAATAAACTATCCGGATATTCCCGAAGCTTTTAAAAAGAACCTAGCAGCAGAAGGTGTAGCATTTGCGCAAGATCATCCGTATTTCAGCGATGTGCCTAAATCTGTTTTAGAGCGAGAAAGGAAAAAACAAAATTAAATTTTGTGAAACTGCTGCGATATTGCATGATTTACCCGAATAGCTGCTGCCGATCGTAAAATTATATTTGGTCGCAATGACATATAACCTTTAACCCGCAACCCGTAACCCAGCAATGAGCAACCAAGACAAAATCGATGCATATTTTCTAGAGCTTCAAAACCGAATTGCAATTGCAAGGGTGCAAATCATTCCGATTTTGGCAGAAGATACAGTTAACTACGGGTTAGAGAACTTCGCCAAAGAAAGCTTCGACGGGTTAGCCTGGGCACCTCGAAAAGATAAAAAGAACAAACGGGCGCTATTGGTAAAAACAGGTAAACTAAAAGGAGGTTTGCGCGTAATTGCCACCAGGGCAAATGGTTTTAATGTGGGCGTTACAGATGTGCCCT
Source organism: Pedobacter sp. UYEF25 (assembly GCF_054061655.1). NCBI lineage: Bacteria > Pseudomonadati > Bacteroidota > Sphingobacteriia > Sphingobacteriales > Sphingobacteriaceae > Pedobacter > Pedobacter sp. UYEF25. Next base: position 89,621 of record NZ_JBSSEL010000012.1, on the reverse strand, counting down.
ATGCAGCCATACACAATTACGGTGGCGCTATTAATAGAGCTGCAAGCAGCGAAACCTTTTTACGTAACAGAAAGAAAAAAGGCAAGAGTAAAGGACGTTTTACAAAAGGCACAACTGAGGGCCAAGGGTTCACCTTTAAACCATACACCATTAACATGCCTAAACGCCAATTTTTAGGCGCAAGTCCAATTTTAGCAGCAAGATTAATTAAAGCGGCAAAAGCCGAAATGTATAAAGCTATAGACAGATGATACAAATATTTGAAAAACTAAAAGAACTTATTGCAACGGTACCGGCTATTTTATGGGCCGACTTAGATAAAGGGCAGTTAGATAATTATCAGTTACGCCCTGCGCTGCCTTTTCCGAGTGCGTTAATTCGGATTAACATAAATAGGACAGAAGATATGGGCGGCGGCCTACAGCGTTGTTTCTGCAGCTGTAACGTGCGCTTGTTGTTCGATTACCAAGGAGATACAAATAGCCACGTACCAGTTGAAGCTTTAGCCAATAGCCTCAACTATTTCGAAGTTACCAACGATGTTTTTAAAGCAATCCACTACAAGGGAGATGATAACATTGGCAAGTTTATGCGCAAAGGCCAAACGCAAGAAATTCGGCAAGATGGTTTAACGGTTATGAATATTCCGTTTGATACCATTTTTATGGATAAATCAGCAACACAATAAATCAATATAAAATGAAACTTAAATTCACAATTCTAGCCTTACTGGTAAGTACCGGTTTAATGGCCCAAGTTGCCACTACAAAAGATGGCAAAATTAAGTATATTAAAACTGTAACCTCAGAAGTTACCATGGCAAATGGTGTCGTCTTGCCACCGTTTGAAGGCAAAACTGCAATAACTGCCGCGCAGGTTGCAAAGCTTTACAATGCGTTACCAAGCGCGCCCCCTATTGTTGTAGTGCCACCAGTAACTACTACTGAAAAACTGAACGCCATTTTCGATAATGTTTTCTTCGCCGCTAACGGGATAAACAAAAATGGACAAAAAGTTGGCAACGGAGATTTTGTTGCGCAAATACCAAACAGCAAAAGTGGCGTTTCTCTCTATGCAAGTTCTTTAGATCAGCCTCGCACAGAGATAATGACTTACAACAATCGGTATATCCAACTAGATAACGAGAATAAATTTTATTTCGTTTCGCCAGATATGCAAATTGGTAAACCTAGCGAAGATTGGTTTATTGGGCTAGATTTAAGCGGTTTTAGTTACGAAGCTTACTGGAATGTTTACGGTAAATACCTAGGAGACTTAGGCGGTCAATTTAGGGCCACAAATGCAAACAACGAATTTATACAAGGTCGTCTCCCTTTGTACAAGCCGTTTGTTGTGCGGGTGCAGTACACCGCAACAAACACCGCAAAGTATTGGATAGACAATATCTACAAAGGCGAGCTTAAAACCTATCTTTTTGGCTCTAACAAAGCATTTACACGCATTGGCGCGGGCACCGATACCAACAACGCCAAATGGAACTTTGCAGGTATTTTTCAAGTTAACCACGCCCTAACAGATACCGAAGCGAACGAAGCATTTGCAGATTTACAGCAAGGTTTTGGCATCGGTAAAGATTTACCATTCCCAATAGCAAAAAGCGTAGGTGTGGGTTTTAGCGGCAAAAACGTAACTGCAAAATTTGTTTATTATTCGCCAACCAACGTACCTATTGGTAAGGTAGATGTTACCTGGTACAGTGCAGGTAATGGCCAAAATCCCGATGTTACCAATAACGTTTTAGTTCCCGAATTAAGCGGTAAAGCTACATTCGATTCGTCTAAATACCCTGCCGGTACTTGGTTTAGAACAGATGTTAAGGTAACGGACAAAAACGGACTTACCTTTGGCGCAGGTAGTGGATGCGGATATTACAACGGCAGGTAATTATATAAAAAAATTAACGATAAAAAACCCCGAGCAGATCTGCTCGGGGTTTTTTATGTACCTCTTTGTGGGTTTGGCGACCACACCAAATGCGGATATAATTTCTTCAACTTCGGTAGCCTTGGCTTTTGCTCTACCACTTCTTTTAGAAAATCGTATTGAATGCCCAGGCGTTTAATTATTACACAAGAGCTGATAAAGAATTCCTTTTCTAAATATTCTAGCACATCATCGTACCGGGTGCGCTGTATTTCTATGTGATAATAGTAGCGATAAACTAAACAACGGTCTCTAGCATCGGTACTTTCTGTCTGGATAATAGCAGGCTTGCGCTTTACGGTTGGCGCTTGTGTGGCAAATAAAGAAGTAAATAGTAGTTGCTGCCCCTGCATATAGACAAATATAACAAGCGCGTTTTGCTAAAGACAAAAAAGAATTAAACAAAAAGCCCCGATCATAAATCGGGGCTTTGGAATTTTAATCATTCATATCAACAACTTTACCAATCAATACACCATTTGGGTCGACTAAAAAACGATACTTACCTAAGACATTTGCTCCATAGCTATTTTTCCCATAAGCATCTAAATAAATGTAATATCTGTCGATTTTTGAAAGGTATTCCTTAGTTCCTTTTTGAATCATTTCTTTGTAAGTATCTATGATAACTTTATTATCTTCGTTTGTTTGAACACTTAATGTTGCTATCTCATTTATTAAGTAGTCCTTTTTACTAATAGGAGATAGTTCAAATTTCAATAACTTATAACTATAGGGGTCTTTAAAATTCTCAGCTACATAGCTGCTTTTAAACCAAACTTTTACTTTATTTTTTATTTTTTCTACTTGTGTGATTTTACTGTTTTCTTTATTATTTTGTGCAAGGCAAGTTGTAGAAATGGATAATACCACTATTAATGCTAAGAGTATTGTTTTCATATTATTTAGAGGTTAAACCCCACCATAACGGCAGGTCGGTTAAATTTATAAATTATTTTACTATTAATGGCAGAGATAACATTTAAAGCTGCTTTCGGCAATGAAGTTAAAACTGTTCGCCTTACACAACCCCACGGCGGGCAGGGTAACTACCATATCATGATAGATAATTTTTATAGCGGCGTTATTGTTAGAACTCATACAGGCTTTTTAGTTTACTTAAATAATGTAGAGCTGCTAACCTCAGCAGATTTAGAAGCTTTGCTAGAAAGGATTGAGCTTTAAATTAGTTAAATTATTTGCATTCTATAATGGTATGCAAATCTCATACCAACATTTAAGCTCTGTTTTGTAGCATTTTCAACAATTCTTTTTGCACTCTCGAAATACTCTATAGTCATAATTTCGTTTATTTAAGCCCCCTTTGGGGGTTGGGGGATGGAATCCAGTCTGTAGTATTACCTGTTCTATCTTTTACCGGAGATAAACCCAAGCTGCGTAAATGTTCCCAATAACCGCCCCATTGGTCCATTGGGAGTTTCTTTATAAATTCTGCACTATAGTTATTTGGATATTTGCCTTTGCCACCTGCGGCAATCTCTGCACGTAGCTCGTTGTAATATTTGGCAAGGTTGGCGATGCTCTGTTTGCTTTTAAAAATAAAGGTTTCAGATTCGAAGTAAACCTTAAGCAAGGCTTCATCTATTTTAATGCTTTTAATCTTACCGGTGTCGCTTGGGCTTACCTTATACTTAATTTCTTTGTATTTCTCGTACAGGCGGCAGAATAGGGCAATCTTATGGTTTGTAGGCACGGCTTTGGTAATAGTGAAACCTAATTTATTTAATTGCGGCAAATCTGCCTCTTTAAATGGGATATTGCTAAATAGTAGGTTATGCAGGGTTTCGCTCTTTAACGACTGTTTAAATGCCATTTTACAAGTAATTAAACATCCGCCTGCATCAAACTCTAAAGAGAAATCTCCTTGCGTTTTTAGGCTTGTAAGTTCGTAGGTTGTCATTGTGGCAAGGGGCTTGAAGGTGGTTTACTCTGTTGTTTAACTCTTATACGCTCCATTACTTCAGGCGATTCAATTCTTTCTATTTCAGTAAGCGCACAGTCTTCCATATTTTTTCCTACTGCATTACAAAGCGCACCTAAAGTAACCATTACTCCGCCAACCTCTTGATATGTTTCACCAGTGGGTCTATTGAATACATAATCTACCAGTAAAATCGCTTCCTCTTTAGTAGTTCCAACTGACTGACATAACTCGAGAGCTTCCTCTAAGAACCGGTGGCTTCTTTCATCTATATCATAAGCTATTTTCTCATTAAAGCAAATCAACATCCATTTTGAAATCCTAATTTGAATATTTCTTAAAACCCCACCATCTGCTCTGTTGTTAATGATTCTCTTAGCAGTTTGGCTGCCGATAGTAAAACCTTTCATATTATCCGTTTAATTTTAAGTAATAATCTGCCAATACTTTTGTTTCGAAGATGTAGAGCAGCGTGTTAAGCTCCTTTACATCCAAACTATTTAGCGGCTTTTTGTATTTCTGTGCGAGGCACCAAACATCTATTGCAGCAATTAACTCCTTGGTATCTTTACCCCACCGCATCTGACTTGCAATACCTATAAAAGATTTCCGCTGCTTATCACCAGGCTTGGGCGTAAACGCTAGGCCGTTCCCCCTTTGGGGGTTAGGGGGATGGGAGGGGTTTAACAACTGCATCCGTATCATCAATTCTCTATACTCGCCATCGGTAAGCGCTTTTAAACTATCGGTGCGGCCGTCGGTAAACTCAAAAACTTTGTCTTTATAATCTAGACCATGCTTTTTGCAAATAGCGAAGAGTTGGGCGTAATTTCGCTTTGAGCTTGAGGGTTGAAGGTTGAAGGTTGAGGGTTTGTTGATCATAATTAATATGCTCTATATGGATTAGTGAAGCCGCCCAGGTACAATCCAAAAATGATGATGGAAACGGCAGCGATAATAATTACGGTGATGATGATGTCTTTTCTCATAAATTTAAACTTGCTTTATTGCTTTAACCTTTAAAATCCTACCCTCATACACACTGCGAAAGTATAGTCTAGCTTTCCCTTCGTTCTCTGCTGCAATTAGCACGGTTTCGCCAACGCTTTGCAGGTTGTTAATCGGTTCGTAAAAGATTTTAAAGGCTTTCATGTATCGGCTTATTGTGCGATATCTACAGTTATCGGCTCATTGCCCGATATCGGTTCGTTTCTAAGAAATACCACCGAGGTATATTCTTTAAATTCTCTAGTCTGAGATTTTGCGTAGCGTTCTGAAGCTGTACTCGGATAGGCTGCAAACTTTCTATTTTTTATGCCTCTAAACACCCAAACGATTTTGTTTCTATCGCTGTGTAAGTAAAACCTATCCCCTGGGTAAAGGCTACTTATTTCGGTTACATCGCCTCTAGTCATGGGGTTTTGTGTTACAGGTTGCGGGTTGCGAGTTATGGGTTTGGGCGGTTAGACTTGTAACCTTTAACCCGTAACCCGTAACTTTTACCTTTCTTTTTGCTGCTTTCTTTCTGCTTATGCTATCCATCGCCACACCTAGTATGATCATCACCGCTATGAATGCTAAATAATTATATAAGTCTATCATGTTTTTATAAGCTAGTTTTGTCTGCAATAGACGTTAACAATGTTGGTATTTCGTACCTATCGGCGGTGTCGTTTTCCATTTGCGCACCCTTGCTCAAATACCAATCGGGCAGTAGGTTTATGTTATCTGCTACAGAAAGCAGCAGTAGGCAAATGCTCATTGCTAGTTTCCAATCTGTGCCTGGCGCAATAAAGTCCATTGGGTTGATTACAATGTAACCTCGTCTAGTTAATAGCTCTGCACGGTTGCTAAACTTCTGCTTGGTTTCCTCGTAATCTAAACCGGTTACTTTGCCGGCTATGTAAACGATCTCTAAACCGTTGTCTATTTTAAGCATCTCGATGGCGGCAGTTATTTTAATTACCTCTTCGGTTGCTTCTGTAAAAAGCTTCGTAAAGCCTTCGTTTATTTGTTTGTTAGCGTTCATTAATTTATTATGTTATAAATGACATAGATACACCCGCAACCCAAAGCCAAGAGCCCAATAACTGCAATAATGACAATGATGGTAATGCAAGCAAATAGTTTCTTATTCATGGCTAAGTAGTTAAAAGCCCCCTTCGGGGGTTGGGGGATTAAAAAATTTCGCAGATCTTTATGGTAGATTTTCTAAGCACATCTTCGCCACTTTTGGCGTTTACCATAATTGGCATCGTTATTTTTGATGATTACACTTTTTGTATTTAATACCAGAGCCACATGGGCAAGGCATATTCCGCTCTATCTTAGGATACTTCCTAACAAGAGGCATAGAAAATTTCTCGTCTACTCTCTCTAAATCGTTTGCCCTATAAGCTCTTATCATTTTCATGGTTTGGGGGATTAAAAAAGTTCGCAAATCTTAATGGTAGATTTTCTAAGCACATCATCGCCACTTTTAGCGTTTACCATCTTTTGGATGTTACTCGCAGAAGATAGCAGCGCATCTATTGCGGTAGCTGCCACCAATTGACCGGGCAACTCGGGGCGCATCATTGGCGATCCTTTTGCATCAAACTCTAATTTGATAACGATATCGAACTTATTGTCTGCCTTTTTAGCGGCGTTTAAAGCATCTGCCTTGGTAATTAAATTGTCGAGCTGCTTCTCTGCATCTCGCATCTTCTTATGGTCTGTAGATGATGCTTTTGCATCACCCGTAAAAATTGCCTTTTGTGCTTTTCTTACCTCTTTGGTAAGCGCTAATATTTCTGATTCGATGATATTCATAGTTTTAATCCTCTATTTTAATTGCTGAAAAGTTTAATTGTACATCGATGTACTCACCATGCGTATCTTTAATCCACACGCGGAAATACTCTTTGCTGCTTGGTCTGCGGATAGATTTATCTATTAGCCCCATAGCTTCGGCATAACGGGCATCATCCACTCTATCAGTGTATTTACGCAACCCCAATACTTGCTTATGGTCTAACTTGCCGTTACTGGTTTGGAAGGCGTCCATTATTACCGGCTTAATCCATTCTTTTGCACCTGCTAATCCGTCTTCAAAAACCTCGTCTAGCTTCGCCTTCGCCAATTCAATTGTATTTTCATCAAAAGTTGGTGGCTTGCTAATGGCTACTTCTACCTTAATGCTTCTATCGAAATTGTAAAAGGTAATGCCATGTTTCCCTTCTCTAGGCTCGCATTTGTTCTCAATGCAAAACGCCTCATAAAGCTGCTCTACCTGCGCTTTTAAATCGCTTTTAAATACCGTTAAAATGTTATGCGCTTTAACTGCATCCTTTGCTAGTTTGGCGACCGTGCGCTCTGCTTTCCGTTCGAGGCTAGTGGTTCTAGCATACGGGATTTTAATGCCGGCTTCGTCTTTCCAAAAGGTGTCGGCTGATTTTTGTTGGTTAATTGTTTTCATTTGATCTGTCTTTTTAAATTTTCTATTTGTTCGTTTTGTATTGTGATGATCTCGTCTTGAATTTTTACATAGTGCTTATACAAAATATTGATCTGCTCTGCGCCACTCCATTTAACTAATCGTTCTTTGTACACTTCTATCAACTTCTCCAGTTCTATTAATCGTTCCATATTCTCTATCTATTTGGTTAATGATGTCTTGTAGCACGTTCTTTTCAAAAATGTAATCGGTTGGCTGCACTACCGCTTCCATTTGGCCAAACCATATAAAAAGCGCCATTGCCTCTTCTTGGGGTATGGAGAAGCTGTAGCAGTTTTTAAAACTCATCTTATCCAACTTATTGCGCATTTTTAGTCTAACCTTGTTTATCAGCGCATCAATAAGCTTTTCGGCAGCATCGCCCGCAGGGTAATCGTTTAAAAGAAGCGTTACCATTTCATGCACTCGGGTTAGCTTCTCGCGGTTTAGGTTTACGCGCATAACCCCTCCATTTCTTCTGCAACCAAGGCCACTTTTTGTAAGAAGGATCTATCTTTGGTGTATATCTTATCTTCGTAGCATTTTACGCCGTAAAGTACCGTGCTGTGGTCCCGGTTAAATAAGTCGCCAATAGTATCACAGTTGTGTTTTTTATCCCTAAGTATTTTAAAGGCAATTTGGCGTGCTTCTACAAATTCGCTGTTTTTCCTAACACTCGTTAAATCATCAAAACCAACATTTAAAGCTTGGCACACAGCCAGAATAATCTCTTCGGCTTCGGTAACTTTTACCGCGTTTGCATTTGCTTTAGAGAATTGCAAAAGCTCATTTTGTAGGCTATTTAAGTTTTCCATATTTTCTATCTAAAAGTCTAAGTGTTTTGTTGTAGCGGTGCATAAAGGCATCATCGTGCATTAAGCGCTGTGGGTTGTGTATAAACATAAACTCGTCTATCAAATAGATATCGCCAACCGGCAGCGCCTGCAAAACCTGTAGCTCGCCATTTACATCTACCTCGTAGTAATCTTCTGTCTCTGTATTGGCAAATGGTAGAAAATCAAATTCATTGCGAGCTGCAATCTCATTATTCCAAAAGCCACTAAATACTGGAGAGTACTTTACATCGTTTAAAAATTGTATGGGATAACCGCTAAACATGCGGTTTAGAAATTCTTCGTACTGAGCAAACATAAAATCGAAATACATTTGCTCGGTCCATTGCAGCAGCTCGCACACCGCTTGCTTTTGCGTTAAGTCTATCTTTCTAATTTCCTCAACTCTGGTAATTTTGGTTAGTGTCTTCATATAGATGGGTGCTAATCGATTAATACAAATAGGTTATAATCATCAAATTCATATCCTTCCACTTGAGTAAGTTTGATTCCAATAGAGCCATCGATAAGCGGGAATCCTTCTGCATCTGCGAACCATGATATTACTCCGAATTCATTATAATTCTCAAGCGTGCTTATTCTTATCGCTTGCATTGCATATTTTTTCATCAACGCATCTATTGGATCTTCATCTTCATCATAATCCCACGTAAAAAAATCTAAATATTCTCTTGTCAATTCAGTATTAAATTTTTCAGTATCAACAATAAAACAGGCTCTTCCTTCTCCACAGTTGTAATCAAAATCATAGTTCTTTATCATCATTGCAGTTTTTAATGTTCGTAATATTTTATAGCGCCTTCAATCCAATTGGTGTAATATCCTTTAGTGCCTATGTAGCGGCCCTTGCTTATTGCCCTGTGCCCTTCTACCCAAATCTTTAAATCTGCATCGTAGTGTATGTCATCTGCGGGGCGGCCTTTCGGCTTTTTTCCATCTGCTTGGCTCACTAGAATAAAAAGCACCTCTGGAAACATTGCTTTAAGCTTTAACCAAGCTTTAAAATTTAAGCCCGAATATTGGGTGCTGTCGATAACGGCTATTTTGGCGCTGCGCCTTTTTTTAAGTCTGATAATTAAATCATCTATAGATTCTTTAACTAGCAGCACCTTGCCGTTAACCTCATTCATCCCCACTTTTCTAAAGGCATCTTGCATCGTTTTTCTCACGCCCTCTTCTAAACTGTTATAAATCACTTTCTCAAAATTGGCTAAGTACTTTACCATCTTCAGCACGAAGGTTGTTTTCCCATTGCCACTGTTGCCCCAAATAAACCACATGCCGTTGCGCTCTGGCTTACTAAAGGCTTCGAACCATTCGCCTGTAAAGTCGAATAGATCAAACTTTATTTTATCGAGCTCTTTGGGCGGGGTACCTTTCTGAACTCTAGTTTTCTTAGGCACATCTGGCGCATCGGTTTTAATAGCGATGCGCTTAGATGGTCGCTTTTTTATTTTGGCCTCTATCATTAGCGGCCGTTCCTTGCCGATTCATAATCTAGGTTTAGCACTAGGCAAACTAAGCGGAGCGTTAGATCTTTGCCAAGTCTTTCGCTTTCGCGGATGCAGGGTTTAAGCACATCGGTAAGCTCGCCGTAATTGTTGCAGTTGGTTTGCAACCACTTTTTTAATTCGGGCTCTATGTCGTTTATAAATAGCTCGAACTTGGTATTTATTTTAGGAATGTGTTTGATCTTGAATTTTATGCGACGAAACAGTTGCGCCACACCTGGTTGTTTCTTAGAAATTAACTTATCTATGTTGGCAATGAGCTCTGGAGTGCCTAACAAAACAGTTGGACAAATACCAAGCAGCACATCATAAATTTCTTTGTAGGCACAAAGCGCAGCAGGCTTCATATATTCGGCCTCATCGAAAATTAAAACAGGTTTTTTGCCGCTGTCTCTTAATCCGGCAAGCTTTCTACAGATGTAGTTTATTTTCATAGACCTAGAAGAACCGCTTCTTAAGTGCGTTATAAAATCTAGCTTTAACTCCAAAGCGATCTTGTTTAGCACGTCATTAAGCGTATCAGACGAGCCAATTTTTATAGAAAATAGGTCTGTAAACTTAGTTTTAAAGAAATCTGCGGTAAAGGTTTTACCTGCGCCAGTTTCGCCGATTAAAACGGACGTTTCTGCATATTCTCGTGCATCTGTTAAATTTGCTAGGATAAAGTTAAATTGGCGGGTTTGCTTAATACCTACACTATCGTTTTCTATTTTAAAGCCAATGATAGATGCCAAACGCTCAAAATACTTATCGGCGAAAGCTACACCGGTAGAGGTTGCAAAAATTCCCTTACGCATGTTAACCAGGTAACTTGCATTTACATCAGATTTTTTAGCAATCTCGTTCTGCGAAACTTGGTGTAAAGCCATGTAAGTTTCTAGCGCTTCTATAATCTCGGTTTTCTGTTCTATCTTCATGTTTGGTTATAAAAAGTCGTTAAAATTCAATTTTCCGTCGATGTAAGCATCTTGCGCCTCATCTTGGGTTTGTTCTGCTTGCTTTTGCACTTTGGCAGCTTCTTTTATCTCTATTCTACGCGCTTGGCTGTTTAATCTGGCGGCATTTCTATTGTCTTTATGCTGTCCGTTGCTGTCTACAATTAGCAGCTTGCCAAGGGTTTCTTGTAGGGCCGGTTGCTTATTCATTAAATCGCCCAAAACTTGGAAGTCGTGTTCTTGCACGTCGAGTATATCTTGCACCTGTGCTTTATTGAATTGATTAATTCTAGCAAGTTGATCTGCATCGCCAGCTTTTCGCTCTATTAAAGCCATTGGCTGCACGTGTTTTTCTGAGAGCATAAAGCGTAGGGTTGCATCTTCGTTCTCTGCAAGCACCTTTGTCATATCATCCGGATCGCATTTTAAAACCCAGTCGGTATTGCGGTGCTTTCTAAAGTTAGATTCAAAGCTTTCGTAGAAAAATGAATCACCGTTAATGGTTTTCTTTATCCCCTGACCTTCTAATCTGTTACTACGGCCGTAATCCTCGCCGATGTTGTGCAAATACTCTTCATGGGTCCAAGTCAGCTTTAAATCGCTAGATAGATTTTCCCAAGCATTTAAATAAGCTTCTTTCTTTGCTCTACGCTCGCCACTTATCATTGCTTCGATCTGATCTATACAGCCTTGCAAATCGGGGAAGGAGTGGCGGATCTTGTTTAAATATTCTGCATTTGGCTGTACTTCCTTGCGGGATGTAATTCCGAAACCAGACCAGTTGGCCTGTAATTGGCAAAAGTTCTTATTGAGGTGCTTAAAGTAAGGCTCTATCACCTTCGCCTTGGCGTTGTGCGCTCTAGCGGGTGTGTAAACCTTACTTAAACCCTCGTAAAATGGTGTTAAATTACCTTTACCATATCTATCTGTTTGTAATTGATGTACATGGTGCATTTCGCCAAATAATTCTTCGGTATGCTTTACAGCGTTGCGCATTGCACTCCGTATAAGTTCTGGCGTTTCGTGCGTGCCGATGGCGTAACCAATTGGGTATTTTTGACAAGGATCTAAAACCACCACCACCGTTAACCGGTTGTGATAGGTAACTTTAGAATAGCCTTTTCTGTCGGTTTCTCTTTGCTGATAAAGAAGTTCCACATCCCATCCGTCAATAGTCCAATAAAGCAATGGCGAAGTAGGTGCGCTACGTTTAACTTGCATAGCGTGGTTATTATCGTGGTGAGATTTACCGCGGCTGCCTGCATCTGCATACACTTGCCACTCAGATCTATAATTGGCAACCGTACCTTTGGTAATATTTTTCCATCCGCAAGTTTCGGCAGCCACATTGTAGAGCTTCATTACCTGCACATCATCTAAATTACGCCCAAGAGCCATAATTCTACGAAGCGCTGCCGTTTGTGCATCTTCGGTAACTTTTGCAGCGTTGTCGTTGCCCTCGTTGCCGTTAATCAAACCGGCATAGCCCATTTCTCTATAAACTTTAATCTTACCACGCAAACCACGATCGCTACTTGGAATTTTCCAACCGTAAGCAGGCTGCATGGTAGAAAGGATTTCTGTAAGGTTTTTTAAAGCACCGGCTGTAGAAGTTGTACCGCCCAAAGCTTTGCGCCATGCTTTTGCATCGCTCATTAAGCTAGTAATCACATTTAGCACAGTAGCTGTAGACGTGTACTCTCTAATCTTGTTAGGCTTTAAATGCTCGCCGTTATCTTTGGTGTAAGTGCTAAAGAATTGGTAAGCCCTGTAGTCGTTAACCAAAAGTTTTTTGATTGGCTCTTGGCGGGCAACTTTAGAAACATCGTATTTTTTAGCGATTTCGTTCTGTACAAATTCGGGCAGCGCATCTAATTGGTAAAGTGCTTCGGTACCTCGGCAAGCTCTCCGTTCTGTCTTTAGCTTTTTAGCGTTAGAGAGATTTACAAAGTCGTATTGTGTAATAATTGCACCTTCGCCAACAACGTTAGGCTTAGCCTCTTTGTTAACCAGCTCCTTGTAGGAAATGCAAAGTATATTGTTGTGATAGATTGGCATTGTAGATTATTTAGGGTTTTGCAACATTGATTTGCGGTTATTGATCACTCTTTGTAAAGCGGTAACCACCTGCTTATGATTTTTAGAATAGATGCGATTAAATGCAACTTCTGCGTTCTTAGAACTTATACCAACGAGCTCAGCCACAAGCAACCAATCGCCTTTGCGTTTGCCCTCCAATAGCTCAGTTAACTTTCCTTCGTATATTCCTTCAACATCGTTTTGAATTTCTAGCTTATTATCTTGCATATTGTTCTATATTTGTTCTATTAATGGCACAAGTATAGTATGATTATTTCATACTTGCAAGTTTTTAAGTATAATTATTTCATACTAAATTATTAATGTCGGATAACGAGAAGCTATTTGAGGTGTTTGAATACCTGAAGGGAGAGGGGCTGATAAAAACTCTAGTCGAGCTTTCGGGTGTCCTAAATACCAATAAGGCAGGTATTAACGACTTAAAAACAGGCCACAAGAAGATATCGATTGAAAATATTAGAGATATGAAAAATTCATACCCTCAAATAAATTTAGATTGGTGGCTTATAGATAGAGGAGATATGATTCTACCAGATAGAAATCTACCTATGGCAGCAGAGCCGGCTCCTCAGTATGATACAGTTTCAGATCGGCAAATTATCAACTCATTACATAAGGTAATCAGTGCGCAAGACAAAACTATTAATGCTCTAGAAACTGTTATCGCTTCTCAGACCGGCAAGAAGGACGTTCTCACTTCTTCTGCTGGGGTTCTATAGGGAAAACTAACAACAAAACTTCTACTTAAACTCTCACACACAATTTTTATAGTAAAATAATAACTGTAAGTAATTGTAATCATTTGTTTACTAGATAGATATACCTATGCTTAAAATGTCGCAAAATGGCTTTTTATAGGGTAGTACGAACGTTTTTAACGTTGTTAGGCTGTTTTTCGGAACTTTTAAAACCATGTTTTTAATATCCATTGTAATATGCAATCTAATATCCAATGCAATAAAAGCGTAATTTTTGGCAAAATAAGAAATCACAAATATTGCGTTTAAACGCTTGTTTTAAACACCACACAATTGATAATTAAAATACGTTTAAATACATTTTAAATATGATTATGGCCGTAAATGGTAAAGATTTAACCACTAGATCCGCTCGTATGGTACCGGAACGGTACATAACAGTAATAAGGAAGATTCGTTTAATTTTTGCTAAAGACATATCTAATGTTAAAAATGCCGTTTGCTGCATGCAATACCCGTTTTTTATCGGTTTTGCCGTTTATGGATTATGGAAGAAAGGTTTTACCCCCTATAAAAAGCTAAAAGATTCCCGTATAGGTAAAAGGAGTAATGGTTCTCAATTCAGCTTTTACATGTGCTGTTACAGCTAAGCCGTCTATAAAACTCGAAATACTTTCTGCATCGATTTTTGAATTTGTCCGAGTCAAATCCTTAAGTGCTTCATATGGATTCGGAAATTTTTCTCGTCTTAAAACAGTTTGAATTGCTTCTGCAACCACGGCCCAATTATTTTCTAAGTCTGCATTAAGCGCATCTTCATTTAATATAATTTTATCCAGGCCACGCAGTGTCGAGCTAAACGCAATTAAACTATGGGCAAAAGGGACACCAATGTTCCTTAACACAGTAGAATCTGTTAAATCTCGCTGCATCCTAGAAATAGGTAGTTTTGCTGCAAAAAACTCAAAGAGTGCGTTTGCAATTCCAGCGTTACCTTCGGCATTCTCAAAATCTATCGGATTTACTTTATGGGGCATGGCAGAAGAACCGATTTCACCTTCTTTTATTTTTTGTTTGAAATAATTTTTAGAGATATAAGTCCAAATATCTCTATCTAAGTCGATAATGATGTTATTGATGCGTTTCATCGCATCGCATTGGGCTGCAAATTGATCGTAATGTTCGATTTGAGTGGTATATTGCGCTCGCTCTAATCCCAATACCTCATTTACAAATTTGTTTGAGAATTTAACCCAGTCTACCTCTGGATATGCAATGTGGTGTGCGTTAAAATTACCAGTCGCACCACCAAATTTTGCGCTATTCGGCACCTGTTGTAAGCTTTTAAGTTGAATGGATAAGCGCTCTGTGAAAACTAAAAACTCTTTACCAAGTTTTGTAGGCGACGCAGGCTGTCCGTGGGTGTGCGCTAACATTGGGATATGAGCCCAAGTTTCGGATAAACTTTTTAGCTTTTCGATTAAAGTATTGATTGCCGGGTAATAACACTCATTCAAACCCAGCTTAATAGAATAGGGAATGGCGGTATTGTTAATGTCTTGTGAGGTAAGGCCAAAGTGAATAAATTCTTTATAGTCGTTAAGCAAAAGATCATCAAACTTTGCTTTGATAAAATATTCTACCGCTTTTACATCGTGGTTGGTTATCTTTTCGGTTTCCTTAATTTCCTCCGCATCAACTTCAGAGAACTCGCTGTAAATGTTTCTAAGCTTAGGGAATAATTTAATATCGAATTCTTCTAATCCAGGCAATTTTAAATCTACCAGCGATATAAAGTACTCTATCTCTACGAAAACGCGATATTTAATGAGCGCTGCTTCAGAAAAATAATTCGCCAATTGATCTGATGTCTTGCGGTATCTCCCGTCTATTGGAGAAATTGCTCGCAATGTGGTTAACTTCATGCCTGATTTTTTTAATTAAAGCGCAAATTTAAAAGAATTGATCGGCTTTTTTTCATTATGGCGGCTTAAGACTGTATAAATAAAAAAGGGCTTCAGAAATTTCCTGAAACCCTTTTAATAAATTAGATGAAATGTATAAAATTACATTTTGTTCATCGTAGTATCTTTTTTCATGGTGTCTGTCATCATCGTGTCTTTCATCGATGTGTCAGTAGACATCATAGATGTATCTGTTGTTGAGGAATCAGTGGCAGAAGCTTTCTTTTCAGAGGTACATGCAGCTACAGATAAAGACAAAGCGAAGGCAACAAAGCCTAATTTAAATGCATTTTTCATTTCTTTTGTTTTAAGTTTAATAATGATTACGCTTATTAATACTAAAAAACATAAAAGGTAACCCATTTTTTAAAAAAAAAGAAGGCTAAGGAAATTTTCCAAGCCTTCTTTTCAATTACTTGTTAAAACTAGTGTTTAACTTCAGTAGTAGTAGTTTTTACTTTTACAGAAGTATCTTTTACTGTAGAGTCATTTACAGTTGTATCAACACCTGTAGTGTCAGTAACAATAGTAGAAGAATCAGTCATAGTGGTATCTGCACCGTCAGCTTTTTTCTCTGAGTTACAAGCAGCTACTGATAATGATAAGGCTAAAGCTAAGAAGCCG
The DNA here is from genome assembly GCF_054061655.1 of Pedobacter sp. UYEF25. Lineage (NCBI taxonomy): Bacteria > Pseudomonadati > Bacteroidota > Sphingobacteriia > Sphingobacteriales > Sphingobacteriaceae > Pedobacter > Pedobacter sp. UYEF25. The sequence goes on along the minus strand of NZ_JBSSEL010000012.1, from coordinate 73,574 downwards.
AATTTAAATGCATTTTTCATTTTTTTCTTTTTTAAGGTAATTTAATTTAACGTTAATACGGGTTAAGGAAAAAGGTAACCCAAAAATTTTTAAAATAATTTTAAAGACTAGTTAGTCTTAGTTTCTGTTTTCTCTGTCGTAATTTTTACAGTGGTATCTTTTATTGTAGAATCTTTAACCATTGTATCCACATTTGCAGTATCTACCATAGTTGTGTCATTTGCAGTAGCTTTTTTTTCTGAGCTGCAAGCAGCCATACCTAGAGAAACAGCAACTGCTAAGAAGGTAAGTTTTAAAGTGTTTTTCATTTTTTTCTGATTGAGGCCGCAAAGGTATAGCTTATTTTAATAAATCCTAATGCTTCTAAATAATTATTTTCAAATGCTTATTCATATCCGGTCATTTTTTGATCTTTTTTGTTGATCATGTGTGCGGTACAGCATCATATTTAAAATTTAATATTTTTGCTTACCGGATTGTTATCAAATTAGCTTACTCTAAGATGCCTGCAACGCGCTTACCGGTAACATTATGAGGTTAAGTTGCCTTCAACACAATTTTTTACCTATTATTGGGTTACTTTTTAACATAAAATGTATTAACTGGTGAAGTTTACTTTGAGAGAATCCGTGCCGACAGATAGGGAAGTAATTTTAGGAATTTTAAATAATTCTGGAGATGTACTTAGTAGGTTGTACAAAGCTTATTTTGCCATGGTGTTGCAATTGGTTTTAAATAATAACGGCAGTGAAGATGATGCAAAGGATGTTTATCAGGAAGCGATTATCGTACTGCACGACAAGGTAAAGCAAGGTAGCTTTGAGCTTACCAGCAAGTTAAAAACCTATATTTATTCTGTTAGCAGAAGAATTTGGTTAAAAAAACTTGCTAGTCAGAGTAAAAAGGTGGGGAACATTACAGATTATGAAGAGTTTTTGGAAGTTGAAGAGGATGTAGAGGATTTTGAACAGAAGGAAGCGCATTTTGATAAGATGCATTCAGCATTAATTACGTTGGGCGAACCCTGTAAAACAATTATTCAGGATTTTTACCTCCATAGTTTATCCATGAACGACATTTGTGAGAAATTCGGATACACAAATACAGACAATGCCAAGACACAGAAATACAAGTGTTTACAGCGATTAAAGAAGTTGTTTTTTAAGACAAAAGATTAAATGAGAAACGAGTTAGAACTAGCGACAATTATAGAAGACTATCTTCTGGGTAATCTTACCAAAGAGGAATCGGTGTCGTTTGAGTTATTGCGTAAAAATGAGCCTGCCATAGATCACCAGGTTGTTACACATAAATTTTTTTTAGATTCGATGGATATTTATGCTTCGAGACTGCAGTTAAAAAATCAACTCAATACCATTCACAATCAAATAGACGTTGTTGCCCTCGCAAATGAACTTAGACCCCATCCTTCTAAAATTGTTGGCATTTGGCGTAAAAACAAGGCACTTATCGGAATAGCGGCATCTTTTATTGTTCTATCTTTAATTTCTATTTATTCCATCCAGCACAGTAGTAAACAAGCTGACAGCTATTTACAAATGCGTAAAGATGTGGTTAGAGCAATAAAAAGTCAAAACAATTTAATAAGAAATATAAAAGTAAATGCCGAGACAAGCCAGCCTAAGGCCTTGAGGCCCGGTAACTATGGGGGTACTGGCTTTGCAATTTCTACAAACGGTTACATTGTTACTAATTTACATGTGGTTAGAGATGCTGATTCGATTTACATTCAGAACAGCAAAGGTGAGTCTTTCAAAGTAAAAGTTGTACATACAGACCCTTTGTACGACATGGCTATTTTAAAGATAGAGGATAATAAATTTAAAAATTTACTGGCCATTCCTTACACCATTAAGAAAAATAGTGCGGCCATAGGCGAGAATGTGTACACTTTAGGATATCCAAAGGATGATGCGGTATTGGGAGAAGGATATGTAAGTTCAAAAAATGGATTTGTGGGCGATACAACGCAGTATCAGGTTTCCATCCCAGTAAATCCGGGCAACAGTGGCGGCCCGCTTTTAGATAATTCTGGTAATTTAGTAGGTATCATCAGCGGTAAGGAAAGTCAGGCCGATGGTGCAGCTTTCGCTATAAAGGCTACCTATATATTGGAGGCAATTAACGCAATACCTGCCGATTCGCTCGGTAAAAGACCATCTACAAATCATAAAAGTGCACTTTTTGGACTAAAACGTACTAAGCAAATAGAAAAACTGCAAGACTATGTTTTTATGATTAAGGTATATAACTAACTAATCCAATTAGTTAACATAGGACGCAACTTTTTTAGATTAAGGTTTTTTCGCTTTTATCCATCCTAAGCTTAAAAATCCTTCGGTGACCTATAATTGTGGTTTTACGGACATATTATTTCCATAGCAAATTAAAACTACTATTTTAGTATACTTTTATGTAAGTTTGTTTTATTAACATTAAACATAAAATTATGAGTATTAGAATAGGAGATACTGCGCCAAATTTTCAGGCTGAAACCTCAATAGGAAAAATAGATTTTTACGATTATTTAGGAGATAGTTGGGGGGTTTTATTTTCTCACCCTGCAGATTACACCCCTGTTTGCACAACGGAACTTGGTAGAACCGCTGCTTTAAAAGGAGAGTTCGAAAAAAGAAATGTTAAAGTTCTCGCATTGAGTGTTGATTCAGTAGATTCTCACAAAGGATGGATTAGCGACATTAACGAAACACAAAACACAACTGTAGATTTTCCCATTATTGCAGATCCAGAAAAAAAAGTAGCAGATTTGTACGATATGATTCACCCTAATGCTTCGGAAACACTTACCGTAAGGTCGTTATTTGTAATCAGTCCCGATAAAAAGATTAAATTAATGATCATTTATCCTGCTTCTACTGGCAGAAATTTTAATGAGGTGCTTCGAGTAATAGACTCTCTGCAGCTTACCGCAAATTATAGCGTATCCACGCCTGCCGATTGGGAAGATGGACAAGATGTAATTGTTTCTGGAGCCATAAAAACAGAAGATATTCCTGCTAAATTCCCAAAAGGATATAAAATTATCAAACCGTATTTAAGAACTACGCCGCAGCCCAATAAATAGACAAAACTGTACATTGCTTTTTGTGGCCTTTTTAAACCGCAAACGCTATTAAACTTTTTGTTTGACAGCGTTTGCGGTTTTTGATGTCTTTTTGTTTTACTTTTTAATAGTACTGAAGTATTTTTGCCTCTATCACTATATTTTTTTCTCCAGATGCTTTACAAAAAATCAAAAATGCTTCGTCACCCGGCTTTATAGCATATTTCTTAACCAATTCTTCTGCTTTTGCAGGATAGTTTCTGACGATCACGTTACTTTTTAACTGCATTTTTCTTTTTATATCCTTACTATTCATCACTCCCGAAATCTCGAAAATTCTTCCAGGAAAATTAATGTTTTTTTGTGTAGAGACAAATAATTGGGTGTTGGGGTTTAGTTTTTCGAGTCCGTATTGCAACGCAATCAAATCTTGTATTCCTGCTTTGAGCACGGCCGCATCAGGTTCGTAAAGAAATAACCCCGGAAATATATTGTCCGCAAAAATGCTAAGATGGAATAATTCTTGTCTGTAAAAAGAAGCCCTTTTTACTTGGTTGTTGAGGGTGGTTGCTATAATTTTTACCTTTCCACTAAAACTCTTCTCCATAAGCCATAGCAATTCTTTGCATTCATTTTTTATGCTAATTACGTGTACTTCTTTTACGTGTTTCAATTCTCGTAATCCTGCATCAATGTCTAACAGAGGAGAAGTTTTTAACATTAAAACATCCGTTTTAGTCAATAAATCATCAAGATGTAAGGGGATATTTGGTGTACAGTCGGCCAATTTAAAAACCTTTCCAGTACTGCCTCGACGTGCTGGATCTGCATAGATGGTATTCCATCTGCGGTTCTCTTGCTTTATAAATAAAATTCCATCCGTTTTCAAAAAAACGATATTTCCTGCCTCAAGCTTTTGCGCATTGTGTTGGGCTATGTCAGACAAATCCTCATTAATTTCACAGTGAATCACACTTTTGTTCTGTTGTGCAAAATAAAAAGCGTCAATCCCAAAACCTCCTGTAAGGTCTATAAGTGTTTCGCTTGGTACAATAGATGCTTTATGCTTCGCCGCGATTTCAGAGGAAGTTTGTTCAATAGATAACGAAGCTGGATAGTAAATACAAGCTGCGTTAAACCATGTGGGAAGCTTTTTTTCTGCCTTTGTTTTTGCCAAAATCTGCGCGGCTAAGGCTGCAGAAGAGACATCAGGAAACGGGCTTTTTGCAAGCGCAATTTCAGCTGGATCCGCATTTAGATTTTTCGTAATAAAATTCTGTACCTGTGGTTCTAAAATGGCAATGTTCAGCATTTAGGATAAACCATTCGATAAATTTTTCATGACCATTTGACACGTATGTCTACTTTTCACCTCCAACAGTATTTCTTTGTTAACTATTGTTCTTTTTATGGTTTGGTCATCATAATGCCTGATGGTAACCAACTCCAGATTTTTATTATACTTTACCATAAAATCCACAGAAAGCACCTCTAAGAGCTTTTTTATTGCGCCCTCATCATCGTCTACACTGACAGAAAAACTCATTGCAGAGTTTAACATTGTATTTATTTTAATGTGATGTTTATGAAAAACGTCGAAAATTTTGCTTAAATTTTCCTCAATAATGAAAGAGTAATCTTTCGGAAAAATAGATATTAGGGCTTGGTTTATTTTAAAGATAAACGATGGTATTGGTAAAGGGTTTGCGGTATTATTTATTACTGTTCCTTTTTCTGCGGGTTGCAAAAAAGACTTTACATACAAAGGTATATTTTTATTTTGCAGAGGTTTGATAGTTTTCGGATGAATGACTGTCGCACCATAATAAGTAAGCTCGATGGCATCGTAGTAGCTTAATTGATCTATTTTTTTAGTTTCATCAAACCATTTAGGATCTGCATTTAACACTCCCGGTACATCTTTCCAGATCGTTACTGCATCTGCATTTAAGCAATAAGCAAAAATTGCAGCCGAATAATCTGAACCTTCCCTTCCCAATGTAGTGGTGTAATTTTCTGTAGTGCCTCCAATAAAACCTTGGGTTACCACAATGCTTTTGCTTAATGTTAATGATAAATCCTCCTGTATTATTTTTTCTGTCTTCTGCCAGTTTACCTTCCCTTCTCGGTGGGTATTGTCTGTTTGAATATAGCTCCTTGCATCTGCCCAAATACTTTTTTGCCCGCAGTGGTTGAGCCAAGCAGCTATAATCTTAGTGGACGCGATCTCGCCAATCGATACAATTTGGTCGTAAATGTAGTCGTCGTTCTCATCTGCTGAATCTTCTATCAACCAATCAATCTCTACAAATACATTTGCAACATCATCATGAACAGCGTTTTGATTGCCACCAAACAATTCATCAATTAAGTCAAAATGAAAGTTTTTAATCTCCTCAAAAATTTGATGGATTTCTTGACTTTTACTTAAATATGCTTTAGTTAAATTCTCTAGCTGATTGGTAGTTTTGCCCATTGCAGAAACTACGATTAATAGGGCTCCAGTGTTGTAACTTTTAACAATTTCTGCCAGATTTATCACTCCAGCTGCATTTTTTACTGAAGCACCGCCAAATTTAAATACATCCATGGTTAAAATTTGCTTATTTTTTCTGCGCTGAACGATGCATTTAACCAGCCAATTTCTATTTCTGCATTGTATTTGTGGTAAAAATCTAATGCGGGCTTATTCCAGTCTAGCACCTGCCAAACCATACCATTGTAGTGGTCATTTTTGGCAACTTCGATCACTTTTTCAAATAGGCGTTTGCCAATTCCTTTTCCTCTAAATTTTTCGGTTACGATAAAATCTTCCAAATACAATCTGCAGCCTTTCCAGGTGGAGTAACGAGTATAATAGAGCGCAAATCCAACTGTATTCCCATCTACTTCTGCAATAAAAGCATCCCAAACTTTGGCAGTTCCAAACCCTGCATCTCTAAAATGGGCTAAATTTACCGTCACCTCCTGTGGCGCACGTTCATAAAGTGCAAGCTCGTTTATTAAAGTTAAAATGGCTTCGCAATCTTCTAATTCTGCTTTTCTGATGTTTAAATTCATGTGTATAATCTCTTTATCTTCTTAAAAAGTGTTGGCTATAAAAACAGAATAGCCAAAAAATCAAAGAAATATTTTGCTTTACTTTAGTCTTTTGACGTTCTGCTTCCAAAAATATTGCTTCCAATCCTAACCATGGTACTTCCTTCTGCTATGGCTAATTTGTAATCTCCACTCATACCCATAGAAAGTTCTTTAAATGTCGCTTCGTTCCTAAAGAAACTTACCTTAATTCCATCAAAGAAAACTTTCAACTCCTTAAATTCAACGCTCAATTGTTTTTCATTTTCTGTATTCGTGGCGATGCCCATTAACCCTGTTATTTTTACATTTTTAAGGGCTAAATATTCTTCAGACCTAAGCAACTCGATCACTTCATCAAAATCTAATCCAAATTTAGTTTCCTCATCGGCGATGTACACTTGCAATAAACAATCTATAATTCTTTCGTTTTTTGCAGCTTGCTTATTAACTTCTTGTAGAAGTTTTAAACTATCTACACCATGTATCAACTCTACAAATGGAGCAATGTATTTTACCTTATTACTCTGCAAATGGCCGATAAGATGCCAGTGAATATCTTTTGGCATTTCCTCCTGTTTTTTACACATTTCTTGTACATGGTTCTCTCCAAAAATTCTTTGTCCGGCCTCATACGCTTGTAGAAGATCTTCCTTTGGTTTTGTTTTAGAAACTGCAATGAGCATCACTCCCTGGCTCTCAACCTCATTTTTATATTTCTTTATGTTATCAGCTATGCTCATTTATACCTATTTTTGGTAAAATTAACAACCTTGCCGAAATTTTGGCAACAATTACTGTTTTAATTCTGAATGAGAAAAATATTTTTGGCTTTACTTTTAAGTATTTTTTGGCTTGCCTGTAGCAACAGCGTTCCAAATGGCATAATAAAGCCAGATAAAATGGAAAACGTTATATATGATGTTCATGTAGTAGATGGATATATTTCTAACATTTATCCAGAAGATTCTGCCAAAAAAGTGGCTTCTCGGTATTATAATGGAATCTATAAAAAATTCGATATTGATTCAGTTCAGTTTACTGAAAGTCTGGCTTATTACTCCGAGAAGCCCGTACAGTTAGAGAAGATGTACAAACGGATTTCGACAAGATTAAAGGCGCAAAAACGTTATATGGACCAGCGAGATTCCATCGCGCTTAAGAAGGCGCTCAAAGCGGATTCTATAAAATTGAAACTTCAGGCAAAAAAGGACTCTATTGCATTTGCAAAAAAGTTAAAGGCAGACAGTTTAGTGAAAAAAATTAAGCCGAAGAAAAAGTTGACTTTACCTCGCAAGAAGGTTAAAAAGAATCTTCTACCGATAAAGAAAGAAAGTTTTTAAGTTCTATGTTATATCCCGAAAATTGTGAAGAGAGATTAGGCTTTGGAGAAATAAGGCACCTCATTGCGAAACATTGTTTAAGTCCTATGGGTAAGGCAATGGTGCAGAAAATGCAGGTTATTTATCGGTTTGATCAAATAGATAAATTTTTAAAGCAAACCAAGGAGTTTAAAAGCATTATCCAAAATCAAGAACCATTACAAATCAATGCGTTTTTCGACATTAAATCTTTGATTGAAAAAATTAAGGTTGAGGGTTCTTATCTACTAGAAGATGAATTGTTTAAGGTTTATACCTCCTTGCAAACTGTTTTTAGCGTGCTTCACTTTTTTGCCTCTCGACCAGATGTTTATCCAACGTTAGAAGCGCTATTTGAATATTTGCCCATAGAAAAGGGTATGCTGAGAACCATCGAAGCCGTGATTGACCCAAATGGAAAAATCAAACCAAACGCATCTAAAGAATTAATGACAATAACCTCTTCCATTAATCAAACCGAGCAGGATATTCGAAAGCGAATGGATGCTGTTTATAAGCATGCAGTTGCAAGTAATTGGGTTGCTGACGGAAGCTTGACCATGAGAGATGGTAGGATGTGTATTCCAATTTTAGCAGAAAATAAGCGCAAATTGAAGGGTTTCGTGCATGATGAATCTGCAAGTGGCCAGACCGTTTACATCGAGCCGGAAGAGGTATTCAATCTAAATAATAAACTGCGTGATTTGGAATTCGATAAGCGCAGAGAAATCGTCAAAATATTAATTGCGCTAACAGATCAGTTGAGGCCGTATTCCAATCTGCTGCTTTCTTACCATGGTTTTTTAACCAAATTAGACTTTGTAAGGGCAAAGGCGATGTTTGCAATTGAAATTGGTGCGGAAATGCCAAAACTATTGAAAACGCCAGAAACAAAATTGATCAATGCGGTTCATCCATTGTTGTTGCGCTCTTTCAAATTAGAGAGGAAAATAGTTACGCCTTTAAATATCAATATTAATGATAAGGCACGCATTATCGTAGTTTCCGGTCCAAATGCCGGTGGTAAATCAGTTTGCATGAAAACGGTTGGACTTTTACAACTTATGCTGCAGAGTGGATTGCTTATTTCTGCAGATCCCAATAGCGAAGTTGGCTTGTTTGAGCATATATTCGCCGATATTGGAGATGACCAATCTATCGAAAGTGATCTTAGTACTTATAGCGCACACCTTACCAAAATGCGATTTTTTGTAGAGCGTGCGAATGCAAAAACAATGGTGCTGATCGATGAGTTTGGAACAGGTACCGACCCGCAATTCGGCGGCCCCATGGCTGAGGCAGTTTTGGAAGTCTTGAACAATAAGAAAGTTTATGGGGTGATAACTACTCATTATTCTAATCTAAAATTGTTCGCTGGAAATACCCAAGGTTTGGAAAATGCTTCGATGCTTTTTGACAACAGGTTAATGAAGCCCTTGTACATTTTAGAAACCGGAAAGCCTGGCAGTTCATATGCTTTTGAGATTGCACAAAATATTGGTTTGCCGGAAGAAGTGGTCCGATTGGCGAAGCTAAAGTCTGGCAAGAACGAGAACAGGTTAGATAGTCTATTGATCGATCTAGAGCGAGATAAAAAGCAGATTTACGACAGCAGAGTTACATTGGCCAACCAACAGAATAAGGCTAAGAATCTAATTGCCGAAAACGAGAAGTTGAAAAACTTCTTAACCGAAAATAAAAAAATGCTCTTAAAGGAGGCAAAGCAAGAGGCTCAGAACATCATCAAAAATGCAAATAAGCTGGTTGAGCAAACAATTTTCGAAATCCGCGCCAAAGATGCTGATAAAGTGGTAACCAAAACACTGCGTCAAAATCTACAAATAGAATTGGAACGGGTTGAGGTGCCTAAAGAAAAGCCGAAACCCAAGATAGAAGTTGATAACGAAAAGGTTGAAGTCGGAGATTGGGTAAAAATCATAGACAATGAAGCAACAGGACAAGTTTTGGAGATAAACCGCAATAATTTAGTATTAGCCATTGGTGATTTGCGTTCGATTGTAAAGCAAAATAGGGTATATAAAATTAGTAATAGGGAGGCTAAAAAGGTAATTCAGCAGTCATTTTCAGGTAGGATGACAGATGCTGTAGCAGATTTTAAAGCAGAATTAGATTTGCGCGGTTTGCGTGGTGAAGCTGCTTTGTTTGAAGTAGAAAAGTATTTAGACAAGGCCATTATGCTAGGTTTTCCGTCAATTAAAATCATTCATGGCAAAGGCGATGGGATTTTAAGAAAGCTTATTAGAGAATATTTGAAGAAATACAATCAGGTGGATCGGATGGAAGATGAACACCAAGATAGGGGTGGAGACGGAATCACATATGTTTACTTAAAGTAGTGCCTCTGAATCTTTTAAATTAAAATATCAGAAGGATAACCGTTTTTTAATTTGTCATTACTATACGACAATACCGAATCTCGGTTGTTTAAAATGTTTTTCGCATAGTTAAATGCTTTTTACCCATTGTTGCTCCTGTAGCCTCGTGGATGGCAATCATTTTATCATTAAAGTCTCCAACCCAGCTTAGTTCTAATTCTCTGTATTGCTTCTTTGGCAATACATATTCCCCAAGCTTGATAAACAATACTGACTCCAAGCCATGTTTTTGATAAGCTTTTTTTGTGCCCATTACCACTGCGCGCATTCGCGTAACACCAAGCCACCTACGATAGGCAAATTTTATTTTCTCCAACATACCTAATCTTCCGTTAAATCCTTTAATCATTTGATTTGCATCAGGAATAATCACTACAAAGGCTGCGGGTTCTCCATTACAGTACGCAAACCAGATCAGATTTTCATCCATAATGGTTTCCATACTTTTAAAGCTTTCTATTAATGTATCTTTTTTTATCGGCGTAAAATTTTCAAAATCCTGCCAGCCATCGTTGTAAATCTCCATCAAATCCGAAAGGTATTTTGCGGCGTTCTTCTTTGTGAAATGCTCAAAAGTATACCCCGGTTTTTTCGCTACCCAATTTGCAATTTTTGTAAATCGCTCCGGAAAAGGAATGCTAAGGTTTATATGGTTGGTGAGCTGTTCATACTCCGTTTTAAATCCATAGTCTTTAAAAAGCTTTTGGTAATATGGAAAGTTATAGTTCATGCCGTACGATGGTGTTGTGAAACCTTCAATCAGCAAGCCCCAAAAGCTGTCGTTTTCGCCAAAATTAATTGGACCATCCATAGCCTTCATGCCATTTTCCATCAACCAAGTTTTGGCGGTATCAAACAATAAATTAGCAGCAACTTGGTCGTCCATGCATTCAAAAAAGCCCACTCCTCCTGTCGCCTGTTCGGATTGATAGGCCTTTTTTTCATTAATAAATGCTGCGATTCTACCAATCAGCTGTCCACTTTCATTTTTTAGCACCCATCTGGTGCATTTCCCATGTGAGAAGAAAGGGTTTTTTTTCACGTCGAATACTTTTTCTACCACTTCGTCTAAAGGACTGATGTAGCAAGAATCGTCTTTGTAAAGTATTTTAGGAGTTTGTAAAAAATCTTTTGCCAAGGCTAGCTGGCTTACGTGAATGATTTGCATGGAAAGAGAGTAAAATTTAAAAAGCATCCTATTGTAAATAAGATGCTTTTTAAATATTTTTTTAAGGATTAATAATCGTCTTCGTCTTCATCATCAAAGTTGTCTAAACTATCCAGATCGTCTAAAGGCGCGTCGTAGTCGTCGTCCTCGTCGTCCTCATATTTTTTAGTCGATTTACCACGTTGTTCGTTGGAATCGTCTTCGTCAAAATCGTTGTCATCCACTTCAGCTTTTTTAGTAGACGGTTTTTCAGAATGTTTTTTTGGCGTTTTCATTACACAAAAATAAAAATTGGTTTAATAACTTGAAAGGATAAAAATAAGTTTTTTTGCAAAACAAGTGTTATAATTTTTCGCATTTATTCTAATTCTTCTCCAACGGTGTTTTCTGTTTGTACAAAATCTTTTAATTGAGGCAATTCTTTAAGGTTTCTTAATCCAAAATAATCCATAAAAGTTTCACTGGTTTGATACAGTATCGGTTTTCCCAGCGTTTCCGATTTACCTGCTATGGAAATCAGGTCTTTTTCTAGAAGGCGTTGCACAGAATAATCAGAATTTACGCCTCTTATTTGCTCTATCTCTAATTTAGTTATTGGTTGCCTATAAGCAATGATGGCCAAAGTTTCCATCGCTGCCTGACTTAGTTTCTTCTTAGATCTTACCAATTGAAGTTGGTTAATTGTTTTAAAATACTCTTTTTTTGTCAGGAATTGGTATCCACCATTCAGATAAATAAGTTCTAAAATAAAATCGTCACCTAAATATTTCCGCTCTATATCCGCTAAATGATCCAAGATTAATGTTGATGAAAAAGCTTCTTCAAACGCAGAACTAAGTGCTAAAGAAATTTCTTCGGCAGTAATGCTGAGTACCGATGAAAAAATAAGTGCCTCTATGTGCTGAGAAAGAGTTGCTGGCGGCATGTACAAAACTAAGACTTTTGACGAACAAAAAGCGGTCTCGCTTTTTTCAAACAAGACCGCTTTTTAACACACAAATGAAACCTGAATTAAGATATAGTTTAAGTTAGGTTATTAAAATAGCTATATCAACCCTATAAGAACTTTTGATAAAACTTTTATCGTTTATCTATAGAACAAGTTTAACGCTAAACATTTGTATTCAACGCAATAAATTAGTGAATGGTATTAAAAATTGAGTAAACGGTAAAAGGGATTTAAATCGGCATCAAAATGGATACTGTTGTGCCGCTTTGGGCGTTTTGCCTAACATTTAACTGTATGTTTTTTGATCCAATCTCTGCCAAAAGCTTTAATCTTTCTGCCGTGAGCTGCATTCCTTTACTCACATGACCTCCTTTCTTTGTACGAATGGAATTATCTATGCCTACGCCATCATCAATAATGTCTATGGCTAAGATTTCTCCCTGTTTTAAAGACATGTTTATTTCTATCTTTCCACCAGATTCTTTGGGCATAATTCCATGCCAAATCGCATTTTCAACGTAAGGCTGCAGCAGCATAGATGGTATAAAAGTTTCTTCAACATCCAACAGTTTATCTATATTGAAGTGGTAAGTTAATTTATCCCCAAACCTGTTTTTTTCTAGTTTTAGGTAGAGTTTTAGATACTCTAATTCTTCGTGCAGGGAAATATATCCTTTGGTGCAAATTTCTAAGTTTTTTCTAATCAGCCGTGCAAAACCTGTTAGCACCTTATTTGCAGAGGTTGTGTTCTGCGTGTTTATGTAATGTTGGATGGCATTCATAACATTAAACACAAAGTGCGGGTTCATCATAGCCTGTAGTGCTTGCTGCTCCAACATCAAAACCCTATTTCTTAATTTCAAATCTTTCTGCTCTTTGTTTTTTTGCTTTCTGATAAAATAAGCTGCTAATTTATAAAAGACGAAGCCTGCAAGCAAAACTATGCAAGTTAAAAACCACCAGGTTTGCCAGAACTGTTTTGCAATAGAAAAAGATAAGGCAGCGGAAGTTCCCCAATTAGAGTTTTGACTTTTCGCACTTACTTCAAAGTTGTAGTCGCCAGGTTGCAAAGAAGAAAAATCTAATCTTCGAGTTTTTGTCTCTATATAAGGGGTGTTCGCATTAAGTCTATACCGATAAGTAATGTCGCTAGTAGAAAAGTCTATGGCGCTAAACATTAAAAAAATGCTACTGTTGCCGCTGGTAAATTTAAAATGATTAGTGTTCAACAATAGCCTTTCCTGATCTTTCTTTATAGAAGTGATGTACACCGGCGGACCATTTGTGTTGCTTCTATTTTTTACGTAATTAAATAATATGAGTCCGCGGTTGGTTGCGAAATATGCAGTACTATCGTCGATAAATAGATCGTTTACATCATCTGTAAGTAAATCCTTCCCATAGTCGAAATTCGCAATTTGCGGACTCGCCGGATAATTAGATATTTTATTTACGCCTGCACTGTTAAGTACCCATATTTCTTTATTCTTTACAAATATTTTTAAACAGATGTTGTTTGTTAGTCCATCGCTTTGCTTAAGTTGTTTAAATATCTTATTATCCCTGTAAAAGAGCAGGCCATATCCATCTGTTGCAAGTAGGAGTGTCCCATCGCTTAACTCATAGATGTCATTTATGCGCTTTGTAAGTAGGAAATTGTTTTGATAATGCCTTACAATTTTATCATTTTTAAAAGCGTTCAGTCCATTTACGTTAGAAAACCATAAGGTTCCTGATTTATCATAATAAACGTGATAAGCTCTTCCTTTTATATAATTGTAATTTTCAATTAAGTTGCTCGTATTAAACTTTAAATTGTTCGGAGCATCTGTTAAACTTACTACCCCAGATGATAGTGCCAAAGCAAGTTTATGTTGCTTTTTATTGAGACCAAAGTTTTTGATTACAAATAAAGAATTATTTTTCTCGCTAAGGTATTTTACATTCGAGGTGCTTTTGTCTACCTGCTGAAACACGCCAAGGCCAAATTCTGAGGAAAAATAAATGGAGTTGGAACTAGCATCGAATGCCAATTGCTTAATGGTTCGAAATTTTTTAAAGTCATCCAATCCTACTTCATCAGTTTTAAAGGTTTTGGTATTCAAAATATCTATCACAGCATCGTCTGTACCTAACCAAAGTCTATTTTCATTGTCTTTTGCAATGCTCTTTATAACATTGCTACTTAGACCATCTTCAGCGTCTATGATAGAAAGCCTTGAACTTTCTTTTGGCAACATATATAAGCCTTGATTGGTTGCGAACCAAATGTTGGCAGCTTTGTCTTTTAGCACTTGGTTTATCCCGACATCTTGGAGATATTTAATTGTTTTTTTAGCGCTGTCTATCGCAATTGCACCGCTTAAAGTTGCCAACCAAGCTCTTTTATTTAACTGGTCGTAATAAAAATAACCGGAGCTGTTTTTTAGCAGATTATCAGGAATGCTTATGACGTTGTTGATTTCTCCATTGTTATAACTTGTAAGTCCTCTTTTATCTAAAAATACCAGCGTATTGTTTTCTAAATTGGCGGCATTCATAAAAGAAAGCGGACTTAACTTCAAAGTATCCAATACGAAGTTATTTTTATAAAACTTGTGCACAAAGCCATCGCTTAGCGCATAAATATTTCCTTTTTTACCTTGATGCAAGAAAGCATTAAAAAAATTGTGGCTTTTGCTAGTAGCGCTATATGTTCTAACTATACCACCGGCGATGCAGACAATAACATTTGAGTTTGTGCCAAGCCAAATTCTGCCTAAATTGTCTTGCAAAAACGAAACTACTACGGCACCAGAATTTAGTTTTGCAAGTACCTTGTTGTTGCTAGCGTTGTAGAATTTCCCGTCTTTTAGGAAACTGACCTGCCCGTTTAGCGCAAAAAACCACATCCGTTCCTGCCTATCTTCTGCAATGTGCACAATCTGCGTATCGGGTAATCCATCTTCTATTCCAAAATTCTGAAAATTGGTCCCATCAAATCTAGTTACGCCGTTGCTCGTAGCAATCCACAAAAAACCTTTTTTATCTTGATGAATAAAATAACAGGTGTTGCTCGCAAGGCCATTCTTTGTACTGTAGTGAGGTAAATAAGTTGTTTGCCCGAATGCCAAAGACCCATAGTTAGGGAATGCGAGCACGACTATAAGAACGAGGAAGAAAAATCTGCCAATTGAAGATTGTACCTCAGTGCGCATCAAGTTCGAAATTTATATAGCAGGTCATGTTTTTTTAAATGATCTTATCTTTTCGAAAAACTCTGTTGCCCTTCGTCTAGAAACGTTTAATGAAACGCCGTTTTTTAGTAAAATTTGTAAACCGTTTTTGTTATTGTATTCTGCCAGATAATCTAGGTTGACCAAGGTAGATTTATGTACTCTTAAAAATTGTGCAGATGGCAATAGTTCTTCAAATTCTCTCAATACTTTTGAGACAGTAATTTTATCATTGCTAATTAAATGTACAACAGAATAGTTGCTGTCCGCTTCTATATAAACGACCTCGTCTACATCTATCATTTTAAATCCCTGACCAAACGGCAGCGTAATTTTACTAATCTCGGTTTCTTTTGCAAGTGCAATGCTCAAATTAGTCATTCTATCATCTTGCTCGGCGTGCATTGACATCCGCGCTAAATAGTCATCTACCTTATCAACTGCTTCTTTAAGCTCATCAATATCAATCGGCTTTAATAAATAATCTAGTGCGTTTGCTTTTATTGCTTTTATCGCATACTGATCATATGCTGTGGTAAAAATAACGGCAGCCTGTTGCTTTGTTGCGGCCGGTATAAGTTCAAATCCATTGCCGCCTGGCATAGCAATGTCTAAAAATATAACATCGACATGGTTGTGCTCCAGTAACTCTTGTGCTTCGGCTACAGATTTGGCAATACCCACAATTTCTAGTTGCGGGCAATTCTGCTGTAAAAGAAAAAATAGAGATGACCGCGCGAACTCTTCGTCATCGACAATAATGGTTTTTAAAGACCTCATAGTTTATGTGTCTGTGAATGTATTAAAAAGGGTTTATAAAAAAAAACCAAAAATGTAAAAACTGCAAGGTCCTTTGTCCCGTATATAACTGCAAACGAATCAAAAAAACCTTAATAAAAACTTAAAGTATTATGAAAGTTAAAGAACTAGAAAAAGAAAATGAGTTACTAGATAGTAGCTTAATGAAAGCAGCCCTAGGCAGAAGATCATTTCTTCAGTTTGCAGGAGCTAGCGCAGCAGGAATTGCATTAGTAGCTGCAGGATGTAGAAAAGACCGTGCTTTTTCACCAATTTCTACAGGCGCAACCTTAGATTTTAAGGATGATTTCGGTGTATTGAATTATGCTTATGCATTAGAGCAATTAGAGGCCGCGTTTTATGTAAAGGTAGCATCTGCACCACCATCAGGATTTTCTTCAGTAGAGAAAGCTTATTTTCAGGACATTCAGTTCCATGAGTTGGCTCACAGAGAATTCTTCAAAAACGCGTTGGGTACAGCTGCTATAGGAAGTTTAGAAGTTGATTTCTCTAGCATTAATTTTTCAGATAGATCAAGTGTGTTGGGAGCAGCTATGGCTTTTGAAGATTTGGGAGTTGGCGCTTATAACGGTGCTGGTATTCGTATTGCAAGTACTACTTATTTATTGCTTGCTGGTAAAATTGTATCCGTTGAGGCTCGTCACGCTGCATACATTCGCGACTTAGTTTCTCCAGGTAGTTTTGCTACTGCGCCACAGGTTAATGATGCGACTGCATTAGATATGGCCCTTGCGCCTGATGTAGTATTGGCTGCTGCTGGTAAATACATCAAAACAAAAATCACTGTTAAAAATTTATAATCCCTAAAACTGAGAAAACATGAATATCTTAAATATATTAGACGAAATAGAAAAAGTTGACGGAGAAATCTACGAAAGGTTGAACCCGAGACGCAATGCCATGAAAGAATTTTATGGCATCGGTAAAAAAGTGGCTTTGGCTGTTGCTCCGATGGCATTAGGTTCTATGTTTACAAAAGCTTACGGACAAACTACACCAAGTTCTGTAACAGATGTATTAAATTTTGCATTGGCGTTAGAGTATCTAGAATACAATTTTTACAACCATGCTTTGAACGCTCCAGTACCAACACCAATTCCATCTGGGGCACCGCTAGCAGCAATTACTTTAATACGTAATCATGAATTGGCTCACGTAAATTTATTAAAAGGCGCTTTAGGTGCTTCAGCCATTGCGCCAATTCCTTATGCGGACACTGATTTTACCGCAGGTGGAACTTTTCCAACTGTATTTAGCGACTATGGAACGTTTTTAGCCGTTGCGCAAGGCTTCGAAGATACTGGTGTAAGAGCTTATAAAGGTCAAGCAGGGTTCTTAGTGCAGAAACCAGAATTAACCATCGCTTTACAAATTCACTCGGTAGAAGCGCGTCACGCTGCGCATATTCGTGGAATGCGTACCGCACTTTCAGGAGGTTCGCCAGTATATAAGCCATATGTCAGCTTAGGCGCAAATGGTCAAGCGAATGATTCTGGAGTTCCTCAAGTAGATGCTGTTTATGCAGGTGAGGATTTAACAGTTCAAGCAGGTATTAATATAGTGGGTATCAATGGTACTGCTGTTACTAAAGCTGCTGCTGTAGAGTGTTTTGATGAACCATTAACCAAAGCTGCAGTTCTTGCAATTGCAAACTTGTTCTTAATGCCAGGAAAAAAATTGTCATAAAACATAAAGATAAAACATTTTTTAGGTAATGTTTAGTTTAAGGTAGGGAGATAGAACGGAGGTTCTGTCTCCCTTTTTTTTAAGTTAAAATTTATTGACCTTCTTTTTATTTTGCGAGTTCGAGTAAAATGTTGTCACCTTTATATCAGCCGAATGGCTACCGTTTGGAGCAAAGATAATCGCGGGAAAAAATCTGCACTAAACAATTATGAGTAGACCGACAACCTAATTTTTTTTAAAATAACTCGTTTCTCCACTTACAATATTAACATACAAAGCCATCTCATTTTTAAAGAGATGGCTTTGTATTTTTGAAGTATTTAATTTGAGAAGCTTGCTGTTTTAAATTTTATTCCAATAAGCGCCTATTTCCGATTTGATATTTTCCCATTGACTTTGGTCGCCTTTTATGGAAAGTAACGCTTCTTTAACTTTAGACTTACTAAAGCCATAAGCTTCTTCCAACGTGATTTTTGGTGGCAACGTTAATACGCCCGCGGTAACTACTGCATCAATAATAAATGGTAAAGGCGATGCAATTGCTTTTGCTATTGCGGCTGGAATATCCGCTGCTTTTTCGACTTTTATTCCGTCGGCGCCACACGATTTTGCGTAGGCAACGAAATCTGGATTTTGTAATCTCAACGCTTCGTTGCTCCTTGCAAAGCCGGCTTCTTCCATTTCCATTTTCACAAATCCCAACTCTTGATTGTTAAAAATAATCAGTTTGATAGGATATTTATAGCGCACCGCTGTAATCAAATCCTGCATAGACATTACGAAAGCGCCATCGCCAAGCAAACCCCAAATTTGCCTTCCGGGATAGGCCGCTTGCGCACCCAAACAGGCAGGTAAACCAACGGCCATAGAACCATGATTAAAGGAACCAAGTATTCTCCGTTGATCTTTGTAGACCATATATCGAGCGCCCCAAACTGCAGATTCGCCGGTTTCCAATGCGAAAACAGCATCTGCTGAAGCTTGCTTATTTAATTCTGTGGCAAATAAACTTGGTAATAATGGTGTTCCATCTTTATCTAACGCGCTTTCTTCGTCCATTTGCTTGCGCCATTTTTTATGTGCTTTTTTATGGTCTTCTAAAAAGCTATCATTGCTTTTCATCTCAACTGCATTGATTAAACGGATAACCGTGTCTTTTGCATCTCCGATAATTCCATAATTAATCGGCGCTCTGTTTCCTAAATTCTCAGGCCTAATGTCGATCTGGATGATTTTTTTATCATGAGGTAAAAAGTTGGTATAGGGAAAATCTGTTCCAATCATCAATAAAACATCGCAATGCATTACGGCGCTATAACCAGGCTGACTGCCTATTAAACCAGTTATTCCAACCACATTATCCAAGTCTTCGCTAAAAATATCTGCTCCTTTCAACGTATGTACAATCGGCGCTTTGACCTTTTTGGATAGCGCAACAACTGCTTCTTTCGCATCTCTTGCACCACAACCGCCTAAAATGGCAACTTTTTTATATTGGTTAATAATATTGGCAGCATTTAGAATATCCTCGTCGGTACAAATTAATTTTGATTTTGATAGGATTATTGGGTGATCCAGATACATATCATCGATTTTTTGGGTCGTGACATCATGCGGAATCTCTAACCTTACAACTGTTCTTTCCCAAAGTGCAATTTGTATGGCTTTATTAAATAGACGCGGAACTTGGTCTGCAGTTCTAATAATGGCTTGAAATCCACACACATCATCAAAGGTTTTTTTCAAATCAACTTCTTGAAAATAACCCGATCCAATTTCTATGCTTGGCACCTGTCCGGTTATTGCCAATACTGGCACTCTAGCTTTTTTGGCATTATACAAACCATTGATTAAATGCAGTGCGCCTGGCCCAACTGTACCGGCACAAACTCCAATGTCTTCCGTCAATTGAGCGGAGCCATAACACGCAAATGCAGCATTTTCTTCGTGTCTTACCGCAATCCACTCTATGTCATCGTCTTTTTCTACGGCATCGGCAAAGGCATTCAAGGCATCGCCGGTAACGGCCCAAATTCTTTTAACGCCTATTTCCTTAAGCTTATGGATGATGTATTCTGCTACAGTTTTTTTCATTATTGTTTTTTTTGATCGTAACATACTACAATTTTAGGAGCGGTTTGTTCTAAGTATCAATTTGAAGTGATACGTACAGTGCATTTAGTTTTGCATATTTTTGCCTCGGAAATTTTCGTCTAATAAGTCTCTTTCATCAATCTACATTGCCATTTTAGTTTCATTGATCTTCCATCGACAATAGGATTGGCCTTTATTTCTAAACCGACATAAGCGAAAATATATTTCCGATTCAAGGATCTAATTATTTTCTTAGAAGCAGCTATCAAAAGGTTATAAAATCACTTTAGTAAAAAAGAGGCCTTTACAGTGATGAAAATAAATCGTTTATAAAAAACAATGCGTTTTCTAGAATTAAACGAAAGCAGGATCAGTGCGAGGTTAATTGTCGCTACGAACTAAAATCCATTGCTCATTGTTTTTTCTTGGGCGCTTTTACCCGCTTTCCGTTTTATCTTTCCTCAGCTGAAAACGCTGGTGAAAGATACCACTGCAATCGGGAGCGCTAGCGAGTTCCCAAAATAAGTAAACATATGCGAGGTGGAGTATAGCAGTTTTAGGTCATCAATACTTAATCTCATTAAAATTTTGAATTTGGCATCGGAGGAAAAATAATGGACGATAAGAATAACTAAGGTTTATATGGATAATGGGACTTTCTCGCAGGGTTTCTATTGCTTGTATAAAAGAAAAGTGTATGTCATAAGTGTTTGGATATCAATTATTAGTCTTAAATTTGTTATGCTTATTTAAAGTTTTTTGACTGAGGCCGAAATGGTTTTTTGCTGTGTTTAAAAACGCGTAAAATACCAAATGTAAAATCAGGGCACTTAAAGAGATGTGTGAGAGCTATAGATATTTTTAAAATAGCTAATGCAATCAACTGCAATTTCAGTGATTTTTATCGATTCAATTTCGACTAATCCTGCAGAAATACATAAAATTTAAAAATGAAATGGCGAACGATTAAAACGATTTTTTACATAGTGTTTTGTTCTGGGTGCTGCTTTTCGGTCAATGCTCAAACTATGGCAAAGAATACCTACGCAATTGTGGTCGGAATTTCCGGTTATCAAGATGCAGCAATTCCGCAACTAAATTTTGCCGATAAAGATGCTGCTCTATTTGCAGAATGGTTGCAAACGAAAAGCGGCGGTAGTGTTGCACAATCGCATATTAAATTATTAACAAATGAAAAGGCTACCCTTTCTGCCTTTTATCAAGCCTTAGATTGGGCGAAGCACATCGCAAAGGAGAACGACAGGGTTTATATTTATTTTTCTGGCCATGGCGATGTTGAAACTACAAAAAATGATAGCCAGGGATATTTGCTCGCATGGAATTCGCCACCAAACAACTATTTAAACAATGCGATTAGCGTAAGCGATTTAAATAACACGGCAAATGAATTGACTACTAAAAATAAAGCTAAAATTGTATTGATTACAGATGCTTGCCACTCTGGTAAAATGGCGGGCGATTTCTATAAGGGCAAACAGCTCACGGCTGCTAACCTTATGCTCGTGTTAAACAATCAAGTTCGTATGGCATCTTGTAGAGAAGATGAAGAAGCAGCAGAGGGAAAAGAGTGGGGCGGCGGCCGAGGTGTTTTTTCCTACTATCTCATAAAAGGTTTACAGGGTGCAGCAGTAACAAACGACTTAGTAAAGCTAGGAGGCTTACAGCTTTTTTTAGATTCGAGCTTTGCAGCAGATAAACAGTTAGAACAAACCAAGCATGTCCAGTATCCTGTATCTGATGGAAGTCCGCTGTTTGCCTTAGCTAACGTATATCCCTCGACTCCAACCGCGGGCTCGACCTCAACGTCAACCGCAACCTTACTGTCGGGATTACAGTCTTTAAAGTCTGTTGGTCCACAGCCTATGGATTATTTCTTTTCCATCGTCTCAAAGCCGGCTTTTGAATCTGCTTTAAACTTTAACAGTTATCAATCCTACTCCCGAGATTCTGTGCCCAAAAAAATGTTGGAAGATTATATCAAATTCTTTAAAAAGCCTTTAGATGCCCATTTCGCAGACTCCATAAAACGAGACTCGACAGAAAGAAAGTTTATATCGAGCTATAAGAGAATTACAGGAGAATCGGATTTCTCTTTTCAAGCAAAAATACAGCAACTGAAAAACTCTTATGCTTATTCCAAAAAGTATTATTCTACTATAGTTTGGATATCCCCCGACACCTTAAAAAACTTAAATATCCTCTCAAATCAATTAGAGGAAAACGGATATAGCAGACAGCGATTCTCGGAAAGGTTTGTACAGTCGATACAAGACAAAACCCAAGAAATGATAAACGCCTATCTAAAAGGCGACTTGGCTGAGTTGGAAAAAAGGCAGTATTACTCAACTGGGAAACGCAACTATCGAGATTTTTTACCGCTAGTAAAACTTGCGATAATGCTGGCTCCAGATAACGATTATCTAAAAGGTATTTTAAAGGTAAACGAAGCTTATCTTGGCGCACTTATAGACAGATTAGATATTACGACGCATGCTTCGAAAGCAGATAGTTTACTAACTGTGGCTTCAAAAAAAATCAACGAAGCAATTGTCTTAGAACCTTATTCGGCATACATTCATAACGAAATGGGCAATATCCTTTTTCAAAAGAAGCTATATGATTCTGCGCTTTACCATTTTAATTATGCCACACTTTTAGCACCTACGTGGGCAATTCCATACAGCAATAAAATACGGGTAAATTTGGCTACCAATCATTTGCCTGCCGCACTTGCTGCTGCTTACATTGCAGATTCATTACAGAAAGATCTTTCTTTTGTGAATACAAACGCGGCCATAGCTATGGAAAAAGCAGGTGATTTGTTGGGAGCTCAATCACGTTATCTACGGGCCATCAAGGAGAATAAAGTGCATTACTTGCCATACCAAAATTTAGGTAAGTTATACATCCGCACT
The DNA here is from genome assembly GCF_054061655.1 of Pedobacter sp. UYEF25. Lineage (NCBI taxonomy): Bacteria > Pseudomonadati > Bacteroidota > Sphingobacteriia > Sphingobacteriales > Sphingobacteriaceae > Pedobacter > Pedobacter sp. UYEF25. Next base: position 50,787 of record NZ_JBSSEL010000012.1, on the reverse strand, counting down.
GGCGAATATGCAAAAGCCGATTCTTTTTTATACGAAGCAAATAGGCGCAATGAGCAGTTTGCAGTAAATGAATCTGTTTTTAGATTCGGAATAGAACTTGGCGGTTATCCTGATGTTACTGACGGCGAATATTTTGTAAACGTGTGTAATGAAAAATATGATAATTTACTTAATGGTCATGCAAAATATAAGGAATTACTTGCAGGATTGTCTGAAATTAATTCTGCCGCAGATTCCCTAAAAAAAATAGGAAAACTTAAACTTGAAAAAATTATTGAGCAGCAGGCGGACGTGGTATTGGCTGCGCATTACCTCGGCAATGCATTTTATAAAGATGGCAATTATAATAAAGCAGAATTTTATTTAAAACGAGCCATTATTGCCTACCGAGATAAACCTACCTTAAAAGCGTATTTAAAAAAGTCATTTACAGATTCGTTGCAAAAGAGACTAGGTAAAACGCCTCTTGTCAATAAAAAATACCTGTTCCAAGAAAATGATGAGCTGACCCAAAAAGTAGATTCGTCATGCTTGGTTCAAACATTTCTTTATCTAGACTATAATCAAACACTAGACCATTATTTGTTAGCCAGTTTGTACGAAAAAAATGGTGATACGAGCGCAGTTTTGGGCGAATATAAAGCAATCATTGATTTAGAAAATAAGCTTCAAAATGATCAGGCCGCCTTGGTTGGGTTTTTTAAATCGAATAAAAAAGAAGATATATTTGGTGTTAAATTTGAAAAGTACCTTTATGATAATGAGCTAGACAGAGATAGGTTTGAATATAAATATAACGCGCCCATTTTTATGGGTGGCACATTTAAGGCAGCAGAAATTTTAGAAAAAAAGGGGGATTATCTACAGGCTGAGAAAGTTTTATTGGCGCAAGTTGCACAGAACCAGGCAGCGGGTTTCGCACGCCAAAGAAAAATAAACCAGGAGAAATTTTTCTCGTTTAAAGTGGATGCTAGAACGAATGCATATTGGCTAGAAATTAATGAAGACCAAGAGCGCGAGACCTTTCAATTTTATGATCGGATGGTGAAAATATTTCCTCGCGATGGCTACTGGTATAAAAACGCAGGACTTTTTTTATACAAACGTTTATGGATGACTTATAAGCAAGTAGATCCAGGAGAAAGAAATACTTTTTATAATTATTCTGAAAATTATTTCTATCCATATAGAAAAAGTGTAGACCCAATCGATGAATATATTTCAGCTGATAAAGGAGGATTAGGCTTTGAGCATAAAAAAGTTTTTCTTCTCGGAACATTTGAGGAAATAAAACCTGATTATACCCAATACAATCCAGTTAGATATGCCAAGTATTTCTTACAGCAAGCACTAAAATTTTCTGGTGATAGATTTGCCGATCCAATATTAACAGAATACTTGGCAGATGTTCAAAGTTGGATGGGAAGAAACGATTCTGCAATTGTAAATTACAATTACGCCTTGAGTCGCAACCCTCAAAATATAGAGTTAAGAAATAAGCTTATTGATGTACTTCGTATAGATGATCAATTACCCGAGCTAGCAACAAACTTAAATTTTTTGCAAAAAAGGGGCCATCTAAAAACTGCTCAAAAGTTAGAGCTTGCGGGTTATTCTATGCTGCAAAAAAAATATTCGGTCTCCGCTGCGCTTTTGCAAACAACATCTACAAGAGATTCTTTAGAAATTGAGAAAAAACTTCTATTAAACATTGCGTTGAATATGTTACAGGGTTCCTATAAAAAAGCGCTCACGCTTGCCAACGTCGGCACTGGTAATACAGGACTAGACGACGACACTTGGCGTTCGGTTTCTTACTCGAAGGCACGATTAGAAGCGATTACTAATAAAAAGGTGATGGCTTTGAAAACGCTCAATAATCTTTTTGACAATGGATTTCAACTCTACTATGTATTGCGTAACGATGAAGCTTGGAATAATTTAAGGAGCACACCAGATTGGAGAAAAATGATACAAAAGTATCCGTTCATAAACATTTACGAAGACGCAGAAGGAGAAGGAATAAGTAGAGTGAACTACGATGTTGAGGAGAAAAGAATACCGGCATTGCCAAAATAACTATGGCGTAATCTTAATTTCTGCATTTTGTATGCATCGATCATTCTCTGTAACGCCGCACTGCTTAGTTATCGACTTCCTATACGTGTTTTTTCGTGCTTCTACCAACATTTGCAACCAAGCGCCGTTACTTTGGGATGAAACATTAAATGGGTTAGTGCTGTAATATCCCCATAAATTTTTCTGTAGCTCTGCGGTAAAAAAATACGTAAAATAACCTCCAATTGTTGGGTTGCCGACAGAGAGATGCCCTTTCTGTACACTGCCAATCAAAAGCGAAATAGGAACTGTAGGAAGAAACAGTTTTTTAGCTGTCTCAGTATTAAAAGTTCCCAGTGTGCCACCCCCTTTTGGAGTTATGACATCCGAACCGAAAACTGGATTTTGATAAATATCTGCATTGCAACAGTCGCCAAAAACCATGCAAACGCGTGGTTTTAATGCCATTAGTGTGTTGTATATCTGTTCTAAGGGTAAGAAATCTCCAACTTCATTCTTCTTCCTGTCTGATGCTGTTCGGAAAGAAAGATTTGCGTAAGCACTAACATCGCCCGGAACGCGAAATCCATGACCGCTATAATAAAATATAATGATGTCTGACGGGGATGGATTTTGTTCTTTAAGTTTACTTAAAGCACCTTCTACAGCAGATTTGCTATAACCATTGCCGTAAATTTTCACAGAAAGAACATTGATAATACCTAAATTAGAAGCGATCTGGTTGAAGAGTTTATTAACGTTATTTAGATCGACTGCAGCACTTTTTCCAACAGTTTCGTCGTTGGTGTTGGCTACGGCAATTAAAAACATTTTTTCTTTGCGGGGCGCTATCGTACTGCGCACTCTATCGTTATAAAGATATTTATAAACCGCATCTGATTCGAAATAGAAAGCGCTAACGAAAGGCTCATCGTTTTTAAGTTCTTCGAAGGATTTTTCCTTGTTTTCTGATGTAATAACAGCAATCCATTTTCCGTCGTTATTTTTAATTTCTACGCCTGCAGGTTCGTAAAATGTACCGCTTGAATCTTTGGTTTTTTCAAAAATAAATCTTGGTTCAAAATAATTTGTCGAATCCTTAGCTAGCAGCGGAATGGACACTGCTTTACACATTAAAAACCTTCTGTTTGTCGGGTCTGGTTGGCTAAGAGAATCAATTAAATTCAGCTCATATAAGTACAATTGTTGCTTTTTGCCCGCATTGTACTGTACTCTGGCGCTTGCTGTGCCATCTAATTCTAGAGTAAGTAGGGTTTTATAAATAATCGTACTATTGCCAACAGGTATTTCATTAACAAAATAGTAGTAAGATTGGCCGTTAGCATTGGAAAAAGCAAAGGCACAAAATAAAAATATAGCAACGCATATCATTTTATGTGCCCTTAAATTGCTGTAACGCCAAATTTTAGTTTGAAACCGGCTTTGGTGAGCTTCCATTTTTTATAACTTCTGGACGGGTGGTACTGGCGGAATCCTTATCTAAAGGAGGCAATGTATCTGTCTTAACTTTCGTAGTCGTAATGGTAGTATCTACGGTCGTTGTCTTCTTTCCTTTCGAGGTACATCCCAACATCAAGCTGCTGCCTATCAAAAAGATAGCCGCAATTTTAAAAGATCTGTTTGTTTTCATTTTTTTCGATTTTGGTTTAGGTTAGGTGATGATAAATTTAGCTAAGTGAATTTACACATCATTCAGCTAAAATCATCTAAAAAGTTTAAAATTGTGTGTGATAAATTTGTACATTCAATAAATTTTACAACTACTTTCCTTTACCCTGAAATATTGTGAATGAAAACCAAGAAAAAATTCTTCTACAGTCACACTAAGCAATACGTTATTGGTCTCCTCAGAGAAAATTTTATCCGCCAAATGCCTTATTGTAATGCAGCCACATTCTACACAATAGCTTTTCTTTTCTTCACAATACCTGTAACCTCGTCTGCTCAAGCCTTTTCTGTAATAAAGCTCAAGAAACAAATTAACGTCTTTAAAACAAAAGAGAATTATTTAACCGATACGATCTATTTTAACAGAGTTATAAGCCTCGGCTTTTTTTATGCAGATCAATATCCAGACTCTGCGCTCGTACTTTTGCCACCCATTACCCAACAATGTAGGGCGGCGGGTTATTTACTTGGCGAAGTAAATAGCATTACTGCGCTCGGTAATGCTTGGTTAACTAAAGGAAACTCCAAGCGTGCATTCAACTTATATCAACAGGCATATGGGTTAGCCGAAAGTAATAGGTTAGAGCAAGCGAAACCAGATATTTTAGGAAATATTGCCATCATATATTTAAATCGAGGAAATTATACGGTTGCCTTAGAAAAATTTTATCAGTCTTTACATCTCGCAGAAAAAAGAGGAGATAAATTTTTAATTAGAAGTACTTTAAATAATATAGGTACGATACAATTTTATCAAGGTAAAATGAGCGATGCTGAGGCAGCTTTTTTAAAAACTTTAAAAATTTCTAAAGAACTTGCAGATACTCAAAATATAGTTTTGTCTTACAACAATATTGGAGAAGTAAATATAGAACAGGGTCAGATACAGAAAGCGATTAAAAATCTGGCCATTGCTTATACGCTTTCCGCTCAAAAAAATATGCCTGATATGAAGGCGTCTATTTCTAATACGTTAGGAGATGCTTATTATAGGATAGATAGTTTGCAGTCTGCAGCGACCTATTTTAATTCTGCCCTAAAGACTGCACAAAAAACAGATAATGCGCGTGCAATTGCTAAAGCAGAGATTGGTTTAGCTAAATTAAATAATAAAAATAAGCAGTATATGCGTGCATTATATTTTGGTCTTGATGCTATAAAAAGAGCAGAAAATATGGGGCAGGTTCAGTTGCAGAGAGATGCTATGGCTGTTGTAGCAGACATATATGAGCAAATAGGCGATGACAAAAATGCACTTTTTTACTTTAAGCGATATAAGAGATTTGCCGATAGCCTTGTAAATATTTCTAATGAAAGAATCTCTGCAAACCTAAAAGCAGATTATGAAATCGCAAAAAAAGAAGAAATTTTTAAAAGTAAAACTTCTCAACAACGTTGGTGGATATTCTCTGCACTGGCGGGCCTATTTTCTGCACTGATTATTATAATACAAATTTACCGCAACAAGAAAAAACTTGGAGAAACGTACAGGCAATTGCAAGAAAAAACGGGAATAATAGAAGCACAAAAGATAGAAGTTGAAAATACCCTTGCCGAATTGAAGACTACGCAAAAGCAACTTGTTCAAAATGAAAAGATGGCTAGTTTAGGCGAGCTCACTGCCGGGATAGCCCACGAAATCCAGAACCCATTAAACTTTGTAAATAACTTCAGCGAATTAAGCAACGAGCTGATCGATGAGATGATTGGTCAACTAGATAAGGGGAATTCTGTAGAAGTAAAGGCCATTGCTAAAGACATTAAACAGAATTTAGAAAGAATAAATAACCACGGTAAACGTGCCGACGCCATTGTGAGAGCGATGTTACAGCATTCGCGCACCAGCAGTGGTGCAAAAGAGCCTACGAACATCAACGCGTTGTGTGATGAATATTTGAGGTTAAGCTATCATGGTTTGCGGGCAAAGGACAAATCCTTTAACGCAGAACTTAAGACAGATTTTGACAACAGCATCGGAAAAATATCCATTGTTCCGCAAGATATAGGGAGGGTAATACTAAATTTACTAACGAATGCTTTTTATGCGGTGAATGAAAAACGTCTGCATGTTGAGACAGATAATCACTATCAACCTATGGTTTCCGTCAGTACAAAGGCCGTGAAACTTCCTTCAGGTAGGTTGGAGGTGACCATTGGCGTAGCCGATAACGGTAATGGGATTCCCGAAAGGATCGTCGAGAAAATATTTCAGCCTTTTTTTACCACCAAACCCACAGGCAAAGGAACAGGGTTGGGATTAAGTTTAAGTTATGATATTGTGCATGCCCACGGCGGGAAAATAAAGGTGGAAACTAAAGATAAAATAGGAACAAATTTTATAATTACCTTACCTACTATTGGTTAATTTAAAAAACTAAACCAGGTTTGTTAGGATGATTACGGTAAAGGGAGATTGCAAAAATTACAACCAAGCCATAAAACGAGATGCCGAGGATTTTTTAAAAAAAACAAGTTGATTTTAATAATCAAAAAAGAGAAACTCAAAACACGATTGTGATGACAAAAATATTGGTAGCTGACGACGAAGTGGATTTAGAGTCGTTAATTAGGCAAAAATTTCGACAGAAAATCAGAGAAAAGGAATACGAATTTTTATTTGCGACAAATGGGAACGATGCGCTTAAAAAACTGGCGGAAAATCCAGACATAGATATTCTATTGAGCGACATCAATATGCCCGAAATGGACGGACTTACCTTGCTGGCGCGCGTAGCAGAAGCTAGACCTTTGCTAAAAACCGTCATGGTATCTGCCTACGGCGATATGGAAAACATTCGCACGGCAATGAATCGCGGAGCATTTGATTTTGTCACCAAACCTGTAAATTTCGATGATTTGGAGCTAACCATGCAAAAAACAATTAAGTATGTGCAACAAATGCGCGAAACACTTCAAGCGATAAAAGAGAACAACATTCTTAAAATGTATGTCGATCAAAATGTGCTCGCCTTTATGGCTTCTAGAGAATATGAAAACTCCTTGACGGCAAACGAAGCCGCAACCGCAACTGTTGCCTTTATTGATTTGTGTGGATTTACAAAGGTAAGCGAGACGCAGACGCCAGATACGGTCGTAAAAATGCTTAATCAGTATTTTGATTTAATGGTCAAAGAGATCATCGCTCAAAATGGAACGATAGATAAATTTATCGGCGATTGTATTATGGCAGTTTTTAAGGGGGAATACCACCTAGATCGAGCAATTGATGCATGTCTTTCTATTAAAAATAGAATAGATCGCTTGCCCGCAGAACACGGTTTCAACCCAAAGGTTTCCATCGGAATTAACAGTGGAGAAATGATTTCGGGTAATATTGGGTCTGCAACTTTAAAAAGATTAGATTATACCGTAATTGGCGATACAGTTAACACAGCACAGCGCCTCCAAAGTGTTGCAGAAGGAAGCCAGATTCTGATTACCGAAAAATGTTATAATGCTGTAAAGCAATCTTTTAGTTGCAAATCTGTCGGAATTAAGTTGCTTAAAAATAAGTCACAGGAGATGGTCCTGTTTGAGGTCCTAAATTAACTTAGCAATTTTTTAAATGCAATTCGATCCCGTTTACGCGTTCATGATACAAAAATTGGAAACAGAGCTTCCAATCCATTTATCGTACCACAACGTCCAGCATACTCTACGTGTAATCGCAGCAGTAGAACACCTCGCAACGATCGAGAAAATTATTGGAGAAGAGTTAGTTATACTCAAAACTGCAGCCCTATTTCACGATAGCGGATTTCTGCAAAACAATGCAAATCATGAGTCCATTTCCTGCGAAATAGCAACGGAATACTTGCCTAATTTTGGCTATCTTCAAGAAGAAATTACTCAGGTTTGCGACTTGATAATGGCAACTAAAATCCCGCAGTCGCCCAAATCAAATCTAGGCAAAGTTTTATGTGATGCAGATCTTTATTATCTGGGCGCAATAGATTATGCGCCAAAAGCCGATTTGTTATTTCAGGAATTTAAAAAGAATGGCATTCTCAACACCCGATTTGAATGGCTTACCAGCCAAGCTGATTTTTTAGCTTCGCATCGCTTTTTTACAGCTGCCGCAAGGGCCAATCTGGAAATACAAAAAGAAAAAAACTTAATTGAAATCAAACTGGAACTCAATAAAAAATCACCCTCAAAACATAAAGAATCAGCCAAAGAGTTAATACAAGACATTGTTTTAAACGCATTAGGTGTAATGATCGCAGCTTTTGCATTAAAATGTTTTCTAGTCCCAAACCATTTCTTCGATGGCGGAGTAACCGGTCTTTCGCTTTTGCTGCACGAACTTTATCATTTCAATCTTTCTGTTGTTTTGATTATACTAAATTTTCCTTTTATCTGCTTAAGTTATTTTACGGTCAGCAAAAAATTTGCAATACGCATTTTAACCAGTGTTGTTTTTTTGAGCATTGTACTTCTCGTCATTCCAGAATTTGCGCTCACCTCCGATAAATTACTGATTGCGGTTTTTGGCGGTATATTTCTCGGCATGGGTATCGGGCTTGTTATGCGAACCGGCGCGGCGTTAGATGGCATAGAGGTATTGGCACTTTACACCCTAAAGCGTACTTCATTTACCATTACCGAAATTATTCTTTTTATAAATATCTTAATTTTTAGCATTGCGGCATTTTCATTCGGCATCGAGACCGCACTTTATTCTGTTTTAACCTATTTTGCCGCCACGCGCACCATAGATTATGTGGTAGAGGGCATTCAGGCTTATACTGGTGTGACTATAATTTCTGGTAAAAGCGAGGAAATTAAATTTGAACTCGTAAACCATCTTGGCCGTGGCATTACCGTTTATAAAGGCGAACGCGGGTTTTTACCTGGACAATTTGACGTAAGTGCTGAAGTAGATATTATTTTTACGGTGATTACACGACTAGAGATGCGCAGACTAAAAAATCTAGTCTATCAAGTAGATCCACAAGCTTTTGTTTTTGCCAATACCATTAAAGAAGCTGCCGGCGGACTTCTAAGTCGAAGACATTCGCATTGAGCAAGGAATAGCAATCAGCTGGCAGCTAGCAGTTTTCAGAAATCAGCCATCAGTTGTCAGCCAAGGTTTCTTTGCTCTTTGTTCCTTGCTCATCTAGGATTTCTGCGTTAGACTTTTAACTTTTTGGGCGGCTGTATCCGGCTGTTCAGGGGCTTCGTTAAGTTTTAAAACTTAACCCTCATTTCATTCGGCCCTTACCATCCAGGCCGCGGGCCTTCGCGCTATTGGCAACCACCGAAATGGCTAGCCGCCAACCTTCTCGCGGCTAATCTTTAATAATTTAATCATTCAGACTAATAAAACTTTCCAATAATAAACGACTCTAAGACATAACATTTAATCATTCTAACCTCAACTTAGGTCTCAATCTCAATTTGCTTTTAGCTTTCCGCCCAGTCCTTGCTCTTTATTCTTTGTTCCTTGCTCATCTAGGATTTCTGCGTTAGACTTTTAACTTTTTGGCCGCTGTCTCTGGCTGTTCAGGGGCTTCGTTAAGTTTTTTTTTAAAGGAAAACTTATTCGGCATTTCATTCGGCCCTTACCATCCAGGCCGCAAAACCTGACAACGCTTAGTCATTGCATAAAGGTTTTACCTACAAAAAAAAAGTTAAATGACTGCTGTAATAAATTTCATAATCTAAGACGCTAAATTTATATTGCAACAAATTAACCAAGCTCGAATGAAAATCCTTTTTCTGCTCTTTTTCTCTTCCTTCTTCGCAATTAGTACTTTTGCACAAGACTTTATCTCTGGTAAAATCACGTTTGATGAATATAATTTCAATAGAAATAAGTTAGACAGCAATGCAAACGCCGTTGTATTAAAAGAGTTTGGAACCTCTTCTATTCAAATTAACGACCAAACCGGAAGCTCAGAGTTAATCTTCCTTTATCATGTAAAAATTAAAATTTACAATAAAGAGGGTTACAATCAGGCTAATATTTCCATCCCAACCTATAAAAGTGGCTCTAGAGAAGAATATATAACTGAAGTTAAGGCGTCTACATTCAACGAGGTTAACGGAAGGTATGTAGAAACGGCAATGGATAAGAAAGCACTTTTTACAGAGAATAGATCAAAATACGTTACCCTTACAAAGTTTACGCTGCCTAACATACAAGATGGCTCCATTATAGAATATAGCTATAGGTTAGAAACGCCTCGAATATTCAATTTTAAAACTTGGGAATTTCAAACCAATATACCAAAAGTGTTCAGTGAATATTTAGTCTATATTCCTGCCATTTATAATTACAATGTGTCACTCCGCGGATTTTATAAGTTGACCGATACGAAATCTGAACTCGCTAAAGAATGCTTGCGCATTAACGGCGTGCCAATAGATTGCTCTAAAATATCGTATGTAATGAAAAATATTCCTGCATTTGTTGAAGAAGAATATATGACAGCGCCGAGTAATTTCAGATCTGCTGTTTACTTTGAATTAACAGACTGGCAAATGCCCGACGGAAGGAAACAGAGCTATACCAAAACGTGGAAAGATGTAGATTACAAACTGACTACCGAAAAAAGCTTGGGTGCGCAACTGAAACGTAAAGACTTATTTAAAGATGCAATGCCTGAGGTGTTAAAAAATACATCAGATGATTTAAGCAAAGCGAAAGCAGTTTATGCATATGTAAAAAAGGAGATTAAGTGGAATCATTATTATGGAATTTATAGTGAAGACAACATTAAAAAAGCCATTGGTTTACATTCTGGAAATGTGGCGGATGTTAACCTAAGCTTAATTTCAGCCTTTTCTGCAGCAAATTTAGATGCAGAAGCGGTAATTCTGTCTACCCGCGAAAACGGTAGGCCAAATAATTTATATCCAGTAATTAGCGAGTTCGATTACTTGATAGCTAAGGTTAATATTGGCAAGCAAAGTTATTTACTGGATGCTACAGAACCTTTGATGCCTTTTGGTCTGTTACCTTTACGGTGTTTAAATGATAAAGGGCGCGTGCTAAATCTAAAAAAGCCATCTTATTGGATAGAATTAGCCACCAAACAAAAGTCTTCGGCTACTTATGCATTGGATGCGAAATTAAGCGCAGATGGGAGAATCGTCGGAACAATTGTTACAAGTAGCACAGGTTACGAAGCTTTTAACAAACGAAACGAAATTAAAAAGTATAGTTCTCCTGATGAATATGTTGAGAAATTAGATGAGCGTTTGCCTAAATTAAAAATACTAAAGCATCAAATTGAAAACTTAGACAGTATAGAGAATTCTTTAACTGAAATCTACCAAATAGAAATATCTCCCATGGAAAACACCGGAAAAGATGAATTAAATTTCAGTCCGTTTTTTATAAATCCAATTTTAAAGAACCCATTTAACTTGTCAGAAAGAACCTATCCCGTAGATTTGGGTTTTCCTTCTTATGAACGCATCCAAATAAATATCGCTTTACCAGGCGATTTTGAGTTGATAGAAAAGCCTAAAGACATGGCTTTGGGCTTGCCTAATAATGGCGGTAAATATTTTCTTCAAACACAAATTTTAGGGAATACACTTTCCGTCGGACAGATTTTAGAATTCAGTGAAGCCGTTTATCAGGCAGATCAATATCCCTACTTAAAGGAATTTTATAGTCGGATCATTCAAAATCAAAAGTCAGAAATTCAATTAAGAAAAATAACTAAATGAAAGCTACCTTCTCTGCTCTTTGCTTGCTGCTATTTACGCTCCAAGGATTTGCTCAAGAAAACTATGATGCAGATTTAATTCCCTCAAATTTAAAAAATCGTGCCAATGCGGTAATAAGAAATGAAGAGACTGTGGTAGACATGCGTTCTTCGGATAATGTGGTGTTGAGTGTAAAAAGGGCTGTTACAATATTAAACGAAAACGGAGTCGAACACGGTAGGTTGGTTCTATTTTATGATAAAAATACAGACATAAAAGGCATCAAAGGTGAGGTGTATAATGCTTCGGGAGTCGCAACAAGAAAGTTTAATCAAAATAGTTTTAACGATGGCAGCGCTGCTGATGGATTTTCGCTTTTTGTAGACAGCCGTTTAAAATACTTTTCGCCCTCAGAACAGATTTATCCTTATACCATCGTATACAATTACGAAATTAGGTATAAGCAAAATTTAATCATTCCAGATTGGACTCCGCAAACTGCAGACGATGTTTCGGTAGAGAAAAGTAGTTATATTTTCATCTGCAAGCCCACAGAAGAGCTAAGGATAAAAACACAAAGTTTTACAGGTAAACCGGAAGAGTCGATCAACAAAGGGCAAAAACTACTTACTTGGAAAATTGACAATATGTTTGCAAGTAAGCCAGAACCCTTTAGTCCAGATCGAGAAACTTACCAAACCAATGTACAAATCTCTGCTAAAGATTTTACGTACTACAAGCACCAAGGGAGCTATACCAATTGGGAAGGATTAGGCAAATGGATTTATAATGACTTACTTAAGAGCCGTCGGGAACTGCCTCCAACAACGGTATCGATGGTTAAAGAGCTTGTAAAAAATGAGAAGACTGATAAAGACAAAGCGAAGAAAATTTATGAGTTTATGCAGAATAAGACAAGATACATAAGTGTACAAATAGGAATTGGTGGCTTCCAGCCTGTGACTGCCGAGGAGGTAGATCGACTGGGTTACGGCGATTGCAAAGCGTTGGTTAATTATATGCAAAGTCTTTTAGATGTTGCCGGCATTGCCTCTATTTATTGTGTGGTAGAAGCCGGAAATCAAAAAGTAAGTTTAGATCCCATGTATGCGAGTATGGGACAAGGCAACCACATCATCCTTTGTATGCCTTTAAAAGGAGATACCACGTGGCTGGAATGTACTAGTCAGAAAATTCCATTTGGATTTTTAAGTACTTTTACAGACGATCGGCTAGTTCTTGCTTGTAAACCAGATGGTGGTCAGCTTTTAAGAACCATAAAATTAAGTCCTGAAAGCAATCTGCAAACGAGGAACTGCACGCTAAGTATATCCCAAAACGGAGATGCAAAAGGGTCTATGAAAACCAATTTTTTAGGTTCGCAATTTGACAATCGGGAAGAAATGTTGGACAAACCCATTAATGAACAACAAAAACTTTTAACAGCGTTATACGACATCGATAATATAAATTTCGACAACGTAGATTATAAGCTTAAAAAGTCTCTCAATCCTGAGATTATAGAAGATATTGCGCTTAACATTAGGCATTATGCTGCGGTGAATAACGACCGGATGTTTATAAAAATGAACGCTTTTAACGTAAAAAGTAGCGTTGCAGAAGTAGTGGACAGAAAGTTACCAGTGTACATTAACCGTGGCTACACCGACGAAGATAGCATTAGCTACAACCTACCAGGAGAGGTGTTAACGACCAATATTCCTACGATTGACAAAAAATTTAAGAATGAATTTGGAACCTACACCGCAAAAACAGCGCTAGTTGACCGGAAGTTAACTTATTACAGGAAATTTGTTTTAAATGACGGAACTTTTCCAGCAAAAAGTTATGCCGATTTTTATAAGTTTATTACCGAGGTAAACTCCGCCGATGGACTAAAGATTATTCTTAATTTGAAGAAATAATTTGGGATTAACTAAAACGGCAGTTTGGGATTTGTAGAGCACTTGAAAATGGCTTCAGCACTTCTCTAAAAAATCTGAGCATTGATCGCTGACTTCTGATTTACGCGCGTTAGTCTCTCCGATTTTGGTGGTGATTTCACTTTCTTTTTTATAAACTTTGAATCTTACAGCTTGTCCGGCTATTCGTTTAGGCTTTCGGACGGCATTCCTGACTGTTCATAATGTTGGTATTTATTATTAAAGAAGCGGAATAGATGCCATCGTTTCGCTGCCTAATTATGGGGCACTTTCAATTTAAAATATCGAATATGCTGAATAAAATCAATTGGCTTTTCAACTTATTTTCTTAAAAAATCAATAGAGAATTAAACGAGTTCGCCAACGTATTTTACTGGTGGTTGGTTTCAAAAATCTCTATAAGCATCAATAGCAACCTTTATATATTCACTTCTGTACTGATGCGGCTGTTTGCCTACAACCATTTTGAATTGCTTATTAAAATTAGATAGGGTTTGAAAGCCACATTCATATCCGACGCGGTCGATATTTAGTTTCTCTTCTTTTAGTAATTTACACGCGTATTCAATCCGAATTTCTTTAAGAAAATCTGAAAATGATTTATATACACGTGTCTTAAAATATCTGCTAAAAGAGGTTTGGGTCATGTTGGCTATGGCTGCTACGTCCTCTAAACTTATTCTATGCTTAAAGTTATTCATTACATATTCGTAAACCTTATTCATTCGATGCGTCTCGGCTTCTGTATTTGCAGCAATAGTGTGGTTATGTGTGATCACGTGGCACTCATTAGATTTAGCCAATACACTTAATATTTTAAGTAGTTGTATAACACTTTCTATGCCTTTTAAAGTAAGCAAATCTAGCATCATTTTAATTGCCGTTTTTTTTGTTTCTCCGGTGATTTCTAAACCTCGCTCAGCGTTTTGAAACAGTCTTGAAATGCCTTCCATCTCTTCTTTTTTATGTACCGTTTCACCTAAAAAATGATCATGAAAATAAATTACAATCACTTTAGTGGTTAGTGTACTCTTTTTTTCAAAATAGTCGTTATGATTTCTCCATACATGTGGAAGGTTAGGGCTTGTAAAAACCATGTCTCCATCTATAAAGGGCTTAACATTGTCCCCTACAAATCGGGTCCCTTCGCCTTTAACAACATAAGTTAACTGAAACTCGGGGTGCATGTGAAAAGTAGGATCAAAATGGGGTGCAAGAATCTCTTTAATCACAAATGATCTAGAATCAGGAATAGCTGATTTAGGTACAATTTTTTTCATACAAAACTTATATTATCATTAAATATAAGCTTAAAATTTATTTTATGATATAATATAGTCATAATTGGACAAAATGAAGCATGTTTTTATTTTTTATAAAAGCTAATATTGTTTGACCAAATTAAAACCAATGAGAAAAATAGCCTATCTGCTGTTTATTACGTCGTTACTTCTTAATAGTTGTGCAAACAAATATTTAGCGAATGGAAATAAATCTAAAACAGCAATTATCGGTGTAAATGATGCCCGAAGAGGAGAGGTATTGTTTCTTGGCAACATAGGTAAGCACCACGATTCGAACAGATTTGCGCCCTGGCTTGCGATTAAACTATTCGAAAGCGGGATCAATCTTACTTATACCAACGATATAAATGACCTTAATACCGAAAATTTAAGTAAGTATGATGGATTAATTATTTATGCAAATTATGATTCCATATCGCCCGTACAAGAAAGCGCATTAAAGGACTTTGTTCAGAATGGTAAAGGATTGATACCGTTGCATTCTGCTGCCGGCTGCTTCAGAAATTCAGCATGGTACGCGAGTGCGGTTGGTGGTCAATACAAATCAGAAACCACAGGTAGCTTCACAGCCAAAATCATCAACTCAGAACATCCGATTATGAAAGGACTTAATGAGTTTGAAACCAGGGATGAGCAATATGTACACCAGCGCTTAAATGCGGATATAACTGTTTTGATGGAGCGCACTAACGGCGCAACTCACGAACCAAATACATGGATAAGAAATGAAGGAAAAGGCCGGGTGTTTTATACCGCTTACGGGCACGATGATGTGACCTGGAAAAAATTAGGCTTTTTGAAGTTAGTTGAAAACGGAACCCTATGGGCAATGGGAGATCAGGTAAAGCGCCAAATCGCAGCATTAAAAATTCCTAATGTTAGTATTTATCCAGATACCGTGTCAAACTTTACCGCCCGTCATTTGGTTCCTAAAATTCAGGAAGGCTTAACAGCTGAAGAATCTTTAAAGCTGATTCAGGTTCCAGCAGATTTTGACATAAAGCTTTTTGCAGCAGAACCAGACATTACCAACCCAATTGCGATGGCTTGGGATGAAAGAGGAAGATTGTGGGTGATAGAATCAGTGGATTATCCCAACACATTCATAGAAACCGATGGCGCAGCGAACGATCGAATAAAGATTTGCGAGGATACAGACGGCGACGGGAAAGCAGATAAGTTTACGGTGTTTGCCGATAGTTTAAATATTCCTACAAGTATGGTTTTTGCCAACGGAGGAATAATTGTTTCTATGGCGCCAAATTTTGTTTTTATGAAAGATACAAACGGTGACGATAAAGCAGATATCCGGGAGACAATCATTACAGGTTTTGGAAAAAACGACACCCACGCAGGTCCATCCAATCTGCAATATGGATTTGATAACAAGATTTGGGGTGTACTAGGTTATTCCGGATTTAACGGCAACATAAATGGTAAAAATGTGCGATTTGGCCAGGGCGTGTATCGATTCAATTCTGATGGGAAAAATCTAGAGTACCTCGCGCCAACCAGTAACAACACTTGGGGTCTTGGATTCTCTGAGGAAAACAATATATTTATTTCTACAGCTAATAATACCCATAGCGCGTATTATTCTATGCCCGCAAAGTATATGCAAAGGGACCTTGCAGGCAATGGCATTCAACCAGTACAAAAACTCGATGGTCATTATGATGTGCACGCCATGACACCGAATTTACGTCAAGTTGATGTAGTTGGAGGTTTCACAGCTGCGGCAGGACATCATCTGTACACCGCGCGAAACTATCCTAAAGAGTACTGGAATCGAATCGCGTTTGTTTGCGAACCGACTGTTCGTCTTATCCATAAAGCCGTTATCGAACCAAATGGCGCTGGTTTTACGGAAAAAGATGGGTGGAATCTGTTGTCCAGTTCCGATGAATGGGTGGCGCCGGTACAGGCTGAGGTTGGCCCTGATGGTGCCGTTTGGGTAGCAGATTGGTACAATTTTGTGATACAACACAACACATTCGTTCCCGGTCAGGCGCCTACAGAAGAAATTCTGCCAATAACTCTTGCAGATCAAAAGGGAGGCCAGGGAAATGCGCTTATTAGTAATTTAAGAGATCTAGATCGAGGTAGGATATATAGAGTTATTTATAAAAAAGCGAAACCATATACATCGATTAACTTATCCAAAAATGATATTCCTGGCTTGCTAGCCGCGTTGGAAAATGACAACATGTTTTGGCGGATGACGGCACAACGTTTATTGGTTGAGTCAAAAAATCAATCCGCTCTTCCGGGACTCTATAAAATAATAAACAATCAGCAAGTTGATGAAATCGGGCTTAATGGACCGGCTATAAATGCACTTTGGACATTGCAGGGTCTTGGCGCCATAGGTGGTTCGAATGCAGAGGCGTTACAAGTAGTTAAAAAGGCTTTTTTACATCCGGCAGCTGGTGTGAGAAAAGCTGCCATTGAGGTTTTATCAAATAATCAGCAGGGCATAGACGCAATTCAAAACAGCGGCTTAATTAATGATCCCAATTTAAACGTAAGAAAGAGTGTCCTTTTGGCCATTGCAGCTATGCCTCCATCTAACGATCTGGGAGAGTTGCTATACCAAGCAAGCACGAATGCTGAAAATGAAAAAGATAAGTGGCTTTCTAAAGCCTTATTTGCTGCTGCCATTACCCATAGAGAAGGTTTTCTTGCTGCCGCACCCGTTTTTCAATCATCTAACGACTCTATTCAGTTGAGTTTTAGCCAGCGGCTTGCTAACTTGGTACATCAGGAAATTTATATCCTAGATAAAAAAAATCCGATTGTAACCGCTCCTGATGTAACAGGAAAAGAATTGTTCATTAAAGCATCTCTAATTAGAAGAGGTGAAAGTTTGCAGGGAGTGGTTATCGCCCAGGGCGACAAAAATAATGGGTATGGCATCTACATTCAAAGCGGAAAACTCAATTTCGTAGTAAAGCAAAATGGTAAAACCTATACAGCCAGCACAACGGATTCGCTTTCAGAAAAATTTGACGTTTTAGCCAGCTTGACTCAAAAAGGAACCATGACTATTGAAATTGATGAAAAGAAAGTAGCTAGTTCAAAAGCCGCTTCCCTATTTACAAAACCCCTAAACCAAGAAGTTAGAATTGCGAGAGATTTAGAAGGGGAAGATAACATAGGTAATTATGTTGGTACATTTGCCTTAAAGGGCGATGTGCAAAATTCATCTATCGAGTTGAAAGACCCAAATAAAACATCTTCTGAAACGACAATTGTCAAAGCTGGCACGTTAAAGCCCTTAGTTATCAGTATTAAAGTGGTGCAAGATATGATGCAATACGACAAGAAATTGTTTACGGTAAAGGCAGGTCAGGTGGTTACAATTGATTTTGAAAACCCAGACGGCATGCAGCACAATATGCTCATTTTAAAGCCTCGCAGCCTGCAAAAGGTAGGCGCTGCAGCTGATGCCATGTTGAGAGATCCGAAAGCTGCAGAGAAAAACTACGCTCCGGAAATCCCTGAAGTATTGCATGCCATTAAACTATTGAATCCAGAAGAAAGTTTTCAATTAACATTTACAGTACCAGATGAACCTGGCGATTATCCCTTCGTTTGTACTTTTCCCGGGCACTGGAGAGGAATGAACGGAATAATGCGGGTGGTTAAATAAATTTTGTTAAGTATGAAAAATTACATAATCTCAAATCCGCCGGCCGGACAGGACGGTCTAAAATCTTCTCTTATGAAAAAATCAAATCATTCATTTAACGTTCTTCATCGGTTATATTTAATTTTATTTTTTGGGCTTGTATGTATTTTTCTTAATTCCTGCGCAATTAAATCAGCGGGAAACAAAACAGCTTCCAAAAGTACCAGAGTGCTTATTGTGGGTGGAGGGTCTTCTCATGATTTTAATCTTTGGTACAAGGATGCTGATGCCAAAACATTAGAAAAAGAGGGGCATGCGGTAGTGCGATATACGGACAATACAGATTCTATTGCTTTTTATTTGGAGCAAGCAGATGTTCTTTATCTGAGTAACAATCAGCCAATCAAAAATACTGCAGTACGCAAGGCAATTTTTGATTTTGTAAATGCCGGAAAGGGCTTAATATTGGCGCACGCAGCCCTATGGTATAACTGGGAGGATTGGCCCCAATATAATTTGCAGTTGGTTAGTGGCGGCACGAAATCGCATGACAGTTACGGCGATTTTGAAGTGACTATTGTAAATAGAAATCATCCAATAACAAAAGACGTTGAGCCTAAAGTTACCTTAAAAGACGAAAGATATCATTATGAACTGGATGCAGCGGGTCCGAGTATTGAAGTTTTGGCGACAAGTAATAAGATTTCGGGTTCTGCAGCAGTTTATCCTTCAATATTTGTAGTTAAAAACAACAAGGCACGAATAGTAGGCATTGCATTGGGCCATGATGCAGCATCGCACAATACGGCATTCTATAAAACAATTTTGGTAAATGCCATGAATTGGGTTGCACATAAATAATTAATTTTTACCTGTTTTTCGAAGTGACAATCGTCTAACATCGAGCGCTTTAAAAGCGCGTTTGCAAGCACGTTAAAACCATTCACTTAAAAAATAACTAGCACTTATATCTTATGAACAAGAATCAAATAACAGTTGTTATTGTTGGTATGGGATTTGGAAAAGAGTTTATCCCAATTTATCAAAGCCATCCTAATGTTAAAGCAGTAGGCATCTGTACCCGTAATAAAGATACGCTGGCAGAACTTGCCGCTAAATTCAACCTAGATAAAAATCTTTGTTTTGAAAATTTTGAAGACATTCCAAAACGAGACGATGTAGACGCTATACATATTGTAACACCCGTTCCGGAACATGCAAAAATGACCTTGGCATCTTTAAACGCCAACAAACACACCGCTTGCACCATACCAATGGCGATGACCGTTGAAGATTGTAAAGCGATAGTAGAAGCTAAAAGAAAAGCGAAAAAAGTTTATATGATGATGGAAACTGCCCTCTATACCAGGGAGTTTTTGTATGGACTTAATTTGGCAGAAACCGGACAGCTGGGTCGAATACAATTTGTAAGAGGATCGCACATTCAAGATATGAGTATGGACGGATGGGCTGACTATTGGAAAGGATTTCCTCCAATGTTGAACGGCACACATGCTATTTCACCGCTTTTGCGAATTAATAATACAAAGGCTGAAACGGTTGTTTGCCACGGTTCGGGTAAGTTAAGCGATGACCTTGCGAAAAGATACAACGCCCCTTTCGCCGTTGAAACAGCTACTTTTACATTAAAAAATTCTGACGTTATTGCAGAGGCAACTCGCTCATTATTCGATGTAGTGAGGCAATATAGGGAAAGTTACGATGTGTATGGCACCAAAATGTCTTTCGAGTGGGAGCAACTACAAGATGAAAGCCATGTAATTTTTGATGGAGGGGAGAACGCTAAAAAAATAGATGCTCCAGATACCGATGAAATGCTAATCGATGAAATAGCGCACTTTACAAAAAGAGAAAAAATAGACGATCCAAACCACGTTTCGTTTCTTCAGGGTGCTGGTCATGGTGGATCACATCCGCATTTGGTTCAGGAATTTATTGCCGCCATTGTTGAGAATAGAAATTCTGCCGTTGATGCGGATGTGGCAGCAAACTATACCTGTGCGGGAATTTGCGCCCATGAATCTGCAATGAATGGTGGCATAAGAATTAGTATTCCAGATTTTGAATTGTAATTAGGAATAGGATAATTTTCGATAAATAATTTATGATAAAATTTGGTGTTAGCACATTTGTCTGGGTTTCGCCCTTTCATACAAACTCTTTTGATCTTGTTTACAAAGTTAAAAGCATGGGTTATGATATACTCGAAGTTGCTGTTGAGGACAAAGACTTAATTGATTGGAAGAAATTAAAAGAAATTGTAAAAGAATTAGGGTTAGAGGTTACAATTAGTGGTGCATTTGGCGCAGATAGAGATATATCGAGTACCGATGCTCATGTTAGGGCACAGGGGCTTAATTATATTATTGATTGCGTCAAAATAGCGGCATATATGGAGAGTCCTATTTTTACCGGGCCGGTCTATTCTGCCGTAGGCAAAACTAGGTATGTGTCGGCAGAACAAAAAGCCCAAGAGCGGAAATGGTGTATTGAAAATCTTTTAAAAGCCGAAAAAGTTGCGGCAGACCACAATGTTATTATAGGTGTGGAACCCCTAAACAGATTTGAAACAGACATGGTAAATACGACAGATCAAGCGCTGTCGATTGTTAATGAGCTTTCGAGCCCATACATAAAAGTGTCGATGGATACCTTTCATGGCAACATTGAAGAAAAAAGTATCGCCAATAGCATCAGAAAAATTGGTAAAGATCTATTATGCCATGTTCAAGCGAATGAAAGTGATAGAGGTACGCCCGGAACGGGAAATCTAGACTGGCAGGGAATTAAAGCAGCACTGATTGACATTGAATACAATGGCGCTATTGTGATAGAAACTTTTGGGGCTCCATCCAAAGAACTTGCAAAGGCGGCTTCAATATGGCGGCCTCTTGCAAATAGTGCGGATGAATTAGCAATAGAAGGACTTGCCTTTTATAAACAGTTATTTAATTAAAGCTCAGGTTCTGAAGGCATTGTAATATGCTTTTCAAAACACCCATGCATTTTAGGTAAGATAGAGCCAAGGTTTTTGTGTTTGAGGTAGAGAATGCAACAAGAAACGAGGGATTAGCTGGCAGTCAATTTGTTCAAAATGAGCATGTAATCGCAAGTTTTTTCTTAAATTAGTAGAACATTAACACTATTGATTATGAAAATATTTATGATGGCATGCTTCCTGCTTTTAACGCTACAGGTTTCTGCGCAAACTATTTTGCCTGCAGATGTACAAATTAAAACTGCTTTATTGGCGGCTCCTCCAGAATTGAGGGCTGATGCCACTGTAATAGGTTATAGCCCGTCAGGAAAATTTATTACGCTAAAAAAAGGAAATGGTTCCATTGTTTGTCTGGCCGATGATCCAAAATCAAAGGGGATAAAAGTAGCCTGTTATTCCATAAAATTAGAACCTTTCATGGCACGCGGGAGACAACTTACTGAAGAGGGAAAAACTTCATTGCAAAAGAAAGAAATAAGGGATAAAGAAGTTAAAGAGGGCAAGCTAAAAATGCCTAATAATCCAACCACATTATTTGTTTTGTCAGGAAAAGAGGAAAATTATAATCCTTCCACTGGAGAATTAAAGGATGGCAACTTTAGGTATGTAGTATATACGCCTTATGCAACACTCGCCTCGAGCGGCCTTCCTGCAAAACCATCTGAAGCTGGTATGCCTTGGTTAATGGATCCGGGAACTTATGGAGCCCACATTATGATTAGCCCACCAGAGAAAGAATAGTTTTTCTGATGGTTGATTATGAAACTTTTGTTAGAGATGAATTGCTCCAATGGCAGCGGAAAATGCTCGGCCGCCCCGGATTTTTCAACAATCTTTCTAAGAAGTTACAGATAAAGATCAACAGCTACATTCCCGAAAAAGTTCATGCTGCGATTACAAGTGCGCTGAAGCAGCTGATTCGTGGGATTTTGTTCGGTGCAAAGGTGACTACTTTTTTTGAGCGACCAGCAGAAAGTTTACAATTAATAGAAATCGCTGTAAAGAATAAAATAAAATTCTATCAAAGTACCGCGGCGGTTGAGGGTGGTATTACTGGAGCAGGTGGTATTTTATTAGGGTTTGTTGATTTTCCCGTTTTGATAGGTATAAAAATGAAAATGCTCTATGAAATTGCCGCTTTATATGGTTTCGACCTAACTGATTATAAAGAGAGGGTATATCTTTTGCATATTTTTGAACTAGCTTTTTCGAGCGATGTGCATCGGAGGAATGTGTATCTACAAATGCTGGATTGGGATGAAAATAAAAAGCTTTTGCCCGAGGACATTAATCAATTCGACTGGAGAAGTCTTCAACAGGAATATAGGGATTTTCTCGATTTGGCTAAAATGGCACAACTAATTCCAGTAATTGGCGCGCCAGTGGGTATTGTAGTGAATTATCGGTTGGTGAATAAGCTAGGAACTACAGCGATAAATGCCTATCGGATGCGGAAACTAAGCCATCTCCTCGATGATAAAAATTTCTTGGAACAATAAGAAGCGCAAAACCTGATCGTTCTTAGTTGTTTTTAACTCATATTTTCCAGACAACGGTACAAGTGATTGGCCGAAATGTTTAAAAGATTAATTTATTGTGCCACAAAGCCAACATTCGTATTTACATATTGAAGATTAAGTAAATAAATTTATTGAATTTTAAAATAATTTTATCTTATGTCCCTGAAATCTATCCTTTATAGAGCCACAGTCCTTATTTTCCTAACGATTTTTGGAATAGCATGCGCGCTGAAGAATAAAACAGAACATTTTGATAATCGTGAGATTTCCATATCGGGTCCTACACAAGTTGCCAGAGTAACTGGAGAATCGTTATCAAGCGAGCATCTGCCAAGTCCAAACGATTCACCTAATCGAGTTGATGTTTTTGGAACAGATTTAGGCATCATTTGGAAAATGGCTGATAAGAAAATCGGATTGTTTTTTGGTGACACAAATGGGCAAGGTTTTGTTCCATTTAATAAAGGCGGCGGCGGAAACGGCGGAAACTGGCGTTCTAATGTCCTCGCTTTTTCTGAAGATAATAATTTCTCGGACGGAATAACCATTTCATCCTGGGCGGTAGAGAAGGATGGTAAAGCGAGAGAAATCGCAGCAGGAGGAAAGGCAAATCCTTCCAATTATCAAACTTCTATTCCTACCGGAGCTATACATGCGAACGGCGCCGATTACGTGCATTACATGAATATTTACGATTGGAACGGGCCGAAAGGTAGGTGGCTTACAAATTTCTCTTCTATTTATGCCTCTTACAATGGCGGTAAGACTTGGCAAAGAAAAGAACAACTCACTTTTAACAAGAGTAGTAAGTTTTCTCAGATATGCTATGCAAAAAAAGACGGCTATGTTTATATGATTGGTACACTTGCAGGCAGAGGAAGTAGTGCAAGTTTAGC
Source organism: Pedobacter sp. UYEF25 (assembly GCF_054061655.1). Lineage (NCBI taxonomy): Bacteria > Pseudomonadati > Bacteroidota > Sphingobacteriia > Sphingobacteriales > Sphingobacteriaceae > Pedobacter > Pedobacter sp. UYEF25. Next base: position 27,065 of record NZ_JBSSEL010000012.1, on the reverse strand, counting down.
ACGGTTCAAGGAGAAAAATATAGAAAAACTCCATCTTTATCAATATTGGAATCATGACGAGAAAAAATGGGTGACCAACGACGAATCGGCGGCTAGCGATATTTTCGATGGGCCAATAGGCGAAGCTTCTTTGCAGTATCATGAAAAGTATAAAAGGTGGATTTTAATGTACATCTACGATTTTACACACGATAAAAACCCGGTGGTGTCTGATTACGCCATTGTTTATAGAACCTCTAAGGAAATAAACGGGATTTGGAGCGGTCCAAAAGTATTGCTTACCGGTAAGCAGTATCCGGGTTTATATAGTCCTTATATGTATCCATTTAAAGATGATAGCGACGAAATTTATTTTAATATGTCTTTATGGGGTCAGTACAATGTTTTTTTGATGAAGGCTACTGTTAACGTTAAAAAGGAATAAAAAGAGGCTTTGGTTGGATTATAGCACAAAATCCTGCTCAGAGAATTGAAATAGCCAAAAGAAAAAGATTTTACGGTTCGTAATTTGCACAGTAGTTCTTAGAATTTAAATCTATTTTAAAATTCTACTTTTTATTTCTTTGGGCGCTTTTAAACGCTGCACATGCTATTTTTCGGCAAGCAAAAGTTAGAAAGGATGCAATTTCCATTGCTAGCGATTGAATGTTGCTCAAACCAAGCAGCAATGGATCCTTCAAACAATCCTTCCCAACTTATTCAACTGCATAAAATAAGATTACCCCCGCCTTTTACCGATTTTTAATTTGCTTATTTCTTTTTTATATTTCTATTTGGGGTTCTTTCGGCTAATCAACACATTGACTACCGCTAAAATGCTTAAAATCCCCATAAAAATCACCGAATACATCCATCCACCCATTTTGTAGGCTTCTATCGATAAAAAGGCGCTCGTAGACCCACCGATAAAATAGGCGGTCATATAGACCGTATTTATTCGGCTATTTGAGCGCGCATCTAAATTATATATGATGGAAATATTGGTTACTTGTGCACCTTGAACGCCCATATCTAACAATATTACCACGGCTGCAATCGCAATTACAGATGCTGGGAAAATAAATAAAACAACAACACTTAGCACCACAATTCCTGTGGAAAAAATAAGCGACTTTGACTGTCCACCATTATCGGCAATTTTGCCAAATACGGGTGCAATAACAGCTCCAACAACAGCAAGCAAACCAAATAAGCCAATGGTAGACGGATTGTAAAGGAATGGTTCGCCACTTAAATGCAGCGTAAGTGTGATCCAAAATGCACTTAATGTGCCAAAACTAAGCATTCCTGTAATGGATGCCGCCCGGAGTGCCGGAAATCGGCCAAGTTGTGCAATGGTAGATTTTAATAGAGACCTGTAAGTGCCACTAAATTGTACTTTGGCTGAAGGAAAATCGGTCTGCATTAAAACCGTCGTGATTCCTACAAATAAAGCGCCAATGATATAAACATACTTCCAGCCCCATAAATGGGTTATAAAACCACTAAAAACTCTAGCTGTTAGAATACCAATAAGCAGGCCTGTAAAAATCTGAGCAACTACTTTCCCCCTATTTTCATCTATTAAGCTAGCCGCCATCGGCAATACGACTTGCGCAACAACGGCAAAAGTGCCAACCAGCACACTCGCTAAAAAGAGTAGTAAGATGTTGGTAGAAAAGGCGAACAACAACAAAGAAGCAATCAATAACAATTGAAGGTACAGAATTAGTTTTTTCCGATCAATCATATCCCCGATAGGAGTTAAAAAGAATAAGCCTAAACCATAACCCACCTGTGAAAGCACCGAAATACTGCCAGCTTTTTCTATTGGAATATTTAAGCTGTGGGCAATGGCTTCTAAAATTGGCTGACTGTAATATACATTCGCAACGGCTATACCGGCCGTAAAAGCCATTATAAATACCTGCAGTTTTGATAGCGTTTTCATAGTTGAAAAAAAAATTAATCTCCTCATAAGAGGATCAAATACAAAAGTCAACATCTGAACCGTGAAATTTGTTGATTTAAGTCATCAAAATCGTCTAAACATTTTTTTAGTCAAATAATCCTGTTTAGGTATTATGGAAACATGCATGGGTTTGCATCTCTAATTTAAATTAATCTGCTCAAAATTATCGGAAAAACCTTATTTTACAATCCACCGGTATAGACCTTACTATGTTACAAAAACTAATCTTCGCCCTCGGCCTTCTAATGCTTTTAAATTTATTCAATGTGCAGGCGCAAGTTAACGGAGACTATCTCAATTCTTGGAAAAAGATTGATTCCCTAGAGCAAAAAGGATTGATTAGTTCTGCCAGTAAGGAAGCATTAAAGTTACTCGCTAACGCGACAAAAGCGGAGAATAACCCACAACAGATTAAGGCAGCAATGTTTGTGATGAGTTATCGCAACGCGATAGAAGAGGGAAGTAGAATAAATAACTATTTTTATCTAGACACCTTAATTTCAGAGACGAAAGCGCCTGCTAAAAATATTTTGCAAAGTTTACAGGCAGAGATGCTAAATGATTATCGGAATCGGAATCGTTATAAGTTTTACAATCGCACTGCACTTCAAACTGAAAATAGCAAAGATATTGCCACTTGGAGTTTGCCGAAATTACTGGCAACAGCTTCAACAAAATATCTTGCGTCCCTGAAAGACGAAAGTATTTTACAAAACACCTCGCTTGACGCATATGCTGCAATTATAAATAAAGGTGAAAATAGCGAAGCGCTCCGGTCAACTATTTACGATTTACTTGCTCATCGGGCAATAGATTTTTTTTCTAACGGGGAAAATGAGGTAACGAAACCTGCTTTCCAATTTATCATTAACGAGGAGAAATATTTTGGGCCAGTAGAAGAGTTTGCAACACTCCAAATCACTACTAAAGACAGTGCTTCGTTTTATTTTAATGCACTACATCTTTTTCAAGATCTATTTCTATTTCATCTAAAGGATGGAAACAAGTCGGCATTGGCCGATGCAGATTTAAAGCGCCTTGATTTTGTAAACGATCATGGTGTTTTTGCAGGTAAAGAAGAATTGTATGTAAAGGCGCTGGAGAAATTGGAAGAGGAGTTTAAAAATACAGAACAAGGCGCAGAGGCTGCTTATCAAATCGCTAGTACTGTTTTTGAGATTGAGGAAAATCAGAAAGATTCGCCTTCGAAGAATAAAACAAAAGCTAAAAATCTCGCAGAAGCTGTATTGAGAAAATATCCGAAAACTCAAGCCGCCCTTAAGGCTCAGAATTTAATAAATGAAATCACCTCACCCCAATTCTCTTTAAAAACTGAAGCGGTAAATACAATAAATACTCCATTTCGCCTTCTCGTGACTTATAAAAATGTCGAGAAAGTCTATTTGCGTGCAGTAAAAGTTACTTCAAATTATTTGAGGTATAATGAAAAAGAAACTGATGAGATTTTAGCTCTTGCGCCAGTAAGAGAGTGGAACCAGGCCCTACCAAAAACGACAGATTTTCTCGAGCATAGTACGGAGATTAAAGTAGATGGATTGCCATCTGGACAATATTATATTATTGCATCATTATCGCCAATTTTTAAAGAGGATAACAATTTGGTTTCTTATCAATTTACTTCCATCTCAAACATTAGTGAAATTTTGCATAACAATAAAGAACTTTTTTTAGTTGATAGAGATAACGGAAAACCGCTAGCAGGTGCAACTGCACAGGTTTGGCAACGGGTTTACAATAACATCGCGCAAAAAAATATTCTTACTAAAAAAGAAAAATATGTGAGCGATAAAAACGGATATATAAAATTTACGACCAATACAGAGGTTAATAATAATTATAGAAATTTCTCTCTACAGTTAAATTATGGGTCTGATGAGCTTTTTCCCCAAACAGATTATTTTCTAGGTTATAATAATGCGAGCGCTCAGCTTTCTAAACCAACGAGTTTTTTATTTACAGATCGGAGTATTTATCGACCCGGACAAACCGTATTTTTCAAAGGCATTATGGTTGCCGCAGAAAAGAAAGGTAGGAGAGATAGTGTGGTTAAAAATAGTAAGACTACCGTTATTTTATTTGATGCGAACAGACAGAAGCAAGGTTCTTTGAAACTTAATACAAACTCTTTTGGCTCTTATAATGGTAGTTTCGTGTTGCCAGAAGGACAGATGAATGGGCAATTCTATCTGCAAGATAGTGTTACCAATAGCAACGTTTATATTTCTGTAGAAGAATATAAACGGCCAAAATTTTCTGCGAAGATAAATCAGCCGCAAGGCACCTACCGGGTAAATGACAGCATTACCGTTGTGGGAAATGCGAAAGCTTTTGCAGGAAATAATGTAGATGGTGCTGCGGTAAAGTATCGGGTAGTCAGAAATGTACAATATCCATTTTGGTGGGGATGGAGAATGCCTTCCAGACAGAATGCACAAATGGAAATTACGAACGGCACGCTAGACACTGATGCTAAAGGCGAATTTAAAATTACTTTTAGGGCAATACCAGATGAAACTGTGGAAAGGAACGCTGAGCCTACATTTACTTATCAAATAAGTGCAGATGTTACGGATATTAATGGAGAAACGCATAGCGCTAGTACAAACGTTTCAGTTAAATATCAGGCTTTAACGGTGAGTATTTTGAGTGCTGATAAATTTGAGATTGAAAAATTACAAGATCTAAAAATTGCGTCTATCAATACGAGTGGAGCATTTGAGCCCGCCAAAGTTAACCTGCAGGTAGAAAAATTAGTTGCTGTTGAACGAATGTATCGGACTAGGTATTGGCAAAAGCCAGATCAGTTTGCAATGAGTACTGAGGAGTATCATAAATATTTTCCTTACGATGAATATAATGATGAGGCTAAAGTACAAACTTGGCAGACGGAGAAAACTTACAAGGTAATTACCGCCGAAACTCAAAAAGATGGCAGTTGGTCGCTTACCAACTTAAAATTACCTGAGGGTTGGTATCGATTTACCGCAAGCACGAAGGATAAGTTTGGAGAGGAAGTAAAAGACATAAAATACATCCAACTCACGGGTAAAAAAACAATATACGTGGCGCCGTTCGTAGCCACAGAGAATAAAACGACTTATCAGCCAGGTCAAGATATCAACTATGAATATAAAACAGGCTTCGATAATATTTGGGTAATAGAAGAGACGAAAAGAATGGAAATCGATCCGACGTTTAATTTCGTAAAAGTTTCGAAAGGTGAAGGGTACCAAAATAAAATCTCTGTTACGGAAAATGACAGGGGCGGAGTTTTAAAATCACAAGCATTTGTGCAACATAACCGACTTTATACCTCTAGCAAGACTACAGATATTCCATGGAGCAATAAAGTGTTAAATATAGAATACACCACTTTTCGAGACAATATATTGCCGGGTAGCGAAGAAAAATGGAGTGTAAAAATAAGTGGAGAAAAGAAGGATGCAATTGCGGCAGAAGCATTAATAAGCATGTACGATGCTTCATTAGATCAATTAAGGCCGCATAGTTGGCAGAGTCTTCAGAATGTTTGGAAGCCTTTAAGATACTATGCACAATGGTATAGTAGAACTTTTACGCAAGACAATTCCAGAAACGACAATAATTTAGCGTCTAAATATTTAATAATTAACAACATCGTTTATCCGACTATCATTAATTCTTCGCTAAATGAAATACCAAGGATAGCTGTGGCTTTTGGGGATGATAATAAGGTCTACAATTTCGAGTCGATTAATTCAGGTGATATAGTTAATGGCAAATTAGTAAGAAAGGGAAATTCAGCTGCATCAGGTTTTAGAGGTGCTGTTCAGGATGTGCCAGTTGCTAACGTAGAGCAGCTATTGCAAGGCAAAGTGGCAGGTCTTAATGTGCAGCAAATAGTTGTGCGCGGCGTTAATTCGAACTTAGGCGGAAATGTACTTATTGTAATTGATGGCGTTAATACCAAATTAACAGATATTTCTGAAATTGATCCAACTGACATTGCAAGCATAGAAGTTTTAAAAGATGCAGCTGCAGTTGCATTATATGGGGAAAAAGGTAAAAATGGAGTAATTATAATTACTACAAAAACGGGCCAATACACTTTAGTAAAACCTCAAGTAGAAATAAAAATTAGGAAGAATTTTAATGAAACTGCTTTCTTCTTTCCAGATTTAAAGACAGACGAGCAAGGAAACATTAGTTTTTCGTTTACCATGCCAGAAGCGGTAACTTCTTGGAAAATGATGTCGATGGCCCATACCCAAGACCTGCAATCTGTTTACGGTGAAAAAACACTCATCACCCAAAAACCATTGATGATTCAGCCAAATGCCCCACGCTTTTTAAGAGAGGGAGACGCACTAGAGTTTTCTGCAAAAATTGTAAACTTAACGGATAAGGAAATTAAAGGTAACGCTATATTGAAATTGTTCGATGCAGTTACCAATAAGAATGTAGATGTGTTGTTTAAAAACGCGACCCAAAATCAAACCTTTATTGTTCCTGCCGGACAAAGTATAGCGGTAAAATTTCCAATTGCCATTCCGTTGAACTTTAACAGTGCGTTATCTTACCGAATTACTGCGCAGTCTTCAACCAAAGACAGTACCGGTAATACGTTTAGCGATGGCGAACAAGCGGCATTGGCTGTGTTGACAAATAGGATGTTGGTTACAGAATCACTTCCGTTAAATGTGAGAAACACAAATAGTAAGAGTTTTACTTTCGATAAACTACTTAGCTCAGAAAAAACTTCCACTTCACTTACAAATGAATCACTTACGGTAGAGTATACATCCAATCCGGCTTGGTATGCGGTGCAAGCTTTGCCTTATTTAATGGAATATCCGTACGAGTGTGCAGAACAAAGTTTTAACCGATACTATGCAAACACCTTAGCCGCTTATATGGCAAATAGCACACCTAAAATTAAAGCAGTTTTTGAAAAGTGGGAAGCGAGCGGCAAAGATTCTACCCAAGCGGCAGGAGCTCCCTCTCCCTTGGAGAGGGCGGGGGGTGAGGCTCTAATGAGCAATCTGCAAAAAAATGAAGAACTAAAGTCTGCTTTGCTTCAAGAAACGCCTTGGGTTTTACAAGCAAAGAACGAGGCCGAGCAGAAAAAAAATATTGGCATCTTGTTCAACATGGTCCGCCTAGCGAAAGAAAAAGAAAAAACTTTCAGTAAGCTAGAAGAAATGCAATCTGCCGCTGGAGGATTCAGTTGGTTTAAAGGTGGCCGCGATGATCGGTACATTACCCAATATATTATTACTGGAATTGGCCATTTACGCGAATTAAAGGCGTTGTCTTCCGAAGATTACTATCAATTAAAAAAGATGGTAGCCAAAGCGCTTCCGTATTTAGATGCAAGATTAAATGACGAGTATGAGGATTTGATTAAATATAAGAGAAATCTGACGGATAATAATTTAAGCAATACCGCTGTTCAATATTTGTACATGCGCAGCTTTTTCCCGGAGACAGCTATTTCTGCAAAAGCAAATACTGCCTATAAATATTATTTCGGTCAGGCAGAGAAATACTGGCTAAAAAATAATAAATACAGCCAAGCGATGATTGCCTTGGCAATGCACCGGAGTGGTTCTAGTAAAACTGCAAAAGCAATTATAACTTCGTTAAAAGAGACAGCAATTGTTAATGAAGAAATGGGTATGTATTGGAAAGACCTTACTAAAGGAGGATGGTATTGGTACCAAGCGCCTATAGAGAGTCAAGCCATTATTATAGAAGCATTTGCTGCGATTGATCAAAATGAGGCAACAGTAAATGATTTGAAAACCTGGTTGCTTAAGCAAAAGCAAACTCAGAATTGGCGGACAACAAAGGCAACTGCAGAAGCTTGTTATGCACTTTTACTTAATGGTAGCAATTGGCTCACAGAAGAAAAAAAGGTAGCCATTACACTAGGAGAAAATACTGTAATTTCTTCTTCGGATGGCGCTGAAGCAGGAACTGGTTACTTTAAGAAAAGAATCGATGGCGATAAAGTAACTCCCGAAATGGGGAATATAAGGGTGGATATGACTAGCACAAATACAAAATCTAGCTCCACTTCTTGGGGCGCTGTTTATTGGCAATATTTTGAGGATTTGGATAAGATTACCACTGCAGAAACCCCCTTAAAATTGGTTAAAAAACTTTTTATAGAAACCAATTCTGACAAAGGTCCGTTGTTGATAGCAGTTAAAGAAGGCGCAGCGCTGAAGATTGGCGATAAGCTTAAAGTTCGGATAGAGTTACGTGCCGATCGGGATATGGAATACGTGCATATGAAAGATATGCGCGCTTCTGCTACCGAACCGGTAAATGTGATTAGCAGTTACAAATATCAAGATGGACTTGGTTATTACGAAAGCACTAAAGATGCAAGTACCAATTTTTTCTTTTCTCAGCTGCCAAAGGGAACTTATGTGTTCGAATATCCATTATTTGTAACCCATTCTGGCGATTTCAGCAATGGCATCACTACCATTCAATGTATGTATGCGCCAGAATTTAGCAGCCATAGTGAAGGGGTGAGAATAAAGGTTAAAAAGTAGATTTTGAAGGTTGAGGGTTAAGGGTTTTAGGTTGATGGCTGAAGGTAGACGTCTGCGAAAGCAGGCGCGGGGTATAAATGATCTTAATGACTTGAAAACGAAAGTTTAGCAAGTATCGGCAATTGTAGCCCCGCTTTTTGTTGCAAGTCCTCACTCGTTCCTCGCTCCGGGCTTTTCACGGCAATCGGGTTTAGGTACAATGTAAAGTGGTTCTTAGGTTGGGTTGCGTTATGGTTTAAGCAATCGCCGGATTCTCATCTAGCACTAGAGCTGGATTATATTCCTTACAAAAGGTAATTTTTTTTTCCACGGGATGTTTTGCGCTAACGATGGGAATGACATCCTTTTTGGCTTTTGGGCCAAAAAGATATAATGGACAGCGTGTTAAAGCGCCCAAATCAATTTAATTTTAAAATTGGTTCTTTAAACGAAAAATTAACGCGTAGTTTTTGTGGCTTAAGTTATTTCGGGCTAAAGATCATTTAGAAAAAATGTCTTTGGGAAACTGGCATCATATCTGGCTTTTTGCCAAAATAATATGACCTACCTTAAGTCCTTCCGGATTTAGATCCACTATTACAGCGCTTAGATGCAATAGATATTATTAGTCTCAGCAGTTGAAGTTCTAGTTTTTTTCCAAACCCTTATCAAATTTCTTCCTGTTCCAGAGTACATTTGCTACCGCTAAACTACTTAGTATAAGCATAAGGATAACAGAGTAATGCCAGAAGAAAGTTCTCTCAGCGTTTTTGCAGAGGGCTTTGGTTTGCCTTACATATCATAAACACCGTGCACCCGTCTTCTAAATTTATCATTGTCGCTTGTTCCTGGATAGTGCGTGCGGTAATCGGTTAAATCGAAATAGATTGCGCCTTCTACGTAAGATTTCGACTCGTACACTGCCATGTGGTAAATCATATCACGAACTCGTCTTTCATCCCCTCCTTTAAAATTTGGCCCACATAAGCCGAACTCCGATATAAAGAGTGCTTTGGTAGGGTAGGAGTTATGAACGCTATCCAAATAATTAGAAAGTTTTGCTTCTGGAATACTCCACCAACTTGCCGAATATTCGTTCATCATCAAATAATCTCCAAGACTTCCCGCATCAGGTTAGAAATTTGCGCTTTCTTTAAATCCTTGTGTGATGGTATTGCTAACATAACCAACTCCCCAAGCATAAATAGAAGGATGATTGTAGCGTTGCTGAATCATCTTGCTTAGCTGACTCATGGCAATACTTTCAATGGTGTCGTTCGCTGGAGTTTCTCCGCCCCATAACGGAACCTCGGCTTGTAAAATAATCCCATTTCTATCGCAGAAATCGTAGAATAAATCATCTTGTTGAAAGTGGATTCTGCTGAAAATAGCATTGACTTCTTTCATCAATCTGCCATGCTTAATTATTTCTTCATCAGGTTCGGCGAAACCAAAATTAGGATTAGAACCGGCGGTCCATTCAATGCCCATAAGCTTTACTTGTTCGCCATTCAGATAGGTTTTGCCCTCTTTAAAATGCAAATCTCTAAAACCTACACTGGTAGAAATATGATCTACCGCTTTGTTTTTATTTAAAATTTGGACATCAATACGGTATAAATTTGGATGATCGAAATGCCATGGATTAACTTTAGCGAGGTTATAGTTTATCGCTGCTTCGCCATTTTCTATAGTCGCCCTGCTCGTTTTAGTTAACAGTATCTTTTTGGTTTGCTGGTTATCTTCTGTGATGGTTACTTTATAGGTTAAATCTTTTTGTACAGCATTATCAAAGCCTAACTTTATTTTAACCGTTGCAGAACTGTCTTTCAAAGTTAGCATTGGATCGACGTTGAGGTAAGAAGCCGAAGGCTTTCCCGACACAATTAAGTTTACCTTTCTAATTAGACCACAATCATTTGGCCAATCAAATGAGCTTCCAAAGGGAACCTTGTTTTTGCCGTAATCATTGTTAACGGCAACAGTTAGCACATTTTTCTGACCGTATTTCAGTTTTCCATTGAGGTTAACGTAGATTTTATCAAAGCCATCACCAATGTTTTCTTGAATTTTTTCTCCGTTTAGATAAATAAAGGCAGTATGGTTTATCGCGCCAAACGCAATAACCACGTTCTTATTTTTCCAAGCCGACGGTGCAACAATCTCATTTTGATACCAAGCCATTCCGTAGAAATTCTGATTCTCCTCTTCTACGTTCCAAGTATGCGGAGCAGTAACTATTCTAGCGTTTTTTAGATTATTTTTGAACCATTCCTGATTTAAACCTTCCACTTTTTTATCGGTAGTAAAGTGCCAATTTTTGTTGAACGGAATCGTATCTCTTTGTGCAGAGGAAGCAAATGCATAAAACCCTAAACACAACATTAGTGTAAAACTTCTCAGATAGAATAATTTTTAAATAGCAACTTCTCCGAAACAGATAGCGCTTTTAACTACCTGCCAAAATCTTTTTCGCATCGGTATCTTCATACTGTTCGATCAGTTGATTAAGCTGTTTTTTGAGCATTTCAATAGTTTTTTGCGTTCCTTTTTCGCCATAGATATTGCGCATTTCTCTTGGGTCTTTTTCTAAATCAAACAGTTCCCAACTGTCTACCCTTTTGTAAAAGCGGATCAGCTTATATTTTTTGGTTCGAATGCCAAAATGTGGCGAAACAGAATGTTCTCCGTTTTCATAGTAATGATAGAAGATTGCTTTTCGGCCGTCTTTTTCTTTTCCTGTAACTAGTGGAAGAAACGACTCACCCTGCATATCTTGGGGAATTTTTAAGCCTGCAATGGCTAACATGGTAGGAGCGATGTCTAAATTAAGCACCATGTTTTCGTTTTTTGTTCCCGGCTTTATCACCCCTGGATAACGCATAACCATCGGTGTGCGAAAAGACTCCTCATACATAAAGCGTTTGTCAAACCATCCATGTTCACCCATATAGAAACCCTGATCTGATAAATAGATAACTACCGTGTTTTCAGTGAGTTTATTTTCATCTAAATAGTCGAGTGTTCTTCCAATATTCCGATCTAACGAAGCAACAGTACTTGCATAATCTCGCATATACCTTTCGAACTTCCATTCTACTAATGCTTTTCCCGAAAGGTTTCTACCTTTTAAATCGTCTTGAATAGGTTTGTAATACGCATCAAATTTTGCGCGCTGCTCTGGATTTAGTCTGTTTATTGTTCCATCACCCTTTGGGCTGTCGTAAATCATTTTCAAATCGTAGCCCATTTGCATTGTTTTATCGATGGTCATATCTTGCACAGCTGCGGCCTTACGTGTTTTGTAATCATCATAAAAAGTAGAGGGCAATGGAAATTTAACGTTATTGTACAGAGAAAAATCTGAAGTATCTGGCATCCACGTTCTATGGGTTGCTTTATGTCCGATAACTAATAAGAAAGGTTTCGTGGTATCACGCTGATCTAACCATTTTTCTGCTTTATCTTCGATAATGTTACTTACGTACCCTTCAACTTTTTCTGTTGTTGCGTCCATGTTGATGAAATCTGGATTGTAATAACTGCCTTGACCCGGTAGCAAATTATAATAGCTGAAACCCTCGGTTTTATTGCCCAGATGTTGTTTCCCAATCCAGGCTGTTTGATAGTCATTTGCAGTAAAGTGTTTTACAAACATATCTTGCTTGTAATTGAATGTCGATGTCTCGTTATCTTTAAATCCGTTTTTATGGCTGTACTTTCCGGTTAAAATCACTGCCCTGCTTGGACCGCAAATAGAATTGGTTACATAAGCTTTGTTAAATGTTACCCCGCCTTTTGCGATGCGGTCTATGTTTGGCGTTCTAACCAATTTACTCCCATAAGCTCCGATGGTTTGGTAGGAGTGGTCGTCGGAAATAATAATTACGATGTTTGGCTTCTTTTGAGCAAATCCTTTTGCAGACCAAAAAAATGAAAAAACTAAGATAATTATAAGGGCTTTAAAACTACTGAGATTTGACATTTATTTAGAATTGAAGGGTGTGTAAATAGGAAAAGCAAATCCAATAGGAAAACTTAATGCCGACGCAATTTCCTCAAACATAATTTCCACTTTTTTAGGCGTTAATTTTATGTTTACGAACACAAAGGTAGGGTTTTTTAGAGTTGTTTAACCAAGCGATTTAAATCTCTACCAATAACACGACCTAATAAATTTTGTAACAATTTACTAACTAAGCAAAGCGATAATTTGCGTGCTAAAATTAGCACCTTAAATAAAATATCAATAAAATTTTTTTATTGTCAAAATAACATTTATTTTTAGCAAACAGTTACCCATTTTCTAATGAGCCAGAAATGAGCATGAATTTTTTTCACACTTTTTGAAGTGAGGAAAGTAACCAGTAGCGAAACGTTATAATATTTATTAACCAAACCAAACCTAATTTAACCAATTAATGAGAACCGATTCATTGTCCCTCGCCGACTACATCGTATTTTTAGGCTATTTTATCATTGTTGCCGGCTACGGTTTTTGGATCTATCGACGGAAAAAGAGCATCAATGCCGATTCTAAAGATTATTTTCTTGCAGAAGGTTCTCTGACGTGGTGGGCCATTGGCGCGTCGCTCATTGCTTCAAACATTTCTGCCGAGCAGTTCATTGGCATGAGTGGATCTGGCTTTCAGTTGGGCCTTGCCATCGCCACATATGAATGGATGGCGGCGATTACGCTGGTGATCGTGGCGGTGTTTTTTATTCCTGTCTATTTAAAAAACAAGATATTTACCATGCCGCAGTTTCTTAGCAAGCGGTACAATGATACCGTAGCAATGATTATGGCAGTTTTCTGGCTGTTGCTTTACATTATCGTCAACCTAACATCCATTTTGTTTCTGGGCGCCATCGCAGTAAGCAGTATTTCGGGAATAAACTTTACGGTATGCATGCTAGGAATGGCCATCTTCGCCATAGTGATTACACTTGGCGGGATGAAGGTGATTGGTTACACGGATGTGATTCAGGTATTTTTCCTTATTTTGGGAGGATTGGCTACTACATACCTCGCACTAGATATGGTTTCTAGCCATTTCGGCCAATCCGGAGTTATTCAAGGCTTTCATTTGATGACAGAAAAAGCTGGTGACCACTTCCACATGATTTTCGACAAGACCAACAAAAACTATATAGAATTGCCTGGGCTAACAGTTTTGCTCGGCGGTATGTGGATTGTTAACCTAAACTATTGGGGCTGTAACCAATACATTACACAGAGAGCTCTCGGAGCCGATCTAAAAACAGCAAGAGCGGGAATATTATTCGCTGCATTTTTAAAACTGTTAATGCCTATTATCGTTGTTTTGCCTGGAATAGCGGCTTTTGTACTCTACAAACAGGAGGTTTTTAACTCAGAAATGCTGGTAAATGGTAGATTGGAAGTAGATAGGGCCTACCCTGTATTGTTAAATTTACTGCCAAGTGGATTAAAAGGGCTTTCTTTCGCGGCGCTTACCGCTGCAGTAGTTGCCTCACTTGCTGGTAAGGCAAACAGCATCTCCACCATTTTTACACTGGATATTTACAAGAAAGTATTCAACAAAAACGCAACTGAAAAAAATCTGGTGGTTACCGGGAAAATTGCTGTGGTAGTTGCCATGCTGTTAGCAATCATTATCTCCCCATTTCTTGGAATAGAAAAAGGCGGGTTTAAATTTATTCAGGAGTATACTGGCTTTGTTTCTCCGGGAATCTTTGCCATGTTTCTGCTTGGCTTCTTCTGGAAGCGCACTACTTCTTCAGCGGCACTTTTCGCCACCATCGGAGGTTTTATGTTATCGGTTTTCTTAAAATTTCTGCCACAGTTTGCGGATCTGTCTTTTCTGTATTCTACAGGATTTGCGGTTCCTGTAAATGGCGTTTACGAAATCCCATTTCTGGACAGGATGGGATTTGTATTTATCTTTTCTGTGATCGGAATGATCTTGATCAGCCTGCTAGAATTTAGACACAGCAAAAATCCAAAAGGTCTAGAAATAGATGCGAGTATGTTCAAGCCAAGACCAGGTTTTATTGTAGGTGCTGTTTTGATTATAGGAATATTAGTAGCCCTTTACACCGTTTTTTGGTAAGAAATAGCCAACTATGGGTTTGAAAAAGATCCCTTTTCTATTGTTTATGGAAAAGGGTTTTTTTACAGATACATATGTTCTTTTGAAAGCCTATCTGGATGAGGAATTAAGTTTAAAAAAGCCTGAAAATCTGCCCTATATTTTTGTTTGTCAAGCTGATAGTAAAATGCACCTTTCTTTGAAGAGGATTTGTCTTTTTCTTTTAACTTAACAAGAAGGCCCAAAGAGAGTAACTTCCGGCTAAAATTTCGGCTATCGAATTTGCTTTCATAAATCTGTTCATAAAGATTTTGGAGCGATGGAATGGTGAATTTTTCTGGCAGCAGTTCAAACAGGATTGGGTGCAGGGCCGCTTTATAACGCAACTTGATTTTTGCCTGTTTCACCATGTCCAAATGATCGAAAATTAATTCAGGTAAATCGCTGGCATCAAACCACTCTGCATGAAATTCCTCTGTCAGTTGCTTTTCATATTTATGGATGTCTATTAGTGCAAAATAGGCTAAACACAACGTTCTTTCTACCGGATCTCTGTCAACTTTGTCAAACGCCGACATCTGCTCCAAGTAAACGTTTTCTAATCCCGTTAGATGATGGAGTATTCGATGTGCCGCATGATCTAAATGCTCATTTTCCTTTAAAAAGCCTCCCATCAAGCTCCAGTGGAGTTTTTGGGGTGCAAAACCCCGTTGAATAAGCAAAAGTTTAATCTTTTCGCCATCAAAGCCAAACACAATACAATCCACTGCGACCAAAATTCGAGTTTGACCTTGATACCTCATTTTTAAAATTAAATTTGTCTTTGAATAAAATGTATAGGCAGTCTTAAAATTTATCTATAATACAGCTCATTCCACTTTAATTCTTTCTCAAAATGGGTTAAAGAGGTGTCCGCATCAATAGTTATAAGTTCAAGTTTCGCCATTTTGGCAAAATCTTTAAAATAAGCGGTACTTAAATTTTGACTGTAAACCGTATGGTGCGCTCCACCCGCATAAATCCAAGCAGCGAGTGCGGTTTTAAAATTTGGAAGCGGTTTCCAAAAAACTCTTGCAACGGGTAATTTTGGCATATTTTCTCTCGGGTTAACCGCTTCTACCTCG
This sequence comes from Pedobacter sp. UYEF25, assembly GCF_054061655.1. Classification (NCBI taxonomy): domain Bacteria; kingdom Pseudomonadati; phylum Bacteroidota; class Sphingobacteriia; order Sphingobacteriales; family Sphingobacteriaceae; genus Pedobacter; species Pedobacter sp. UYEF25. The sequence goes on along the minus strand of NZ_JBSSEL010000012.1, from coordinate 11,374 downwards.
TTTACCAACAGCCTGAATCTATTTCCCATATCAATGAGTGAGGCGTTCAAAGCCTTTCCAGAAGCTACGTTGAACACTAACCGAACGGGATCTGCTTTTCCCCCAATACCCAAAGGATGCACTTCGCATCTTGGTTTTTCTGACGCAAGAGAACTATCGATTTCTAACATGTGTGAACCTAAAACCATCGGGTTATTTGGGTCTAAATGATATGTGTAATCTTCCATAAAGGCATTTCCCCCAGGCAATCCCGTTCCCATTACTTTGCACGCACGCACCAAAGCAGCTGTTTTCCAGTCGCCTTCGCCAGCAAAGCCATAACCCTGCTCCATCAACCGCTGGGCTGCAATGCCGGGCAGTTGCACCATTCCGTGTAAATCCTCGAAAGTATCTGTAAAGCCCTTAAAATTTCCATCTTCTAAAAATGCCTTAATGCCGAGCTCAATTTTAGCCGCTTCGACCAACGCATTCCGTTGCTTGCCATTTACGCCTAAACTTTCTGCAAGCTGATAGGAATGCTCATATTCTTGTATTAGTGCATCTAAAGCTCCTTTGCCAACCTCTCCAATGGCAGCCACTAAATCGCCAACTCCGTATGTATTTACAGAAAATCCAAGTCTAATTTCTGCTTCCACTTTATCGCCTTCAGTTACGGCAACATAACGCATATTGTCGCCGAAACGAACAAATTTTGCACCTTGCCAATCGTTCCATCCTGCAGCGGCCCTACACCAAACATTAATGTCTTCCAACACTTCCTCGTCGCGCCAAAAACCAACGACTACTTTTCGCTCTAAACGCATTCTCGATACCATAAACCCAAACTCTCTATCCCCATGTGCACTTTGATTTAAGTTCATAAAATCCATATCTATTTCCTCAAAAGGAATATCTCTATTGAACTGAGTGTGTAGATGCAATAAGGGTTTTTGTAGGATGTTTAATCCTCTGATCCACATTTTAGCAGGAGAAAAAGTATGCATCCAAGTGATGATGCCAATGCAATTTGGGTTTTTATTTGCTTCCGAGATAACCGCATGTATTTCCTCAGGCGTTTTCACCGTTGGTTGATACACAATGGAAACTGGAATCTTCTGCGATTTATGCATAAAATCTGCAATCTCTTTAGAATGATTGGCAACTTTTTCTAAAGTTTCTGCACCGTATAAATGTTGTGAACCGGTAAGGAACCAAACTTCGAAGTTTTTTAAGTTTTTCATAAAGTATTGATAGTTATTGCCCGTAATAGGACTCTTTACCATGTTTTCTGTCAAAATGTTTCTTAATTAAGCTGTCTTTCATGCGCTGCACGGATGGATTAATTCCCTCAGACAAAAAAGCCATCTGAGCGAGTGATTCTAGAACGGCGCTGTTGTAGACAGCTTTTTCTGCACTGCTTCCCCAGGTAAACGGTGCATGATTTCCTACTAAAATCATTTCTACCTCAAGGTAACTTAGTCCGAGCGACTTAAAATAATCTAATATCTGAAAACCTGTCTCGTGTTCATAATTCCCGGCAATGCGTTTGTCGTCCATAGGCGACGCACAGGGCACATCGACCGTTAAATGATCGGCATGCGTGGTTCCGTAAATTGGAATTGCTTTCTGAGCTTGCGCCCAAGCGGTTGCATAGGTGCTATGCGTATGCGCAATTCCGCCAATATCGGTCCAGTTTTTATACAACACCGCGTGGGTTTTCGTATCAGACGAAGGCCTTAGTGCTCCCTCTACGGTTTTACCATTAAAATCAACGACCACCATGCTGTTTGCCTCGAGTTCTTCGTATGGAACACCACTGGGCTTAATGGCGAAAACTCCCAAATTCCTATCAACTGCGCTTACATTTCCAAATGTAAAAAGTACAAGATTTAGTTTAGGCAGCATTAAATTGGCGGTTAGTGCTTCTTCTTTTATGTGTTCGTATTTTCCCATAACGTTTATTTGTTAGGTTTTTCTATGTAATCTCCTAGCTCACAATATTTTTTGTAACGGCTCGCATATAGGGCAACAACTTGTCGGTTTGGATGATATTCTTTATCGAAACCTTGACCCATGGCCAACATTGCATCTTCCACCCTTGGATATATACCTGCAACGGTTGCAGCAAACATGCCTGCTCCAACTGCACAGGTTTGTTCTGATTTATGAATTTTTATCGGCATATCAGTCACATCAGCCATCATTTGCATAATGAATTTGGATTTTCTTGCCACTCCGCCTAAGCCTATTAGACCCTTTACTTCTATTCCTTCACTCACAAATTGATCGATTATTTTTTTAGCTCCGAAGCAGGTCGCCTCAACCAGGGAACGAAACATTTTAACCGCATCTGTGCCTAAATTTAAGCCGGAGAAGGCCGCAGTCAATGCCTGGTTTGCATTTGGAGTTCTTCTTCCATTTAACCAATCAACGGCAATTTCGTCATTTTCTTTTACGATCAGTTGCGCAGCTTTCTCGCTTAAAGCAGCAATGAGATTTGTATTTAAACTCTCTAAAATTTTCTGTTGGGTTCCGGGATCAAAATCGCCCAAAAGGTTTTTCGTAGGCCAGAGGAGTATTTCTTTAAACCATGCATATGCATCTCCGAAGGCAGATTGTCCAGCTTCCATACCAATCATTCCAGGTATAATAGATCCATTAACTTGTCCGCAAATACCAGAAACGAGCTTTTCGTTCACTTCTATTGCAGGGGCAACCAACATGTCGCAAGTGGAAGTGCCCATCACTTTACTTAAATAATAAGGCTCAATTTGTCCACCAACTGCACCCATATGTGCGTCGAAAGCGCCGACACCTACTTTAACTTCTTCACTTAAGTTTAACTTTTCCGCCCATTCTTTAGATAGGTTTCCTGCTGATGTAGAAGAGGTGTAGGTCTTGTCGAATAGACACGTATAATTGTTTAACAATGGACTTAGAGAAGCGAAGAAATCTTTTGGTGGAAGTCCACCAAATTCTTCAGCCCAGAGTGCTTTATGACCAGCAGCACACACGCCTCTTTTTAGGTCGGCTACATGATTGCCACCAGTTAATAAAAAAGGAATCCAATCGCAGTGTTCCACCCAAGAGAAGCAAGCGCTTCTCACTTGCTCATCTGCTCGAAGTATTCCAAGCAGCTTTGCCCAGAACCATTCCGATGAATAAACCCCACCTACAAATTGTAGGTAATTAATCTTAAAAAGCTTGGCATGTGCATTTATTTCCGCCGCCTCTGCAACTGCAGTGTGGTCTTTCCACAACACAAACATGGCATTCGGATTTTCGCTAAACTCGGGCAGCAAAGCCAAGGGAGTTCCTGATTCATTTACTGCAACCGGCGTAGAACCAGTGGTGTCTATGGAAATTGCCCTAATGTTCTTCCGTACCTCTTCACTTACCACCGCAAGACTTTTAGCAATCGCTTCGGTCATTCCTTCAATAAAATCTGCGGGATGTTGTCTAAATTGAGAAGTCTCCGCATTGCAATAAAGTCCTTTTTTCCACCTCGGATAGTGTGCTATCGAAGCACCTAATTCATCCCCGTTTGAGGCATCTAGAATTACCGAACGAACGGAATCTGTGCCGAAGTCCACACCAATTACATAGTTGTTTTCGCTCATATGAAATAATATTTGTCAAATTAACATTTAATTTTCAAAAGGAAGGAAAGTTTTTCGAATTTCAGCAAATTACGTATCTAGCGAAATGGACTTTTAGGGTTTGGACGTAGCACAGCGAGCGGGCATTTTTTCAATCTTAGCAGAAATGCTAAAACGTTTACAATTGAATAAGTCAGTGGAATGGGTTTCGAGCATGGCTTATCCAACGGATCTTGTTATATGCTTTTGGAGTAATATGGAAAAATTAGCCGACGCAGTTGTAATTATCTAGATAATGCAAGGGATGTCATTCGATTAAATAGTTAGGAGTTAACAACGTCTTCAAAGTAATCTTAATGCTGGTTTTTTAAAAAATACAGATCTGTAAAATGAGGTAAACAACGAAGATTAGTGTGTTACTAAATTGGGCAGGGAACGTTTATAAACCATTATCAAAAATAAACTTTAAAAACATTTCTCCAAACACAAGCGCGGTGGACTTTCCTTATTTAACAAACAAATTAAAATCTTAAAATGGTATGATTGCTTTCACACTCACATTTCTGCCCATGTTGTAAATACCCAAATGTCCGTTTGGCGAAGCAGCGTAGTAATCGAAATATTTTAATCTGTTTAAGTTAGATTGGTATGCCTTATCTAATATGTTATTTACTTGAAATTGCAGGTGTATTTTACGATCATCACTATATTTTATACTCGTTACTATTCCAAAATCAATCAAGGTATAGCTTGGGGTAAAAGTCTCTGTTTTATTTAATGCAAGATAACGCGGTTGGGCACCATTAAAATCGACGACACCTTTAATATTTATGGAGCTAAAAATAGTTGATTTTAAATCGAACGTTTGGCTAATACTTCCCAGATAATGTAAGGGTGGAATCAGCGGTAAATATGCGCCTTGCAAACCTTTATCCGTAAGTTTATCGCCTCGATTAAAACCATAGGTAATGGAAAAAGAGTGATCAAATTCAAATCCTTTCCACGCGGCAGGATGTAAGCCAAATGTTGCCTCCGCACCATATAATTGTGCTTTGGATTGTTGGTATTGATAAGTTTTATTTTTCTGCGCATCTACAACCGGATTACCACTTGCATCTACCAATTGGGTAAGGAAAATATAATCAGAGATGTTGTTATTAAAAACACTAAAAGTTGCCGTAAAGTTATTGGTACTTGCTTCTATGCCTAAGTCTTCTTGCAGTGAAAACTCTGGTTTAAAACTTCTATTGCCCAAGTAAGTAATGTGCGCGCCTGGATCCAGTCCGTTTGATGAGAACTCTGGAATACTCGGTGCGCGGTATCCTCTTGCGATATTTGCTTTTAAACTGACGTAATCATTTAGAGCGTAGGTACTTCCAACACTTAGCGAAACCCCGTGAAAAGTTTTTTCGAAAGAAGGGAATTGCAAATAAGCCCCGTTTATATGGCCATCTTTTACCTGCCTAACAAAACCCATAAGATCTGGTTTTGTGTAGAAATCTGCCCCTTTTAAATGGCGTTGATCATAACGAATGCCTGAGCCGACAGTCCATTTTCTATGTTTCCATTTTGCATAGCTATATATTCCGGCATCGAGAAGGGTATAATTAGGAATTGGAAAATCGGTTGCATTCTTACTGATGTTGCCTTGGTACATACCGTTAAATCCCGCAGACAGCTCAATTTCCTTAAAAATAGGGACATGGTAATCTAAACCATAATTTAGGGTATTTAATCGAACATACATCCCTGCCTGATCTGGGATTGTTGGGTGTGTGTATTCTCTCCTAATGTTTTGTTGAAACGCCAGTAATATGTCAAAGTCGCCTTTGCCCAGCTGATAGTGGTTTTTGGTATAAATTCTATAATGTTGGATGTGCTGATTTAGAGGACTCTGTTGATAAGCATTTAGCACATTTTGAGGAACAACCGGCCTATCAAAAATATTATCTTCGCTGCCTTCTTTCGTTTGATAGGTAAAAGCCCTACTCAAAGAATCGCGACTCCCGTCTGGAATCCCCTGATAGTTGTCGTACAAAGTGATATGAATGGAAGATGCGCCTTTGTCGTTGGTGTATTTTACCCCAGCGGTAGCATTTGCCTCTTTAAAACCTGTGTTGTAAACTTTCCGGTCAATGCTATTTTCATAATCTTTTGCGAGGCGGTAAGCGCCGCTCAAGGCATAACTCCAATGTTTATTTCCGTAAATAGCGTGTATGCCATTTCCTATCATTTCATTATTTCCCTGATATTCTGTGGTAAACTTTCCAATTATTTTTCCATCCGTATTTCGTGGACCAAAGGGAATTAAGCCCACTACGCCCGCAAGTGCGTCTGATCCATAAATAAGACTTGATGGACCCTTTACGACCTCCGCGCGTTCAACATTGTATGGGCCAACTTCTATACCATGCTCATCTCCCCACTGTTGTCCCTCTTGCCTTATTCCATCATAGAGCGTAAGCACCCTATTATATCCCAAACCCCTAATAAAGGGTTTAGAGATATTTGGACCCGTTTTAACAGCATTCAATCCGGGTACGTTTTTTACCAGCACATCAATTACATTGCTTTCGGTCGCTTGCTCTAATTTTAAGGTAGTAACCGCCACTACCGGTATCGGATTTTCTTTTGCTAGTGTTGCGCGGGCAACCCCGGTAACCACCACTTGGTTTAAATAGTTGTTTGAAGGTTCTAAAAATATCTGATAATTGCTTTTATCTTTTTCTAGATAAACCGACTGTGATTGATACCCAAGAGAGGAAATGATTAGAACAGCCCCGATCTTGGTTTTTGGAATCTTCAAATTAAACTTGCCCTCATTGTCTGTTTTGGTGCCCTTTGAAGAAGCTTTTAGGATTACAGTGCCGTAACCAACTGGCTGATTGGTTTGGTTTTCTTTTACTACGCCACTTATTGTAACGTCTTGCGAAAATGCATTGAAGAAAATGAGGGTCGATAAAATTGTTAAACACGTGTAGATGGTACCGAATTTAACGAAGGATAAGGGAGTAAACTTCATTTAGTGATTGTTTCAGATGATTAAATTTTATTTTATTCAAATCTATTAATTTAATTATTATAACAAAACAAATAAATTAGATTAGTCTAATAATTTATTTCGGTTACTAGTCCTAGTGCTTAATTTAGCCCTTCGCGCTGATTTTTTAAAAGGGCAAACGTTTTCTATTTCTGTATTTGTGCATGCCGCGAGACCGGCCTGAGATCAAGATTTTACTACTTTATTCATAATTGATAGCCATTTCAGAGTAAAACAGTTTTGCAGAAATCAAACTGAAATTGTCGTTTTAAGTGTTATTTCCGGCTTAAAGACCGCATTGAGTGCGCTTTTTGAGGGGCACGCGCGTAAAGATCGCAATAGAAAGCGCTACACCCTTTTGCGGTGACGCGCGGAGAAAACAATGCGTTTAAGAGGTGTTAAATTTTACCTAAGTTTTTAGAGGTATTAGTGTTTTGATCGTGTCTCCAGCGATGGGTCGGGATAATCTTGCAAATCCTCGCTCGGATCTCCTTGCGGATTTTTTGCTCTTTTCGGTTAGAAAAAATGCGGTAGGAACTCGGAAATCAGGACTCGGAAATCAGAAATGGAAATTTTTTATGTTTTTTGACGTTTCTTAAACTGCGATTTTGACCCTTGAATGGTTTTACATCTTACCATTCAGCTTTGAATGGTGTTCTAAGTTGAATTTACTGCGTATGAGATGGCTGTAAAAATTTGTTGCTATGGGGAAAATATAAAAGGATTTAAATATAAATTTAGAAACATTCAAATCAATACCGATGTCAGGACTGGCCCTGCTGATCCAATTCTCGGAGAAGTTAGATGCTAAAAAAAAAGCCCGTAAACCTAAAGAATACGGGCTTTGAAGTTGTTTTGGCCTGTTAATTTTTTTGTTTAGCTAAAAACGTGACCAACGAAGCCATTTCTTCATAAGATAAAGCGTTTGCCAAACCCTCTGGCATCATGGACGTTCCAAGCTCTTTTCGCGTAAGTATGTCGCTCGTTTTTACTGAAAAAATAGCTCCCGTAATGTCGCGCATTATCAATCGATCGGCGCTTTCTGAAGTGACAAAACCCATGTAACTCTTCTTGTCTTTAGAAGTTATTAAGTTGGTGGCGAAGCCTTGCGATATAGAAGCGTTTGGCTTAAGTATCGACTCTGCTATTTGCTCCCGGTTCATAATCGATCCTATTTGTCCCATAAATGGGCCTTTCAATTTCTCGGTTTTACTCAAAGTGTGGCAATTTTTACAACCCTGCTGATTAAAAATTACTCTTCCCTTTACCTGGTCGCCCTCTAATTTATTAATTGCCAACAGCACATCTTCGATAGATGATTTACCCACCTGACCTTTTTGATTTTTAATTTTCTCTAAGTCTATTTTAGTTTCGTTATCTGCCAAAATGGGTTTATCTGCAACACCAAAGGCGTCTATGTCCATGCGGTTACGGACATTTAGGTAAGTGAAGTATTCTTTTCCATTTGCATCTGCTTTTTCCCATTCGGCTTTCAAGAAACGCTCAATTGTTGGCGATTCCGACCAAACAATTGCTTTATAATACGGACCCGGAGCGTCAGGGCGAGTTCCCCACCACCATGATGCATCATAAGGCCCTTCTTCGCGGTAAAGTCGTGATATTGTGGTTAGAATTTGGGTTTTCAGTTTTTTATCGTTGGCACTTTTATAAGCAGCAATTAACCCTGTTACTGCTTCTTTCTTGTGCGTATAACGTAGGGTCCACAAAGCAAGGGTCGAATTTGCTGTGCCAATAGCTGCCACAGATGCATCCACAGCGTTAAGCGCCAACAAGGCCTGTACTGCTAAATGTGGTATTATAATGGGCGAATTTGGTGTGGCATGTGGTCCTTCGGCAACCTCTTTTGCAGGAGCAGCAAAAGAATCAGGTACTTTTGTTGACAACAAGGCTGGAATAGCTGCTCGGTTTCCAAGTCTCCCTAACCCAATGGTTGCCACGGCTTGCACGCGTGGATCTGGATCTTTCAATCCTGCTAAAAAAGGTTCGATCGATACTTTAGACGCCCATTCTTTGCGGTCGGCAAGAATACGCAAAGCAAATTCTCGCATCGTAGATTCTTTCGTAAATACTGTTAATAAAGGGATTGCCTTTTCGCCTTCTGCTTGCGCAAACGTGTATATCCCGGCCACACGACTCTCCAAACTTAAGTTTTTGTCTGCGGCTATTTTTAGACTAATTTCAGCAGCCTGTTTTGCAGGTCGCCTCAATAACTCCTGCGAAGCGTTAAGTCGTGCAACGGCACTTTTGGATTTTAATAGATCGCCTAGTTTCTTTACTGACATCTTCTGCACGTCAGGAAATGCTTTATATGTCCAATTATTTGGGACCACCCTAACTACATAACCCTTGCTTGGATTTCCGCTATATCCGGCGCCATCCCATGCAGATAAATACAGTCTGCCCGAACCATCAACATCTAGATCTGTTATTTGTGGGAGATTTATAAATTCTTCATCTTTTTGAGTAAATGTAGGACCATCTGGTGTAACCCGATGAATGTATAGCATACTGCGCCCCCAATCTGCCATCATTGGCACCTTATTGTATTTATCTGGCCACGTAGGCTCGTCCATAAAAAGTGCTCCGGTTCCCGAACCACCACCAACGTCTACCAGTGCGGGTATAATTTCATCCGTAAAGTGTTGAAAAAGCAGGGGATAACCATATTCCCCAGATTGGATGCTGTGGGAAAACCGAATATTCCATCCACCTCCATCATTCGTATTCTCACGGGTAAATATGTTCATTAATGGATCTATCGCTACATCATAAACATTGCGGGTACCATGCGTGTAAACCTCCATATTTGTGCCGTCGGGGCGCACACGTACGATTCCTCCGCCAAGCATCGTTAGTTTTTTGCCACTACGGTCAACGGCATTATGGAAACCAAAATCGCCCACACCCACATAAATCCAACCATCTATACCCATGCGAATGCCATTTGTAGCATGATCTGTGCCGCGTTCTTGAATGTATTTCGTGTTACTAAAGTGCTCTATAAGTGGTTGCTCAGGTCCATCAGCTTTGCCATCCCCATCTTTATCCTCAAAAACGGAAAGGCTCATGCCAGTAGCGATGCCGGTTTCTTTAGAGAAATTGGTGTGTAGCACATACACTTTGTTCCCATTAACAATTATACCACGAGGATTATCTACCCGCGCAAATTCAATGTGTTTGTCTACTTTGCCATCGTTGTCACTGTCTATCAATTTAATAATACGGCCTCTTCCGGCCTCTTTACCTAATGATCCAATCATGTCTACGCCCACATAAACTTCGCCGGTTGCGGCAACCGTTAAGCAAGCAGGGCTTGGCGTCAAATCCGGACCAGCAAAGGGAGTAATTTTAAGTTCTGGTGGATTGGCAAATATTGCGGTTGGTTTCTCAGAAACGCGTGCTATCCAAAAAAAAATAGAGAAGGCAGAGAGAAAGCTGAAAGTTATTTTAAGCATAATTCGGTAAATTTTAGTTTTGTGCCGCTATTCTTTTTTGAGACATCAGTTTATCAACAACAGCTTTCAGTTCAGCCGGATCGTTTGCGTATTTTTCTAGATCGATAATTTCTATCTTCCTAAAGTCGGTAGGTGCGCTTTCTCCCTGAATAGAGATGCTGCCACTTCTTAAAAACATTCCCTCTTTTTGGCCTTTTGCAGGATCTTTTTGTGGTTTTTGATAGCGGAATACTTCTTCTCCATTCACATAATGGACCACTAGAGAATCTCCCAGCACCAATGCCTCAACACGAACCCATTGGTCGCCATTATATGTTTTTGATTTCGAATCTGTACAATGTTGCGATACGATCTCTCCGTCTTTTTCATACTGGGTGCCTGGTGTGCAAAGGTTTGCAGTAGACCTGTCGCCGCCGCCCAAACCGCCTAACAATTGCACCTCCATTGAGGTTGGGTAGTCTTGATCTTTTTTCATGCTCTCAGGCGATTGGCCATGAATCATGATGCCGTTATTTCTATTTGCCCATCCAGGGCCGCCTTTACATTGTGCACCTACAAACCGATATTCCGCCGCTATTAAATAATAGGAGAATGGCTTTTTGTAGAATAAATGCCCGTAGGTTTCATTAAAATCTTCATATTGATCGTAACTAACTTTAAGTAAGCCATTCTCCACACGGAAAGTGTTTTTAAAGTTATCGTCCAAATCGTGATAACGAATTTTTGCATACCAGTTTTTAAGGTTTTTGCCGTTAAAAAGTTGCTGCCATTTTGGGTTGATCGGTGGGGTTTTATCAGAACTTCCTGTAAAAATAAAAAGGAAACTTAGCAAAAAAACATTTAGCGGGGTAGCGTATTTGAACATAGTTTGGTTGGTAAAGGATTGGTTAGTATTGTCCTAAAAGGTCATCGCAAACTAATAAATTTTTTGCATTATTCAAATAATAAGGAGAATTTGATTGGTTGGCCCCGTCGTTAGCGCTTGGAAGTGATGTCTATTTCACTGTTAGCGATTGCAGAGGAAATCCTTTGCGAGGAACGAGCAAAAAGATTGCAACGTAAAGCGCGACCCTCTTCAGGGTAACGCCCAGATGATCTAAAAAATGTTCAAATTTATTTAAGATCAGAATATTATTATTTGGGCGCTTTTACACGCTGTCCATTGTATCTTTAATTGGCTTTAAGGGGCCAATTAAAGATTCTGTGATGAATTCCAAATAATTTCTATCTTTATTTTTCAAGGCGGCTTTGTGCCAGCCTGTTTAGGGCAGCTCCTTTTT
>NZ_JBSSEL010000011.1:0-161195 GCF_054061655.1 Pedobacter sp. UYEF25 | reverse complement strand
TTTTTCTGCATCGGTAAAATCTTTACCTGCTTTTTGAATCATATTTTTGCCCATATTTTACACTTTTTTGTGTAAACCTATTCTAGGACAAGACAAATGACCCGACCCTTGCGCAGCTTGGGGCACGCCCAAAATGTTTAAAGCTGTTTGTAATTGCGCTTAAATTTCTCGATTCTAATCCTCATCGGCACCTGGCAACCCGCCGTCTCCTCTGTAAGCGCCTTTTCTAATAATTGGCATATCCAAGTGTTTGTACAAATCATCCAAATGCAGCAAACTACCATTGGTTAAATTCCCTAAAAAAATCACGACGATATCTTTGCTAGTGTCTCTTATATAAATGTGCCTAAAGCCATGCCACCAACCAGTATGGTAGATGACCTGATCCATGTTTTTCCCCTCAAAAATTCTCCAGCCATACCCATAGTTAAAATGGCCGTTAACTGCTTTATTGCGGCCGACATATGCAGAATCTAGTGTGCTTGGCTTTAATAAACGCCCGTTCTTCAAGTATTTATCAAAAAGCAGCAAATCATGCACGGTACTGTAAATTCCTTTGTCCCCGACTGGGCCATCTAAAAAGTTTTGGGCAACTGAGTATTTAAATGTTCGATCGTGTCCAACCACATCTACTGGTATTTTTTCATATTCAGATTTACTGTAGACGTGCGTGTGTTTCAATCCGGCAGGTTTGAACACATGGTCCATCATATATTGTGAATACCGCTGCCCAGTAACTTTCTCTATAATGGCGCCAAGCACCATAAAGTTAGAATTGTTATAATGGAAGCGCACATTTGGTTTAATGTATGGATGGGGCTTTCTTTCTGCAATAATATCCATTACCTCTTTATTTGTAACGCCCTTTTTCATGTTGCGCTTTTCCTTCCTAAAAATATCGTCTATAAAATAAACGTAATTCATCATTCCGCTCCGATGGCTTAACAACAGTTTAACTGTAATGCCATCATAAGGAAAATTAGGATAGAACTTTTTTACATCATCATTTAAAGATATCTTTCCTTCTTCTACCAATTGTAAAATGGCAGTTCCGGTAAATGTTTTGGTAATGGATGCCAACTCAAATTCAGAGTTTATTTTTAAACTATCGCGGTGAAGATAATCTGCCCACCCAATGGCGGTTTGATAGAGGATTTTTCCCTTCTTCGCAACAAGTACATTGCCATTAAAACCATACTTTTTATGCAGGGTGCTTACAAAATCTGCTATCCACCTATCCGCTTTTGCAGGATTGTAGGAAATTAAAATACTATCCGCTTTATCATCTTCAACAGTCCTAATTTTGTTGTTTTCAGCAACTTTCGTTTCATCAGCTTTTTTGCCGGAACAAGAGGCGAATATAGTGGTTGAGAGGGCTAATACTGCAAATAAGTAACGAAAATTCATTTATGTGGGTAATGCTAAATTTAAAGCCCGAAAATTAAAGAATTTTGTTTCGTAAACTTTAAAGAGTTTTAAACATTTTGGCAATTTTGCTTATACCAACATTCGAATAAATGTCCTTTACGTCCGTAAACCGGATCATTATCTGGCTGCGGTACATTTTCGATTTCCTTTTTCGCTTCCGCAAATTCTTCATGTGTTCCACGGCGTAGATTATATTCGGCCCCCTTTGGGTAAGCGCCCACTACTTTAAAATCTGTACTAGCGCTTAGGCTTTTGTGTGCAACGCCTGCGGGGATAACCACCACATCTCCTTTATCTAATTCTATGCTCACACCATGTTCTCCACCAAACTGCACTTCTGCTTTGCCAGAAAAAACACCCAAAACCTCATGCGTATTGCTATGGTAATGATGGAAGTCAAAAATCCCATCTATCCACGCGTTGCTATACCCATTTTGTGCAAAAAGAGTTTTTATTGCCTTTTCAGTTTCATTTGGATGGATCAGCAATGCGCCTTTATACACCATTAATGGATATTTTGCGTTGTTGGGAAAGTTTCCGTTTTCCTCTAAAATATGCGAAACCAAATAGGCTTCCTGTATTAATTTTTCTTTGTCCATGGGATATACATTTTAGGCATAAACAATGAAACCGGCAAAGGGTTTATCCTTGCCCTAAAATGTTAATCGGGTAAGCTGATTTAAATTTTTAAAAATCGCTTTATCTGCAGCTCTTGACTGTATTAAAGTTTGAAGCGAGATCAATCCTCTAAACCTTTTTGATGGGATAGAGATCTAAGCCCAGAGATGCCAAGAGCAAATTTGACATAAAATCTGAAAGTGAAGCAGCAACCAGCACTTAACTATTCATTATGTCTTCAATTTCTTGAAGCTCTATGGGAATGTGTGCCATCAAGTCTATAGTTCCATCTGCAGTAATCAACAAATCGTTCTCTAACCTTATACCTAAATTTTCTTCAGGAATGTAAATTCCCGGCTCTACTGTAAGAATATTGCCTGCTGCAAATGGCGTATATTTTCCTGCAAAATCGTGGACGTCTATTCCTAGATGATGAGACGTACCGTGCATAAAATATTTTTTATAAGCAGGCATATGTGGGTCTTGCTTTTTTACTTGTTCTACGGTCAAAAGCTTCAAATGAATGAGCTGCTCGGTCATCAGTTCGCCAACTTCCTCGTGATAGGTGTTCCAATTTGCACCTGCCTTCAATAACTTGATAGATTCTTTCATCACATGGAGCACCGATAGATACACCGCAGCTTGTCGGGGAGAAAATTTTCCATTTACAGGAATAGATCGACTCATGTCTGCATTATAGTTGGCATACTCTGCTCCAAAATCAAATAAGATCACATCGCCGCCCTTACATACTCTGCTATTGTCATTATAATGAAGGATGGTAGCATTATAGCCCGAGGCGATAATTGGGGAATACGCATGTCCGGTAGCGCCCTGCCGGATAAATTCATGAATAATCTCTGCCTCGATTTCAAATTCTTGAACCCCTGGTTTAACAAATTTTAAAACCCGGATAAATGCATCTCTTGTAATGTCGCATGCCTTTTGAGTTAAACTCACTTCAACGTCCGATTTTATAACTCTCAACGCACGCATAATCGGAGCTGCCCGTTCAAAGCGGTGTAAAGGAAATCGGCTTTTCATCTCCCGAATAAATCTTATATCTCTGTACGGAACTTCGGAAACGGACCGATCATTTTCATTGGAATTAAGATAAATCTGATCTGCATAATACACAATGCTCTGCAAAACGGAATCGAAATCATCTAACCAAAAGATTGCTTTGATGCCCGAAGTTTCTGTCGCTTCTTCTTTTGTATATTTATAGCCTTCCCATACCTTAATGTGATCATTTGTCTGTCTTAAAAAAAGGACTTCTCTGTACAATGGATTAGGACAATCCGGAAATAATAATAGAATAGTTTGCTCTTGATCTATGCCCGAAAGGTAGAATAAATCGGCGTTTTGCTTAAAGATAAAAGCTTGATCACCACTTCGTGGAAACTCATCATTAGACTGGAAAACGGCCAAACTGTTGCTTTTAAGGGATTTAGCAAAGTTTTCTCGATTTAATATAAATAACTTGTTGCTGATGTTTTTCTGCTTCATGATGCTCTGGTGGGTGTTTTTGATGAAACTCAAATGTAATTAATACAACGCGAACTAAGAAATTTGGAACGGATTTTGTATAAATGTTTGAAAATTTAAAATTTTGTTTAATTTTGCATTTGACAAAAAGATTAACTAATTAGTATTTAACCCTTAAAAAAAAGATTATGAATTATTCTACTTTGAAGAAAGGACTAGTGCTTTCTTTAGTTGCAGCAACAGGAGTAGCTTCTCTTGCTTCAGCTCAAGATTCCACTGCAATGTCCTCTCCTATGGCGACTTCTATGTCGTCCTCAACCAAGGTATTTGGCGGAAGAGCCCAATACAGAACTTGGTCAATCGGTATTAACGGTGGCGTTTTAGCACCTGTTATTGCAATCGGTGGCGCAAACGATTTTAACAAATGGGACGTTAACTTGGGTTACGGATTAAATATTCGTAAGCAATTAGGAAACGCATTTGCGTTAGAATTGAATGGAGTTCGCGGAAAGCTTTCTGGTTCTAATGACAATTCAATTTACGGTGCTGGTTCTACTGCAAAATCATTTGAAACTCAACTTCAGTATGCTGCAGATTTACGTGGTGTTGTTAATGTTGGGTCTGTAGATTTCTTACGTCGTGAGAATTCTGTAGGTTTCTTCGTTACTGCTGGTGCTGGTTACATTGCTTACAACCCTGTTGTAACTATGGCAAACGGTTCTGTTGTTGATGGTAAAGGTAAACATGGTAGTGCTAACGGAAACAATTCTGTTGGTTCGACTGGTACTAAAGATTACATCCACTCTTTCTACATTCCTGTAGGTGTGGGAGTTAAATTTAAGGTTTCTGAGCGTGTTAACTTTAATTTAGGTTATACCATGAACTTCATGGATGAAGATAATTTGGATGGCGTTTATGCAAAAGGAACTTCTAAAGATAAATTCTCTTACGGTTATGCTGGTTTAGAATTCTCTTTAGGTTCGTCTTCGAAACCAAGTTTAGAATGGTCAAACCCATTGGCAACAATGTATGATGAATTGAAAGATCCATCTTTACGTCAAGAAGTTGAAGCATTGAAAAATCGTGTTTCTAACGTAGAAAAAGCTGTTGAAGATTTGAAAAAAGATTCTGACGGTGATGGTGTTTCTGATCAATTTGACAAGTGCCCAGGTACTCCTGCAGGTACAGCAGTTGACGGTTCTGGTTGTCCTCTTCCTGCAATGACTGCACCAGTTGCAGCCATGAGTAATGTAACTGGAATGGAATCTATTCAATTTGATTTTAACTCTTCAGTTTTGAAAACTGAATCTTACCCAACATTAGATAAATTGTCTTCTACATTACGTGAAAACGGTGGTAAAGTAACCTTGAATGGTTATGCTTCTAGCGAAGGTACTGCTGCATATAATATGAAGTTATCTAAAGACAGAGCTAATTCTGTTAAAACTTACTTAGTAAATTCTGGTGTTAATTCTAGTCAAGTGATGACTAAAGGTAATGGCGAAGCTAATCCAATTGCTTCAAACGATACTGAAGAAGGTCGTATCCAAAACCGTCGTGTTGAAACTGCTAGGAACTAATATTTGGTTTATAGTTTAAGAAAAGGTTCCGGAAATTCCGGAACCTTTTTTTTTATCTTCGATTTTTAGATGACATCTATTATTTTAAAAAATCAAAAGGTTTATTTAAATTTGACTATGTACTTCTTTAGGAAAAAAGACCCTAACCGGCCAACCAATATCAACCTGAAAATCATGCATTTTATAAATGCATTGGCAATTGCAGTTTTTGTCGCCGGGATTATTTTCAAATTAATTCAATGGCTAACTAAATCTTAATTTTCTAAATAATCTCAACTCGTGAAAAAAATAATACAAACATCAAACGCGCCCGCCCCTATCGGACCATATAGCCAGGCTGTCGCAGCAAACGGATTTCTTTTTGTGTCCGGTCAAATTGCTTTAAACCCAGAAAGTGGTGAACTAAATTTAACCACTATAGAAGAGGAAACTCATCAGGTAATGAGAAACATATCTGCGGTGCTCCTAGAAGCTAACTTAGGTTTTGAGAATGTAATTAAGACCACAATTTTTTTAAAAGATATGAATGATTTTTCTTCCGTTAACATTGTCTATGGAGAATATTTTTCAAGTCAGTTTCCAGCTAGGGAAACCGTACAAGTTGCTGCGCTTCCTAAGAATGTAAATGTCGAAATATCAGTAACTGCTATTCTATAATTACTCAATAAATGGCAAGTTAATTTCTCCATAGTTCTCGTCGCCATTCAAAAAGATTAATCTTTTCTTTAAAGATGTATTGACATGACTTAAAACGGTAGCAAATTTCTATTGCGAATTCGACAAAAATTTCTATTTCCTTTATTGAAATACATTGCGCTATGGACTTTTATTTGCTTTTAATAGAATCTATTTCTAATTTTAAACTTCTCTACGCCCTAAAGCTTAACATCTTCATTAAACCCTAGTAGTTTGCAAGATTCTATTTTAAGTATGCGGCTTGAGTTTTTAAAAGGGGTTGGTCCAACTAGGGCAGAGGCCTTGAAAAAGGAATTAAATTTAGCTACCGTAGAAGACTTATTAACTTATTATCCATTTAGATACATAGATCGCACAAAATTTTTAAAGATTAGTGCGCTCACTGCAGACACACCATATGTGCAGATTGTAGGCAGGATTTTAAGTAAAAACATTATTGGAGAGAAAAGAGCTAAACGTTTAGTTATTTCTTTTAGGGATGATACCGGTTTAATGGAACTTGTTTGGTTTCAGAATGTTAATTGGGTAAGCGATCAATTGGTAGTCGGGAGTGCCTACATCGCCTTCGGTAAACCAAACTTCTTTAATGGCTCGTTTAGCTTTTCACATCCGGAGATAGAGCCCTATCAACATGCCAAACAAATTCGAGGAAATGTCACCTTACAACCTGTTTACAGCTCTACAGAAAAACTCAAAAAGTTTAACCTAGATAGCAAGGGATTACAGAAATTAACGGTTTCTGTATTGGATAAGGCGCTTGCTCACATCGAGGAAAATCTTCCACAGCATGTGCTGAAGAAATATGGTCTTCCAGGTAGAAATTCGGCGCTCTTAAACATTCATTTTCCCAAGAATGAAGCAGACCTAAATGCCGCAACCAGAAGAATAAAATTTGAAGAGCTTTTTTTTATCCAACTTCAGCTCCTTAATGCCAAAAAACTTCGTCAACAAAAATTTAAGGGCGCAGTATTTGCTAAGGTCGGAGAGAAAGTTAATCAATTTTATAGCGAATATTTGCCGTTCAAATTGACCGATGCTCAAAAAAGGGTAATTAAGGAAATTCGTAGTGATACCCAGACCGGCGCTCAGATGAATAGGCTTATTCAAGGAGATGTGGGAAGTGGAAAAACGGTTGTGGCGTTAATGAGTATGCTATTGGCTATAGATAATGGCCATCAGGCTTGCATGATGGCGCCAACCGAAATTTTAGCCAGGCAACATTATATCTCTATTTGTGAACTTGTAGGTGATGATCTAATAAACGTCTCTATTTTAACAGGCAGCACTAAGAAAAGAGATAGAAGCTTACTGCACCAACAATTAGAAAAAGGAGAAATAGACATTTTAATTGGTACACATGCTTTAATAGAGCCCAAAGTGCAGTTTAAGAATCTGGGACTGGTGGTGATAGACGAACAACACCGTTTCGGGGTTGAACAGCGCGCAAAGCTTTGGCGAAAGAACTTTATTCCGCCGCACATTCTTGTCATGACCGCGACCCCCATTCCGCGTACACTCGCCATGACACTGTATGGCGATTTGGATGTGTCAATGATCGACGAGCTTCCTGCAGGTCGAAAGCCGATCGAGACCATGCATCTATACGAAAGCCAAAGGTTGAGAATGTTTGGGTTTATGAAGCAAGAGATTGAAAAAGGGAGACAAGTATATGTGGTCTATCCACTCATAAAGGAGAGCGAGACACTTGACTTAAAATATCTCGAAGCCGGTGTAGAACAATTGGGGTTTGAATTCAAAAGGCCCGATTATCAAATCAGCATTGTACATGGCCAGATGAAAAATGCCGATAAACAATTTGAAATGCAAGAATTTGTGGAGGGCAACCGTAACATTATGGTGGCCACAACTGTAATTGAAGTAGGCGTAAATGTTCCAAATGCATCCGTTATGGTTATAGAGAATGCAGAGCGCTTTGGGCTTTCGCAATTACACCAATTGCGAGGGAGAGTTGGAAGAGGGGCGGAACATTCTTTTTGTATTTTGATGAGCGGCAACAAGCTCAGTAACGAAGCCCGATTAAGGTTGGATACAATGGTTAAAACCAATAACGGCTTCGAAATTAGCGAAATCGACTTGCAACTACGAGGCCCCGGAGACATAACAGGAACACAACAAAGCGGCGTATTAAATCTAAAGTTGGCAAACTTAGCCATCGATCAGAATATTCTGATAGAGGCTCGTAAAACAGTTTTAGAACTATTTGAGGACGATCCGAGGTTAAATAAACCAGAGAACAGCTTGCTAAAAACATTTTTGCTGCAAAAATCTACAGGCATTTCTATGGATAAGATTAGCTGATTTAAACAAGACTTTTAGAAATAGGGTTAGTTGTGCCCAAGATCGAAAAAGGGAAATTTGGAGCATTTAAACGGAGTTTGAGTTAAATGTTTCAGGTGTCCTACATAAACGTTATGTCTTCTTTTTTATAATCTATTGACCTCATGCCTTATGCCAAATTTTACAATTATTTTAGTGGTTTACATTTCTTCTGTAAAGTCTAAATCGCTGTTGTAACAAAAGATTAAACATCCTTATTTTCTTTCGATTTCCCTTTTCAAAAGCTATTTTTGTGGCATTCAAAAAAAGCAGTTGGTAGACAAAGATTTTCCTGAAAACGAGAAACCCGATTCATTCGTATCCCTAAAAATTAAAGAATTTCGTTATTACTTGGGAATGCGGTTCTTCTTTACGTTCGCCTATCAGATGCAGGCAGTTATTATTGGATTCCATATATATAAAATTACCAATGACCCGCTTGCATTAGGATTGGTAGGTCTATGTGAGGCAATTCCTGCAATTGGCATTGCACTGTATGGTGGTTATGTAGCAGATAAAACAGAAAAAAGGGGATTACTTATTAAGGTTTTTTCGGGCGTATTTTTATGTTCATTGGTTATGCTTATAGCCACTTCCAATTATATGCATCAATATATATTAGGAAGCTACGTCGTGCCTATTATGTATACCATGGTTTTTGGAATCGGAATTGCGAGAGGATTTTTCTCTCCCGCCACTTTTTCTATTATGGCGCAGATTGTCCCGAGAGCACTTTATCCAAACGCAACTACTTGGAACAGCTCTAGTTGGCAATTTGCATCTATCATAGGACCGGCAGTAGGCGGCTTGATTTATGGCTTCTATGGCATCACCGTTACGTATTTTTTCATCATCTTTTTTATTGCAGCAGCATTGGTGTGCATTTTGTTTCTTAAGAAACACGAGCCAAAATTTATTCCAACAACAAACATCATGCAGAGCCTTTCTGAAGGTGTAAAATTTGTATTCAAGACCCGAATGATGGTTTGGGCAATGAGTTTAGACCTTTTTTCAGTTTTCTTTGGTGGTGCAGTGGCTCTTCTACCTGTTTTTGCCCACGACATTCTGAAAGTTGGCGCAGAAGGTTTGGGATATATGCGTGCGGCCTCTTCTGCTGGCGCCGTCGTGACTATGCTAGTCATGACACGTTACTCACCAATGAAAAAACCTTGGCGAAATTTGCTAATTGCGGTAACCGGTTTCGGAACAAGTATTATCTGCTACGGACTATCTAAAAATTATTATCTAACCTTGTGTCTTTTGTTTATGGAAGGATCATTTGATAGCATAAGCGTAATTATTCGTTCTACCATTATGCAATTACTTACGCCGGATGAAATGCGTGGACGAGTATCAGCCGTTAACAGTATGTTTATTGGATCAAGTAATGAGATTGGCGCGTTCGAATCTGGACTAACTGCAAAATTGATGAGAACTGTGCCGGCTGTGGTATTTGGGGGCAGCATGACGATTGCCATTGCAGAGCTAACTTGGTTTAAAACAAAAAACCTTACCAAGTTAAGTTTAGAAGACATTAACACGCAAAGTGCTTAGTAAGGCGCAATTACTGGGATAAGTAACGATGGGCAAGTTAAAATTGTAGTCGCTCTTACTTGAAACTTAATCGTATAAATGATAAAATGGGGCTACCACGTAAAAAATAGCCATTAGCGCTTTCTACATTAAAACTGGAATGTGGGGGGGGGTATAAAGAAGACTATAGTCAGTATCTTCTGTTGTTATTCTAATTTTATTGTTAACCGAACAGGGAGTGATGATTTAAGGCATGTCTATGGGGCATTGCATTGTAGGTGAAAAAAGGATCTCATCTAAAATTAATTACTACATCTCCATTAGCTCTTTGTTTGTTCGTCGCAAATGCCTCAAGTAACTTGTACGCCTTGGCGCAACCATCCTTTTAAAACCGAATAATTCAGTAAAAAACTATTTTAAGCCAATGCTTTAGGCTACAAAATAAATTGCTAGTACGTTAATTTATAGATCGCCGTGCTTTACCGATTTAATTTAGTAGGATTAAACGGTGATTATCCCTTAAGATTAGGAGAAATACAAAGGAGGTTATATCTTGTTTGGTATTATTTCCTACCTAATACCCAGTACATAATCGAGCCAATAAATGGCGCGAAAATAATTACGGCATACCATATTAGCTTTTGTGGGGCCGATTTTGCACTGACCGAATTATGATATATGGCACTTATAACTAGCGCTAAATAGACAATAATGCCAATTAAAATAAGCAAGGTAAATTGATTACTCTCCATATCAATTAAGGTAAATTAGATTAAAACTTTAATACTCAACAACGCGTTCGCCAATTTGTTGCCTCCACATGGCTTGGTAAAGTCCTTTTTGCTCAATCAACTCTTCATGCGTACCGTTTTCTATAATGTGTCCTTTTTCTAAAACGTAAATCGTATCTGCATGTTTAATGGTAGATAATCGATGGGCAATGATTATGGTCATGTGTTCAGTTGCCTTAGAAACATGTTTGATGGTGTTAGTAATCTCCTCTTCGGTAATGGAATCTAATGAAGAGGTTGCTTCATCAAAAACCAAAATGTCTGGCTGTCTTAGTAATGCTCGAGCAATAGAGAGCCTTTGCTTTTCGCCTCCCGAAACCTTTACACCGCCTTCACCAATGATAGAGTCAAGGCCATGATCTGCTCTAGACAGTAAAGTATAACAAGAGGCTTGTTTTAACACCCTATAACAATCTTCATCGGTAGCATCTGGTTTCACGAATAACAAATTTTCCCTAATGGTTCCGGAAAAGAGCTGGGTATCTTGGGTTACGAAACCGATTTTCTCTCGTAAAGTATCGAGATCTATTTTTTTGCTAGGTATTTTATTGTACAACACCTCGCCCGCCTGTGGATTATAAAGACCTACTAAAAGTTTTACCAGCGTAGATTTGCCAGAACCGGATGGTCCTACAAATGCAATTGTTTTTCCGCTACTTGTTTCAAAAGAAATATCATTTAATGCATTTACCTTCGCCGTTTGATGTTTAAAGCTCACATTGTCGAATGTTAGACTAGATAGCCGTTCAATGGTAACCGGGTTTTTGGGCTTTTCGTCTATCGGCTTACTTAAAATGCCTTTAAAATTTATCAGCGAAACATCTGCCTCTCTCCAAGTCAGCATAATATTTCCGAGTTCTTGTAGTGGCCCAAACAGGAAAAAAGAATAGAACAGAAAGGAAAAATACTGTCCGGCTGAGATGGTGTTTTCAAAAATTAGCAATAATAAAACCAATACCATTGTGCTACGCACCAGATTTACCGTCGTTCCTTGAACAAAACTCATGCTGCGTACATACTTCACTTTACGCAACTCTAAGCCTAAAATTTTATAAGTTGTTTTATTTAAGCGTGCAATCTCCTGATCTGCAAGTCCAAGACTTTTCACAAGCTCGATGTTTCTCAAAGACTCGGTTGTCGATCCAGCCAAAGCGGTTGTTTCGCCGAAAATAGACCGCTGAATGGCCTTAATTTTTCTGCTCAAAAACCAACTGACAAAGCTAATGATCGGGATTGCGGCAAAGTACACAAGTGTTACTTTATAGCTAATTGAGAAAGAGTAAACAATTACAAAAATCATCCCGATCAGGCTGATGAATAAAACGCTAATAAAAGAGGTAATAAATTTTTCGCAATCAATCCTAACCTTTTGCAAAATACCTAGCGTTTCCCCGCTACGCTGATCTTCGAACACCTGGTATGGAAGTTGCAATGAGTGTTTCAATCCATCTGCATACATCTCGGCACCAACTTTCTGAACAATTACATTGGTGTAATAGTCTTGGAAATTTTTAGCGATTCTAGAAATCATCGCCGCACCAACTGACAACCCCACTAAACCAAGAGCGCCCCATAAAAATTGACTATGAGTTAATACATCTTTCTTGTTGATGTATTTGTCTAAAATTCTGCCCGTAATGTATGGATCTAATAATGAAAACCCAATATTTACAGCAGCAAGAATTAATGCCAACACAACAATCCAAGTATGTTTTCTTAGATAATCTACAAGAACCTTCATTCAAATTTTTTTAAACGGCAAAAATAAACAAAGGGAATGAATTAAATCATTCCCTTTGTTTTTATGACGATTAACTTGCGTAGCGGTAAAACTTCGAAATTTATTGGCTGTTTAAAATATTCGCCGCATCTTTGAATAACTCCGCTTGCTTTTGTAGGTTTTTTTTCATCGATCCAGTTATGGCTGAAGCTTGTTTTGTTTTGCCCTCGGCTGCTGTTTGAAATGCCGTGCCAAGTTGCTTGGATAAATACTGTTGTAATTTTAACCGATCAATAACTTGTTCGATATCTTTCAACCCTTTTTCGGTTACAACTGGATTGGTATTGTTTTTTAAATATTGAAAATATTGTCCTATCGCCCCAAAAACCTCTCCTCTGCTTCCTGTTTCCATAATATTTTCGAAAAATTGTTGGTATTCATCACCACCGTTTGCTGCGTATAAACCTGCTATAGACCCAGAAATGTGCTTTTTTGTATCCTCATCCAAACCAGCTAAAGCACTTGTTCCTTCCTGTGGAGCTAGCGTGGCCAAACCTGTTATAGACGCGGCAATAACATTGTAAGATTTCTCCTTTATACCGTCCAACATCAAGTTTTTGTACTGCACATCGCTTGTGCTTGCTAGTTTTGCGATAGCTGATCCCCGAACACCAGTGTCTTTGTCGCTTTTTGCTAGCTGAACCAGGATAGGCAGCGCTTTGGCTTTAGCATCAGCATCTGTCAAATCTAATCCCCTTACACTTATCGAACGCAAACTAGCAGACTTATCTCTTAAACCCTGCAATAGCAACACTTGCGATAAGGCTGTTTTTGCTTTCGAGGCAAATGTTAAGGCCTCAATTCTATTTTTATAACTTGGCGCATGATCGTATTGATAAGCATATTCCTCGAAAACTTTATTGTCTTCGATTTCTCCGACTAAAATTTTATCAGCATCTAGGTCGACAAGGTCTGGTTTTCCCGAAACATCAAACGTAAAAGTTTGGTCACGATCTTTAATGAGTATGTCTTTTCTAATCTTCTTTCCGCTCACATAGATGTCTACTTTTAAAGGAAGTAAAAACGTTTGCACAGAACTATCTTGCACTTGTTTTATATTAATCGTCTCTTTCCCGCCCTTATAACTGTAGGTTACGTTTAATATTGGATGACCGCCGTTGTAATACCACTGATTAAAATAAGGACTCCAGTCTTTTCCTGTAACAGCTTCCATTGCCAGCCGCAACTGATGAGTTTCCCCATTTTTAAAAGCATTTTCAGTTAAGTATTTTTTTAGAGAGGCATAAAATGCCGCATCGCCCATCTGATTTTTAAGGGCATATAAAATTAGCGACCCTTTGGGATAACTTACATTGTCGAAAACATCCTCCTTATTGTCGTAATAAAAACGCGCTAAAATTGGACTTTCCCCATTTTTCGTGGTTCGTAAGTAAGATGCTAATTTATCATACCTCGTTTGTTCCTCCGCATCTTTTCCGGCATCGTGTCCACTCCAAATAATTTCGCCAAATGTTGCAAAAGACTCATTCATCGTAATATTACTCCAACTTTCGGCAGTTACATAATCTCCAAACCATTGATGAAAAAGTTCATGGGCGATGGTACTTTCCTGGTTGCCATCTAATAGTTCCCTATCTGTCTTTTGAACTTGTTCGCCATGCAACGTCGCCGTCGTGTTCTCCATCGCCCCAGAAACGTAATCACGTACCACGATTTGTGAATATTTGTTCCAGGGATAGTCTACGCCCAAAGTATTGCTGTAAAATTTAATCATTTCCGGTGTTTTTCCGAAAATCTGTTTGGCATAAGGAGCATATTTTGGCTCTAAATAATAGTTGACCTCCTTATCTTTATACTTATCTTTTGTAATTTTAAAATCGCCAACAGCCATCATAAACAAATAAGTAGAATGTGGCAAATCCATCCGCCAAGTGTCCGTTCTAGTGCCGTTATTGTTTACTTTCTGACTTACAAGTTTACCATTGCTTAAAGTGGTGTATTTGCTAAGGACAGTCATGCTAATTTCGTCAGTTGTCTTCTGATCAGGCTTATCAATGGTGGGGAACCATGCAGAGTTAGATTCCGTTTCGCCCTGTGTCCAAATCTGAGTCGGCTTGGTCTTATCCATACCATCCGGATTGATAAAATACAGCCCCTTTGCATCGGTAATGGCCGCGCTTCCTTTGACCTTTAGTTCATCTGGTTTGGCGATGTAAGCAATGTAGACGGTATATTTTTCGCCTTTTTGATAAGTCTTGTTTAATCTGATCGATAATTTCTCCCCATCGTAGTCATACTTTAATTTTGTCAATCCGTTTCCAACAATCAGCGAAACACTTTTAATATCCATCCCCTGCGCGTCTAAAGTCAAGGAATCAGTTGGATAAAAGTACGGTTTGGCCGTTAGCCACTCTTTACCATAAAGATACCGCTTCGCATAATCGAACGAAACGTCTA
Organism: Pedobacter sp. UYEF25; assembly: GCF_054061655.1. Lineage (NCBI taxonomy): Bacteria > Pseudomonadati > Bacteroidota > Sphingobacteriia > Sphingobacteriales > Sphingobacteriaceae > Pedobacter > Pedobacter sp. UYEF25. The sequence goes on along the minus strand of NZ_JBSSEL010000011.1, from coordinate 146,526 downwards.
ACTTGGTATGTACCAACTCATTTATTTTTGTCGCAGTGACACGATATTCGGCGCGGTTAAAATCGATGTTGTAAGGTTGTTTTTGTGCGTAGCTTGGCTGCACGAAAGTGAACGCCAAAGCCAAAATGGCTAAAAGAAAATGTCTACTTTTCATTGGTCTTTCTTGAAATTAAGTTAATTATAGCGGCTAATTATGTTATTATTTATTAGTCGCGAACAAATGTAAACTCTTTGATTACATTTTGAATTTATTTTATGTAAATTGATGGTTATGAAAGCAAACATCGCAAGCATTTTAAAAGAGTTAAATATAGATACGCATAACGCTGCTTTTTCTACAGGCAGTAATTGGGGCGCTTCCCATCAAGGCGAAAAATTAGAAAGTTTCTCTCCTGTAGATGGAACGGTCATTGCATCGGCAAACTTGGCAACAGCTGCTGATTTTGAAATAGTTGCTGCCAAAGCAGAAAAAGCATTTAAATACTGGCGCACGGTCCCTGCGCCAAAGCGTGGCGAAGTGGTGAGGCAGTTTGGGGATGCTTTACGTGCGCAAAAGAAAGATCTTGGCACTTTAGTAAGTTATGAAATGGGCAAAAGTCTGCAAGAAGGATTGGGCGAGGTTCAGGAAATGATAGACATTTGCGACTTTGCAGTAGGTTTATCGAGACAACTTTACGGGCTCACTATGCCTAGCGAACGCCCGCTGCACAGAATGTACGAGCAATGGCAACCGCTAGGCATTATCGGAATTATCTCGGCTTTTAATTTTCCAGTAGCAGTTTGGGCATGGAATACTGCCTTAGCCTTGGTTTGCGGAAATGTTTGTATTTGGAAACCATCAGAAAAAACGCCGCTGACCGCCATCGCTTGTCAGCATATTTTGGCGAAAATCTTAAAAGAAAATGAAGTTCCCGAAGGCGTAAGTAATTTGGTTGTTGGCAATCGGGTTATTGGCGAACAGATGGCAAGCGATAAGCGCATTGCGCTAATTTCTGCAACAGGCTCGACCCGAATGGGCAAAGAAGTAGCCAAAGCTGTTGCCGAACGTTTGGGAAAAAGTCTACTAGAATTGGGAGGAAATAACGCCATGATCATTTCGCAACATGCAGATCTAGACATGAGTTTAATTGCCGCCGTTTTTGGTGCAGTCGGAACGGCAGGTCAGCGCTGTACTTCCACCAGACGGTTGATTATTCAAGAAAGTATCTATGATGTTTTTAAAGAAAAACTGATAAAAGCATATACGCAACTGCGCATAGGAAATCCGTTGGATGAGCACAATCACGTAGGGCCGCTAATTGATAAAGCTGCGGTAGAAAGTTATAAAAAATCGATCGCAGATTGTAAAGCCGAAGGAGGTGTTTTTGTAGTTGATGGAGGTGTTTTAACTGGTGATGAGTATTCCAGTGGCTGTTATGTAAAGCCTTGCATTGCAGAAGTTAAAAACGATTTTTCCATTGTACAACACGAAACTTTTGCACCGATTTTGTATCTGATTAAATACAAGGCCTTAGATGAAGCAATTGATTTACAGAATGCTGTTCCTCAAGGACTTTCATCAACGATAATGACATTAAATCTTCGAGAAGCAGAACAATTCTTATCTGTTAAAGGATCTGATTGTGGCATTGCAAACGTTAATATCGGCACATCCGGTGCAGAAATTGGCGGTGCGTTCGGGGGTGAAAAAGAAACGGGCGGGGGCAGAGAAAGTGGATCTGATGCTTGGAAAGCCTACATGCGTCGGCAGACCAACACCATAAATTATGCCGACCACCTTCCATTGGCACAAGGAATTAAGTTTGACTTATAATTAACTCTTTTTTGCAAAAACTTAGCGCGCATCTTGGGTAAAACCTATGCGCGCTTTTATCTACATTTGCTTCATGGTAGAAATCGTTTTACAAAAAGGCAAAGAAAAAGCGCCACTTCAAAGACATCCTTGGGTATTTTCTGGTGCCCTTAATAAAATTAAAGGAACGCCTAGCGATGGAGAAGTGGTAAAAGTATTTGCAGCCGACGGCGAGTTTTTAGCTTATGGTCATTTTAATGGCAAATCTAGAGTAGCCATAAGGTTGCTAGATTGGGATGAAAATGCAATTATTGATGTTGAATGGTATGAAGCGAGGTTGAAACAATCCTTTGCTTTGCGTGCAACCGTTTTATCGGCCGAAACTGATACGTGTAGGTTGGTTTTTAGTGAAGCAGATTTTATCCCGGGACTGATTGTTGATAAGTATGCAGATTTTTTATCGGTACAAATTCTAAGTGCTGGCATCAATAATGTAAAAGCAGACGTTCTGAACCTGCTTCAAAAACATTTAAACCCCAAAGGTATTTTTGATAAAAGCGATGCGACAGCTAGGGCGCATGAAGGTCTAATGACCACCAATGAACTTTTGTTTGGAGAACAACCACCAGAATTTTTAGCGGTAAAAGAAAACGGGATTAATTATCACATCAATATTTCTGAAGGGCAAAAATCTGGGTTTTATTGTGATCAACGAGAAAACCGAGCGGTCTTAGCTCAATTTTCCGAAGGAAAGAAAATGCTAGATTGCTTTAGTTACAGCGGCGGCTTTAGCTTAAACGCAATTAGTAAGGGTGCTGCTTCAGTAACAAGTGTAGACAGTTCTGCGTTGGCGCTGAGTACATTAGGGCAAAACATCGATTTAAACAACTTCGACAGAACAAGGTTAGATGTCATCCAAGCAGACGTGAATAAACAACTCCGTGCGTTTAAGGAATCTGGTGAACTCTTCGATATTATAGTGCTAGATCCACCAAAATATGCACCGTCACGATCCGCTTTGGATAGAGCAGCGCGCGCCTATAAAGACTTAAATAGACTTGCCATGCACTTGTTGGAAAAAGGCGGTTTGCTTGCTACATTTTCCTGTTCTGGGGCAGTAGATTTAGAAACTTTTAAGCAAATAATTGCCTGGTCAGCGCTAGATGCCGGCAAAGAAGTGCAGATTATCAAACAGTTTTCGCAACCGCAAGACCACCCCATCAGAATTTCATTTCCAGAAGGAGAATATTTAAAAGGCCTTCTATTAAAGGTACTTTAGTAGGACTTTTTTATAAACAATAGATAAAAGGGTTTGGCTATGTTATAACGAACTGTACTTGGGCACTTTCGCATTCGCTTCTAAAAAATCAATCAGCGATGTGAATGCGATCTTTTGTTGCTCGCCAGTCTTCATATTCTTTAAAGTGAGCAAGTTGCTCTGCATCTCATCGCTTCCAATAAGTAACATAAAAGGAATATTTTTAGCATCCGCATAAGCCAACTGCTTTTTTAGCTTTGCTGCAGAAGGGTACAATTCTGACGCGATATTCTTTAATCGAAGATTTTGGAGAATGGGTAAAGCATACTTTTCTGCAGTTTCATCAAAATTGCTTATTAATATAGTTGTTCCTGCCGAGGTAGAAATAGGGAAAAGATTCAATTCTTCTAACACGTCATAAATTCGATCTGCACCAAAGGATACACCAACACCAGTTAAGTTTTGCAGTCCAAACATGCCGGTAAGGTCATCATATCTGCCGCCGCCGCCAATACTTCCCATGGCAACTTCGTTGGTTTTGACCTCAAAAATGCAGCCCGTATAATAGTTCAATCCTCGTGCTAAAGTAATGTCTAGCTTGATGGAATTGCCAAATTTTTCGAAATTATTTGTTGTGAGTAACTTCACATATTCCAATACATTTTCTAGCTCTAGAATTCCTTTCAAACCAATCTCTGATGCGGATAGTGACACTTTTAACTGCGATAATTTTTCAGCGTTGCTTCCCTCCAGTAAGATAATGGGATGAAGAATTTCTAAATCATTTTCTGTAAATCCTTTAACCAACAATTCTTTATTTACGCCGTCAATACCAATTTTATCCAACTTATCAATGGCTACTGTCATTGATATGATGAGTTCTGGTTTGCCGATAATTTCGGCAATGCCGGATAAAATTTTGCGGTTGTTGAGTTTTATGTCGAAATCTTTTAAACCTAACAGAGACAAAGCTTGGTGATATATAAGAATAAATTCAGCTTCGTTTAGTAAACTTTCCGATCCCACCACATCCACATCACACTGATAAAACTCTCTATATCTTCCGCGTTGAGGCCTATCGGCTCGCCAAACGGGTTGAATTTGAAAACGTTTAAAGGGGAGGGTCAGTTCACTTTGATGCATCACTACATATCTTGCGAAAGGAACAGTAAGGTCATAACGCAATGCTTTTTCTGAAATTAGGGGTGTTAATTCATTGCTGTTTTCATCGCTTGCAAAATCAAAAGATTTCTTCTTTGGATCACTCAAGAATTCTCCGCTATTCAAAATTTTAAAAATCAATTTGTCTCCTTCGTCGCCATATTTCCCAGTGAGGGTATTTAGATTTTCTATGCTCGGGGTCTGGATTTCTGCATAGCCATATTTTAAAAACACTTGTTTTAAGGTGTTGAAAATGTGGTTGCGTTTAAACATTTCTTGCGGAGAAAAATCTCTGGTGCCTTTAGCCAACGAAGGTTTTATTATTGCCATGGGCGCAAAAATACAAAAAATTGCCTCCGTTTTTTCCCGCCAACTTATTAAGAAATTCCTTCTTCGGCAATCAGTCCAATTTTTTTCGAGTGTTCCATTGCCTCCTCACTTTTGGTAAAAAGGCACGTTGAAATTCCTTGTTGCTGAATTTTTTTTAACAGGCTCAAAGTCATTTCTGTTTTGGATAATCGCACATTTCGAATATAAACGGCTATAATATTTTTTGGATACCGTGCTACTATGCTTTCATAAATCTTTGGATCTTGCTGTGAATTGTCACCAAAAAAAACAAATTTCTGTGCTGGAAAGGCATCTAAAATGCGCATGACTCGCAGTAGTTTAGACTGGTGACCTGTTTTTCCAGTTTTGAAGAAGTCTTTTAATTGTTTGATGGTATTCAACAAGAAGATTCCGTTTGGCAGTTGATTAAATTTGAATGCTTCGGTTAAATAATCGTACAAGTTCCATTCGCTGCTACTGACATAGAAAAATGGATTTGGCTGGTCTAGCGTGGTGTGCGATACTGCTAACTTTTGATAATATTCTGAAACTGTTGGAAATACGGTTCTACTTCGCGGATTTTTGGTCAAAAGCACCCTTATTCGTTGCCAAATTGTCGATGAATATGAATTTACTACCGTGTCGTCTATATCGGAGATAAAGGCATATTGCGTAACGTGCGGTACATATATTTTTCCCACCTCTTGCGCCATCACATCCCCATACTTATTTAAGGCTTCTATTTTCACTTCGTGCCAGCCTGCAGAAATGCTTTCGGTTGCTTGCCACTCGAACTTAAAGAAGCCGTCCGCTTCGGTTTTATTCAGGTAAGTTTCCCCAAAGAAGTGAAGTTTAACATTTGTAAAGGGAAGCGGTTTAACCATAAAAAGCTTAAATAGGTTGCGTATATTAATCCATACGTTATCACTAAAGCGCTGGTTAACTGTTGCCTTCTGTTTAAAAACATGGCCAAAAACAACTAAATTATCGGTGTGTCCATAGCCGTGATAAATTTTTACGCTAGTCGTCTCCTTCATAAATTTAAAACAGAGTTTGTGTGAAGTTGTTTGTAGAGTAATTTATCAAAACGGGCTAATAAAATGAAACTGTTGTTTGTTATAAATCCCGGATCGGGAGATCATAATCAGAATTTCAAAGAAATTATTTCTGAGCATTTCATCTCCCGGAATATTGAATTGGACTTCTACGAACTGCCAAAAGATTGTTCATTAGAGAAAATTAAAGAGAAAATTAATAATTCTAATCCAGATAGGGTGGTGGCAGTCGGTGGCGACGGAACCTTGAAATTAGTTGCAGAATGTATTCTTGATAGCCATATACCAGTTGGCGTTATTGCGGCTGGTTCCGCAAATGGGATGGCTAAGGAACTTGGAATCCCACTAGATATTCCAAGCGCATTGGATTTGGTGCAATTTGGCAAGCCAAAGGCGATTCATGTGGTACAGATAAACGATAAAATCTGTATCCATTTATCAGACCTAGGCTTTAATGCCTATGTAATTAAAATTTTTGATGGTTTACAACATCGAGGTATGTGGGGTTACGCAAAAGCAGCTTGGCATGCGTTGAATAATCAGAAGAAAATGCATGTTAGTTTGAGACTTGGTGAGGAAATAATACATACAAAAGCGGCCATGGTTGCCATAGCAAACGCAACGATGTATGGCTCTGGATTGAAAATTAATCCTTTAGGAAAGCTAGACGATGAACTTTTTGAGGTGGTTCTTGTGAAGGATTATTCTTATTTTGAAATTTTTAAAATGTGGTTTACGAGTTTGCCATTAAATCCAAAAAAAATTGAGGTACTACAGGCACGAGAAGTGACGATAACGCCGTCTAAGAAAACTGATTTTCAAGTGGATGGTGAATATCTTGGCAAAGTAGATAAAGTTTGCGCCAGGATTATGCCTGCAGCAATAAGTGTGATTTTGTAAGGGTTTTTTGGGTAAATTATTGGGGCAACAAGTTATTGGAGCTGATATTTTAACTTCTTGTATTTGATAATATTATTAAACAGCCTGTTAAATGGAATTTACAAGGTGCGGTTAAATCGATTATGTAAAATAACTTCTATTCATTTTTACGGTGTAATAAAGCCGAAAGAACTCTGCCACGATGCACATTCTAAATAGGAGGTTAAACCAACTTTCGGATAAATTTAACCATTCGGGCAAAAGGGTTATAAATCCAATAGAGAAGACCCAAACTAACAGGCGGACAGGAAATTGAACGTAGTAAGTTATTGGGCCAAATTTTCTGAATAAGGCCAAGCCAACGGCAGATGCAAATAATGAAAGGAATAGAGGAAAGGTTAACCAAACACGGACTTGAGATAAAAAATTATGAGGTATTTCGTTAAAATGCACTATTAAACTCCAAATAGGTTGGCACAGTAAGACAATGGAAATCACATCAAAAGCAGCAAAAATTTTGGCGAGAACGCGCATTTATTTACAGTATTTCTTCAAATAATCGTCTGCCAGACCACTTCCCATATTTTTTACGAAATTAAAATCTTCACAAGCACCTTGATTGTCTCCCTGTTTAACTTTCATTAAACCCATTTTAACCTGCTCATTTAGATAATCATCGTCTATTCCCAATTGCTTTTTTAAGGCTGTTATTTGCTGTTCTTGCCCAGGTTTAGCAAGGTCATAATTTTTATAAAAATTCTCGATGGTACTTATTTTGGCAAGTTCAACTTGATATTGATTAATCGCTTGATTGATATCTTTTTGGCTTTTTGTCTCGCAGCCATATCCTTCTAAAGTAAATTTCACTGGAACAATCACATAGGTGGTTGTATCATAATCGGCGGGAACTAGCCATTTTCCGCTACTCATGCGTACAAGCCGTAGCGCCTCCTCGTCTAAGTCGGTGCCAATGCGTTTAGAAATGGCAGAAAAATACACCTTGCCTTCCTCATCTAATTTGAATCGTATTTCTGTTGTACCTTGTATGCAGTTATTTTTAGAAAACGGAGGATAAATGGTATTCTTTTTTAAAAAATTAGCAAAGCCCTCATCACCAGTTTTAAAACGCAGTTGAGCAGTAGCAATAGAGCCATAAAAAATAAAACAGATAGCCAATAGTTTTTTCATTGTTCTAATTTAAGAATAAAATTCCGAGCTAATTGCGCCAAAATTGTACCGTAAAATAATTTCTGGATTTGGACAGTTTGCTAAATAACTCTCTCGCTCGCTGTATTTGCAAACACCAGGGTAGTCTCCATGGGAGCTGTTCAAATTTAATATAAGTTGGAGATGTAGGTGTGGGGGCCAAGATCCGTTTTCTTTTTCGTTACCAAATGTAGCAAACTGCGCCCCGGCAGAGATCATTTTTCCAACATAAAGCCCATTTAGTGAATCTGCATTCAGGTGCCCGTAGAGGGCATAAAAAGTTAATCCGTTTATACAATAGGTCAAAATTATAGTTGTGCCATAATCTCCAAATTGATCGTTATTGGCAAAGCTATGCACTGTCGCTTCGTAAAAATTATAAATGGGCGTACTGACCTTTGCCCAAATATCTACTCCGAGGTGTAACCTCCTAGGTTCATCGCTTGCCGAGAAATGGTCACTTCGCTTATAAATGTTTCTATGTTCGTGGTATCCTCCAATTCCATACCTCGCATTAGCACGTTCCAGTTTTTCTTCAACCCAGTTGGAAAAAAGCGCAGTATCAGCTAATATCTCGTCATTTAATTCTACGTTATTGCTCGTAAAATCTAAATGAACTAGAAAGTCTTTTTCTAAATTATAGTCTACTACTTTGCCAATTTTGGCGGCGTTTGCCTCTAAAACTGTTTCTAACCTTGTCAAGTATAATTCTAATTAGTCTTCTTTTGAATCTTCTTTTTTTTCCTTCGCAATTTGATCGAAAAGATAATCCATTCGTTCCACATATTCATTTGTATCGTCTACAAAGAAGTTTAGTTCCGGCACTACTCTTACTTGGTTTCGAATGCGCGTACCAAGTTTATATCTAATTTCGCTATTGTGAGAGTTAACAATATCTATTGATGCTTGGGTGTTGTTCGCATTAAAAAAGCTGAGATAAATTTTTGCGACACCTAAATCTGGCGAAACGCGCACGTTGGTGATGGTTACCAAGGTATTGGGCAGCAGAGATCCGCCCTCACGCTGAAAAATTTCTGCCAATTCTTCTTTTAATACTCCAGCAAACTTTCGCTGTCTTTTACTTTCCATAATTTTTTGATTTCATTTCTGCGCACAACGATGCAAATATCTTCGCTCGCTTAACTAATAAAGTAAATTCCTGCTATATGGATATCTAATGTTGTTGGCGGCATTTACCATCTCATATAAAACAATTTTAAACTCTTCTATATTTTCTTTCTCAGTTGCAGAAATGAACAAGGCAGGTACATCACCTCGGCTCATCCAACTGTTCTTAAAATCTTTTAAGGAGAGTTTTCCATCTTCTAGTGCCTGCAGATCGTCGACTTCTGGCGAAACATAGGCATCAATTTTATTAAACACCAACAACATTTCTTTATCTATTGCGCCAATGTCTTTAAGCGTTTCGTTTACTATAAATAATTGATCTTCAAAATTAGGATGAGAAACGTCTACCACATGGATCAAAATATCTGCTTCTCTAACTTCATCTAAAGTAGATTTGAAGCATTCTACTAAATGGTGAGGTAATTTTCTGATAAAACCTACCGTGTCACTAAGTAGAAACGGTAGATTATCTATAACCATTTTGCGCACAGTGGTATCTAAGGTCGCAAACAGTTTGTTTTCTGCAAAAACCTCAGATTTAGATAACATATTCATAATGGTAGACTTACCAACATTTGTATAGCCCACGAGCGCTACCCGAATCAGTTCTCCACGATTTTTTCTCTGCGTTTCGTTCTGTCTATCAATTTGTTTTAAACGTTCCTTCAACAACGAAATCTTATCTAAAATAATTCTTCTATCAGTCTCTATCTGAGTTTCACCCGGCCCGCGCATGCCTATTCCACCTTTTTGCCGCTCTAAGTGAGTCCACATTCTGGTAAGCCGCGGTAACATATATTGCAATTGTGCAAGTTCTACCTGTGTTTTTGCTTGTGCGGTTTGTGCCCTGTTTGCAAAAATGTCCAAGATTAAGATACTACGATCTAAAATTTTTACGCCAAATTCTTTTTCTATGTTACGCAGTTGAGACGGTGAAAGTTCATCATCGAACACCACCATATCAATTTCCTCGGCCTTTACATATGCACTAATCTCATCTAACTTTCCCGAGCCCACGAAGGTTGCGCGGTCCGGTTTCAGCATTTTTTGAGTAAATACTTTTTCTACCTTTCCACCGGCAGTTTCTACCAAAAAAGCCAATTCATCCAAATATTCTTTTGTTTGAGCTTCTTTTTCGCCCGGCGTAACAACACCCACCAACACAACTCTTTCTTGTGTAGCAGCGGTATCATACGTTTTTTGTTTGCCCATATATCAAGACAAATGTAAGCAATAAAGAAGCCAAATTGAGCCGCTTAAAGGGACGGAAATGTAAAAGTTTAGGATTGTAGTATATGGAAACGATCTTAGTACAGTTTTATAAAAAAACATATTAAAACGATATTAAAACTAAAAAAAGTTCTGTCACATCTTCTCTACAAATTCTTCCATCGCTTTTCCCGGATTTTCAGTCTTCATAAAGTTTTCACCGATTAAAAAACCTTGAAAGCCCACGCTTTTAAGGTTTTTTATAATTTTTGGATCACTAATGGCGCTTTCAGAAATTTTAAGAAAATCGCTCGGAATTAAATCAACCAGCTGATAAGAGGTTTGTAAATTAACAGTAAAGTCTTCTAAATTTCTGTTGTTTACGCCAATTGCATCTAAATCGGCACAGATGCTGCGCATGAGTTCTGCCTCACTGTGCACCTCTAACAATACGTTTAAGCCCAAGCTTTTTGCTGTTTTTGCAAATTTTTGAATGGCTGTCGGCGATAGTATTCCTGCTATCAATAATATAATATCTGCGCCCCAAGCTTTTGCTTCGATGATTTGATATTCGTCGATGATAAAATCTTTCCTTAAAATCGGGATGTTATTCGCGGCCCTAGCGGCCAAGATATCGTCTGTGGTTCCACCAAAAAAATCAACATCGGTTAACACGCTCAGCGCCGAAGCACCAGCTTTGCTATACGCATTTGTAACCTCTGAAACATCTGCCATGCCATTTATCAAACCTTTAGAAGGAGATCTTCGTTTAAATTCTGCAATAATGCCCGAACGACTTTCATCCAATAGAAAATCTCTAAAAATATAAGGAGTGCGAGAAAAATGAATCGATTGTTCTAAATCCATAATTTTAACTAGCTGCTTGGCAGAGGCAAGCTCTTCTTTTTTTCTAGCAACTATTTCGTCTAAAATATTTATCATTACTGCTAACCTATGGATTGAAAAAATGTTTAATAACTACTAATTTTTAATGCAGAACTGATTAAACAGTTAACCAATTTTCCATCATTTTTTTGCCGTATTCTGTCAGCACGCTCTCTGGATGGAACTGCACGCCCCTAACATCAAGACTTTCATGCCGAATCGCCATAATACCGTTACTGTGATCTCTAGCAGTAACTCTTAAGCATGAAGGGAGGTTTTCATTGCTTACCACCCAACTGTGGTATCGCCCAACACTTATGGTTTGTGGGCATTCCCAAAATAAACTTTCTTCGCCATCTGTTACGGTAATAGGTGTGGCAACGCCATGCATAGGTCGTCCTAAGTTTAAAAGTTTTCCACCAAAAGCCTCTGCAATGGCTTGTTGGCCCAAGCAAACCCCAAAAATACTTTTGGTGTCACTGTATTTTTTAATTACCTCCAATAATAGACCTGCTTCTGTAGGAATTCCTGGTCCTGGCGAGAGTAGAATTTTATCAAAAGCTTCTACTTCTTCGAGGTCGAATTTGTCATTTCTCCAAACTTCTGCCTCAAAACCAACCTCGTTAATCAGATGCACCAAATTATATGTAAAACTGTCGTAACTGTCTATTACCAAAACCTTTTTGCTCGTCGCTGTATCTCTATTTTCCATTGTTCTTAAATCTAAATACCTGTCGCCATTTCTATCGCTTTGCGCAATGCAGCAATTTTATTGTTTACTTCTTGAAGCTCACTTTCGGGTATAGAGTCTGCCACAATTCCGGCTCCAGCGCGGTAATGCAATTCGTTGTTTTTACTCATAAAAGTCCGAATCATAATGGCGTGGTTAAAATCTTCATTAAAGCCCATAAAACCAATTGCACCTGCATAAAAATTTCTACCTAACGTTTCGTTTTCATCAAGCAGTTGCATGGCTTTATATTTTGGTGCGCCGCTCAGCGTACCTGCCGGATAAGTATCTGCAACCACATCAAAAGCATTGACGTTTGTTTGTAAATGGCCACTTACCTTACTTACCAAATGGATTAAGTGCGAATAATACTGCACTTCTTTAAAAGACTTGACTTCCACCTTATTACAATGTCTACTTAAGTCGTTTCGGGCAAGATCTACCAACATTACATGTTCTGCACTTTCTTTAGGATCCTGCTCTAAAAGTTTAGCCTGTTCGGCATCTTCTGCATCATTGCCACTTCGTTTAAATGTTCCGGCAATGGGAAAAATATTTGCGTGATTGTCCTTTATTGTTATTTGCGCCTCTGGCGATGAACCGAACAATTTAAAGTTTCCATAATCGAAATAGAATAAGTATGGCGATGGATTTATAGACCTTAAACACCTGTAAACATTGAACTCATCACCAGTAAAAGATTGTTTAAAAGCTCTTGATGGGACAATCTGAAAAACATCACCTCTGAAAATATGCTTTTGTAGTTTTTTTACCAATGCTATAAAATCCTCATCGGTTAGGTTGGATGTTTCGTTGCCATTTATTTTAAATTTATACTCCGGATAGTTCTTATTCTGTATGAGGTACTGCATTTTCTCTAAACCTTCCTCTTCTTCGCCTTCGTAGCTATTTTTAAAAAGTGTAATTTCGTTTTTAAAATGATCTATGGCGATGAGGTAGCGATACAGGTGGTATTGAAGTTCGGGGATTTCCTCCTCGTGTGGCGTTTTCGCTCCAAATTTAATGTCTTCGAAATGCTGAACCGCATTCCAGTTAAAGTATCCAAATAAACCAGTGCTAATAAATTTGATCTCCGGAAGCTCAATTACCTTAAACTTTTGTTTAAAGGTTTCTATTTCTGCCACTAAGTTTTTGGTTTCCTTTATTTCTACACTGCCATCCGGAAAATAAGTTTCCAACTGGTTTCCTTTAAGGATGATGCCTGCTATCGGCTCTGCGCAAACAAAGCTCATAGAGTTCTCTCTACTATGATAATCAGAACTTTCTAACAAGATGCTATTGGGAAAAACATCGCGCAGTCGTAAATAAATGCTTACTGGTGTGGTGGTATCGGCAAGTAGTTTTTTGTATTGGGTATTGATTTTGTACATTTTTATTGATGTTGCTGTTGTAATGAAGCAAGAAATTTATTGGGAGAACTGAAATTAAAACAAAAAACCCAGCGTTATGTTGCGCTGGGTTTTTGTTGGTTTAGGTTGATAAAATATTTTCGCTATACGCACCAGGCACAATTAATTTTCAAATAGTTACGCCAAAGCCAAGTATAATTTTTGTTGTTCATCTGTAGCAAAAGTAAAAATAAATATGAGAAAGTGAAATTTTTATAGAAAATATAGCTTTGATGCAAAAATGATTGTTCTATAATTGAGTACGGCGCGCCGGCAAAAGGGTTAGTGAATGTTTAAATTCCCATTGTTTTCTCAACGCCAAAAACATCAAAATTAAGCCTAATAAAAATGACACCGACATATAGACGAGCGCAAAAAAGGCTCCCCCAATGTGCAACATTTTTAGTGTTGCAGCTAGAATAGTAAAGGCAAGCCAGGCAATACTTAAAACATTTGGATTGAAAACATTTCGGCGCATAGTTAATAGGGTTCATAATGGTGAGCTGTAATTACACCTGTTTTAAACACCAAATTAGCCTTAGTTAAACTAGCTTTGGCAAACTTATTAATGGTAAATATTTAATTCATCCCAAAAAAGCTTTTCCCAGGTACATCTTTAACCATTAGTAATATCGTTACCACAATTAATAAAAGTCCAAACCCAAAAAATATAGAGATCGTCTTGTGTTTAGCAACATCAGTAAGCATCTTCTTAGAACGCGAGTTCCCAATAGTTATTAAAATAATAGCCAAGATCATCATGCTGATGTGTTCCATTTTATAATAACGGATAGCGGCATCGCCCGCGGCATTCATCTTATACCAGCCACCCAAAAAATATAAAGCCAGCCCCAATAACAACTGGATATGTGCACTAATCAGCGTAAAAAGATTTAATTTTTTATCGCCATCGGTGTAAGTTTTGTTTCCCAGCCAGCCGGCAACGGCTCTAATAACAGCAAGTAGCAACAATATTAAAACAATATACCGCCAACCCGAGTGTGCACTTCTTAATATAGTATACATAGCATTTTTTTGATTCAAAATTAAAGAAATAATTGTAAAATATCGGCTATGCTTTCTAAAGTAGGATAATTTAGCTTAGTTTTAAATAAATTAAACTAACTACACTATGAATAGATTTTTACTATCTGTTCTGTTGCTGTTTTCCATTGGCTTGGCAAATGCGCAGCAGAACACGTTCCCTGTAAATGGCTCGTTCGACGTTCGTCCGGGCCTGTTTGCGTTTACAAATGCCACTATTGTAGTGAATGGCAGCCAAACCCTAAAAAATGCGACCATGTTGGTAAAGGGACAAAAGATAGAAGCAATTGGCTCTGGGCTGGCCGTGCCAAAAGGTTACGTGGTTACAGATTTGAAAGGCAAATTTATTTATCCGTCTTTAATAGATGCCTTTACAAGTTATGGCCTCTCGGCCGTTCCATCTGCAGGTCGAGGTAGGCAATCTATTTTTGTATCCACAAAAAAGGGCGCCTACAATTGGAACGAAGCTGTTCGGCCAGAGACGCAGGTAAACACCTTGTTCTCTATTGATGAGAAAAAAGCTGATGAATTGCGCAAAGCTGGTTTTGGTAGTGTAAATGTGGTTAACAGAGATGGAATTGTTCGCGGTGTCTCTGCTGCAGTTACGCTAAACGACGGAATGGATAACAACGTTTTCTTAAATGATAAAACTGCAGCAAATTATTCCTTTAATAAAGGGTCTTCCTCTAATGATTATCCAAGCTCTTTGATGGGAGCAATTGCGCTATTGCGTCAAACCTACTATGATTCTGAATGGTACGTTAAACAAAACGAAGAGTACAACATTTCTTTAGAGGCTTTTGGAAAAGAACAAGGTTTGCCACAATTATTTGAAGTAGATGGCTGGCAAAATGTTTTAAGGGCAAATAAAATAGCGAAGGAATTCGGCAAAACTTATATGATCAAATCTTCCGGTGATGAATATCAACGGATTGATGAGATTAAAGCTATTGGTGTTAGTTTAATTGTGCCTTTAGATTTTCCGAAAGCGTATGATGTGGAAGATCCTGCCGATGCCAGAAAAGTTTCGCTTAAGCAGATGAAAGAATGGGAGATGGCTCCGGCAAATCCAGCAGCTTTAGAAAAAGGAAAAATCAACTTTGCAATCACTTCCTTTGGACTCGACAACACGAGAGATTTTTGGGCAAATTTGAGAACGGCAATAGACAATGGCCTCAGCGAAAAACAAGCTTTTAAATCCATCACAGAAATTCCCGCAAAATTATTGGGTATATCTGATAAAGTAGGCACTTTAGAGAAAGGAAAAATAGCAAACTTCCTTATTTGTTCAGATAGCTTGTTTAAGAAAGACAATATTATTTTCGAGAACTGGGTGCAAGGGAAACGCTTTGTTGTAAACAGAATGGATTTGAGCGACGTGCGCGGTCTTTATAACCTAAATATCGATGGCGTAGGTGCATTATCGTTAAAAATAACTGGAGCTTCCGGCGGGTCTTCCGCAGCTGTCGAGCGCATTGGTGCCGATAGCGTTAAAACCAACGCAAGTTTTAATAGAAATGGCGATTGGGTAAGTATCAATTTTAATTTGAAAAAAAATCCTGCCAAAAACGTTCGGTTAAGCGGGTATATAATAGATAGCAGTCCAATTACCATAACCGGTGAATCGGTTATGGCAGATGGAAAAACGGGCAGATTTACTGCGTCTTATAAAGAAGCCATAAAAGAAGACGGTAAAAAGCAAGATTCAAAGCCTGAAATATCTACGGGAAAAGTAATCTATCCTTTTACTGCTTTTGGTGAAGAAGCTTTGCCGAAACAGGGAACAGTTTTATTAAAAAATGGTACGGTTTGGACCAACGAGCAAGAAGGGGTTTTACAAAATGCCGATGTGTTGATAGAAAATGGAAAAATAAAAGCAGTTGGAAAGAATTTATCAGCCAATGGTGCAACAGTAATAGATGCTACAGGCAAACACATAACCAGTGGCATTATAGATGAACATTCGCACATTGCAGGCAGCGGAGGCATAAATGAAGGCGCACAGTCCGTGTCTGCAGAAGTACGTATCGGAGACATTATAGACTCAGAAGACATAGACATTTATCGTCAATTGGCAGGCGGTGTAACTGTTTCTCAAATCCTTCACGGTTCTGCTAACCCAATTGGAGGACAAAGCCAGTTGATAAAATTACGTTGGGGAAAAGCGCCAGAAGATTTGAAATTTGTAGGCGCAGATGGCTTTATAAAGTTTGCCCTTGGAGAAAATGTAAAGCAAAGTAATTTTGGCTCTGGGATGCGTTTTCCAGTAACCCGGATGGGTGTTGAGCAGACTTTTGTTGATGAGTTTACCAGAGCAAAGGAATATGAAAAAGCTCGGGCGGTAAAAGGAAATAATGTGCGCCGAGATTTAGAGCTGGATGCGATTGTAGAGATTTTAAACAATAAGCGCTTCATCACCTGCCACTCTTACGTGCAAAGCGAAATAAATATGTTGATACATGTGGCAGATAGCATGGGTTTTAAAATAAATACCTTAACACATATTTTAGAAGGGTACAAACTTGCTGATAAAATGAAAGCCCACAACATTGCTGGTTCAACATTTTCTGATTGGTGGGCTTACAAGAATGAAGTTGCAGAAGCCATTCCTTACAACGGAAAAATTATGCACGATCAAGGTGTTGTTGTAGCCTTCAATTCTGATGATGCAGAACAAGCCCGTCATCTAAATCAAGAGGCAGGCAAGGCTATTTTATATGGAAATGTGCCGCAAGAGGCGGCATGGAAATTTGTAACGCTAAATCCCGCCAAAATGCTTCATGTAGATAAACAGGTTGGAAGTTTAAAGCCAGGAAAGGATGCCGACGTGGTTTTATGGTCAGCAAACCCGCTCTCCATTTATGCCAAGGCAGAAAAAACATTTGTAGACGGAGCCCTTTATTGGGACATTGAAAAAGATGCTGCTGAAATAGCGTCAGTCGATGCAGAAAAAGGGCGGCTGATTCAAAAGATGTTAGACAGTAAAAACCAGGGTGGTAAAACTCAAAAACCGGTTGCAGAAAAATCTATCCACGAGCACTGTGACACGATGGGCAATTATTCGGCTGACTTAAATTTTAAAGAGGCAAACCATTAAAAGTTATAAAAATGAAAAAGATACTATTTAGTCTGTTGTTTTTGGTAGGAAGTTTAAGTGGTTTTGCACAAGCAACAATTTCCCCTGCGCCAAAACAAAGCAAATCAATCGTTGTTACTGGAGCCACCATCCACGTAGGTGATGGTACGGTAATACAAAACGGAACCTTATTATTTGCCAATGGAAAAATTATTTCCGTTAAAGCAAACGGACAAGTGCCACAAGATGCCTTTCAAATTAAAGCCGATGGAAAAGACGTTTATCCAGGTTTTATTGCGCCGATTAACAATTTGGGATTGGCCGAAATTGAAGCAGTTAAAGCTACGTTAGATTACGAGGAAATTGGAGACTTCAACGCACATATAAGGTCTATTGTAGCATACAATACCGATTCTAAAGTGCCTGCAACGTTGCGCTCCAACGGTATTTTAATGTCGCAGATTACTCCGCAGGGTGGAGTTATTTCTGGAAGCTCCTCTGTGGTGCAGTTAGATGCTTGGAACTGGCAAGATGCCGCGATAAAAACGGATGATGCCATGCACATGACCTGGCCAACTACCCCAAGTATTAGGAGAGGATATGGTAGACCAGGCTTAGCAGAAGAGCTAGCCGAACGTACAAAAAATAGTTTAGCTGAACTTACCGCTTTTTTTAGCGAAGCAAAGTCTTATAATGAAGTTGGAAAACCAGAGGTAATAAACACTCGGTTTGCAGCCATGAGAAGAGTGTTTACCGGTGATGAAAAACTCTTTATTGAAGCAAATGACGAAAAAGACATTGTTGCTGCCGTAAATTTTGCTAAACAATTTGGGATAAAGCCTGTGCTAACAGGGGTTGAAGAAGGTTACATGGTAACCGATTTTTTAAAGAAAAATAGCATCATTGTAATTGTAAAGCAGCCGCATGCTTTGCCAAATAGCGATGACGATCCGGTTAACCTACCTTATAAAAACGCTTCAATGTTGGCAAACGCCGGAATAACAGTTGTGTTGAGTATCGATGGTTATTGGCAACAACACAGCCTTCCATTTATGGCCGGAACCGTTGCTGCTTGGGGTTTGGATAAAGAAAAAGCGTTAACAACCATTACGCTAAATCCTGCAAAAGCGATGGGCATTGATAAAACCACTGGTTCTTTGGAAGTAGGTAAAGACGCTACTTTTTTCATTTCCAATGGCGATGCCTTAGATATGATTACCAATAAAGTAGAACGCGCATTCATCCAAGGAAGAGACATTAATTTAGATAATTTGCATAAGCAATTGTATAAGAAGTTTAGCGATAAGTATGCCGCTGATGTGAAATAAGACCGGAATATTCTTTGAAAGAGGGAACAATTTTTAGTTGTTCCCTCTTTTATTTTAAATCAGTACTTCAAATGTTTGACAGAGGATAAGACATTTTATCTACTCCGTTAATTGCGCTAACGACAGAAACGGCATCTTTTTGGGATTTTTCTTCCCAAAAAATACAGTGGATGGCGTGTTAAAGCGCCCAAAAAATGAGCAGAACTATAGCTTCATAAAAAAAGCTGAGAAAGTAATTTTTAAAACTTAGTCTTTTTCAATGATCATCTTTTACTTATCGCTTACCGAGCATTATTTAAAATACTTTAATTTTGCACCCAACAAAGGAACATCCTTGTAGTTTTTCACAATCCGAAAGGGTATTTAATTGGTTTTCTGTCAATAGTTTAGAGATTTTGCACCCCAGGCTGTTAATAATTTTATTCCCGGCAATGAGCAAAATGCTGTAAAATTATAATAGATTTCCTTTTTAAAGGTAGGTTCTTTTAACAACACATAAATGGAAGAAGATTTCTTTTTTGAATCGAATGAAGACGCCCAACGTTCGGTAGAACGTTACGAAGAAATGCTCCGAAATAAAGATCAGTATTTTTTTGATTCACATGCTTTTGAATATATTGTAGATTTCTACATCGAAAAGAATGACCCCGTAAAGGCATTGCAAGTGGTAGATTTTGCGGTTAGCCAGCACCCTTATGCAACTGTCTTTTTAATTAAACAGGCGCAATTATGGATGTTGACAAATAATTACGATGCTGCTTTTCTGGCTTTGCAGCGCGCTGAGCTTTTAGAGCCCTCAGAAGCGGATATCTATTTGATGCGTGGCAACATTTATCAAAGCAAAGAACGTTTTGATGAGGCCATAGAAAACTACCAAAAAGCATTAGATCTCGCTGAGGTTACCGACGAGATTTTGCTTCAAATGGCGTATGTGTACCAGAGTATGTCTGATTTTGAAAGTGCAATAAAGTATATCAAGCTCAGTTTGGAGCAAAACATGGAAAACCAAGACGGCTTGTATGAGTTGGCTTTTTGTTATGATGTATTAGATAAGCAAGAAGAAAGCATCAAGTTTTACGAACAATATATAGATACAGATCCGTATTCTTATGCGGCTTGGTACAATCTGGGCAATAGTTTCCACAAACTAGATCTTTTTGAGAAAGCGATAGATGCCTACGATTACGCCATATTGATTAGGGAGGATTTTAGCTCGGCCTATTTTAATAAGGGAAATGCGTTGGTACAATTGGATAAGTTTGAAGAAGCAATAGCGGTTTATAAGCAAACGTTTGAATATGAACAGCCCAATGCAGATACTTATTGCGCGATGGGCGAATGTTTCGAAAAGCTTGAAAAAATGGATGAGGCGCGATCTTACTACAAGAAATCGGTAAAATTAGATGCAAAAATGGCAGATGCATGGTTTGGCATTGGTGTTACCCTTAATTTTGAGGAACGTTATTTCGAATCCTTGCACTTTTATAAAAAAGCTTTAGGTCTCGAAGCAGAAAATGCAGATTTTTGGTTTGCTATGGCCGATGCTTATTATAAGTTGAACCAAATTGAGGAATCTATTAAGGCGTATCAGAAAGTTTTAGAATACAACCCGGTCGATATTGAAGCTTGGCTTGATTACAGTACCGTTTTATACGAGCAGAAAAAAATCTCGGAAGCGGCAGAAATTATTTCTGAAGCCATAAAGCACAATCCTGATGCGGCAGAATTATATTATAGAATGGTTGCCTACTTATTTGCCATGGGGGAACAAAATGAAGCCTTAATCTATTTAGAAACTGCTTTAAACACAGATGCCGATAAGCATTATATTTTATTCGAATATCTGCCTCAACTGCAAGATGACCGAGCCATTGTAAATTTAATTAGCAGATATTTTAGATAAAAATAGCTGAAGAAAAATTTTATGCAAAAAGTGTAAAAATTTTCTTCACTTTGTAGCCCTATGAATTACCCATTAAAAGACACCCCCGAAAGAACATTAAAGCCTCGCCACAGTGGGTTTACTATGGTTATGGACAAGGGATTGAGTTTACGCCAGACCGAAGATTTTATAGAAGTTGCCGGCAGTTATGCAGATATTGTAAAATTAGGATGGGCAACCTCGCATGTTACCCCAAACCTTAAAGAAAAATTGGCCTTGTACAAAAGTGCAGGTATACCGGTTTATTTTGGAGGTACGCTCTTCGAAGCGTTTATCGTTCGCAATCAATTTGCAGATTATCAACGTATTTTAGACGAATATGGGATGGAGTTTGCCGAAGTTTCTGATGGCTCGATTGAAATTGAGCATGACGTAAAATGCAACTATATCATAGAATTGGCAAAACAGGTAACGGTTATCTCTGAGGTAGGAAGTAAGGATGCTGCTAAAATTTTTGCCCCTTACAAGTGGATAAAATTAATGAAAGCCGAAATGGAAGCCGGCGCTTGGAAAGTTATCGCCGAAGCTAGAGAAGGCGGAAATGTGGGTATTTACAGGGGTGATGGAGAAGTTAGACAAGGTTTGGTTGATGAGATATTAACTCAAATACCAGCAGAAAGTATTATATGGGAAGCGCCTCAAAAAGAGCAACAAGTTTGGTTTATCAAGCTTATAGGTGCCAACGTAAACTTAGGTAACATTGCTCCTTCAGAAGTTATTCCACTAGAAACTATACGTTTGGGGCTAAGAGGAGATACTTTTGATCATTTTCTAAAACCGAATCACTCCTAGATTTTTAAAAAGGAAACACTCCAAATCTTAAACTTTGGCATGCAAGTCGTATGCCTTGATAAACGAGGTTTTGGATATTGTTTTCGGTTAGGTTTTGGGAATGGGCAATTGTTCGTACTCTTGAGCAACAACGAAAAATTTGCACAGTCCTTTTAGTTAAAAAAAATCATTTTATGAAAACCTACGGTTTAATAGGCTTCCCTCTTTCCCATTCTTTTTCTAAAAAGTATTTTACTGAAAAATTCAAGGAAGAAGGGATTTTAGAGTGCGAGTATGAGCTTTTTCCGATAGAAAACATTAAGACTTTTCCAGCGTTTTTAACGGACCATCTCTCACTTTGCGGCTTAAACATCACAATACCTTATAAGTTGGATATTTTACCATTTTTAACTGAAATGGATGACGCTGCGGCGGAAATTGGTGCGGTAAATTGCATTGAGATAAAACATGAAGGAAAGCAGAAACTTTTAAAAGGCTACAATACAGATGCTTTTGGTTTTGAAGAATCGTTAAAACCATTGTTAAAATTTCATCATAAAAAAGCGTTAATTTTTGGCGACGGTGGCGCAGCTAAAGCAGTGAAATATGTGCTAAAGAAGTTAGGTATTGATTCTATAAGTGTTGTGCGAAGGAAGCAAGAAGGAGCAATTTTATATTCAGAAATTTCTGATGGTCTGATAAATACACATACCATTTTAATTAATACCACGCCAATGGGTATGATGCCAAATATAGAAAGCTGTCCTGATTTAAATTTCGCTGCAATTGGCGCTGCGCATCTGGCATACGATCTGGTTTACAACCCAATAGAAACAACGTTTTTGAGAAATGCTGCTGCACGAGGCGCAATTACAAAAAATGGCTTGGAAATGTTGCACAAGCAGGCGGAGCAGGCTTGGACCATTTGGAACAAATAAGGTATTTTGGATTTTATGAATTAAGCATAACAAAGAATGAAGTCGAATTTTGCTTGTTTAACCGTAATTTTAATATCCCTTTTTGCAGTCTCCTGTCAAAATGGGATAGATTATGCCCCAAAACCAAACGGATATTTTAGAATTAATTATCCTGCAAAAAAATATAAAACATTCGTTTCAGATGCGCCCTTTTCCTTTAAATATCCGCTTTATGCAAAAATGGAACTGGATAAAAAAAGTGGTGCAAAAAAAAACTGGTATAACCTTCATTTTAATCCTTTTAATGGTTTTTTACACCTCACCTATTATGATGTAATCGGGCTAAAAGAGTACAATGAAATGGTAGAGGATGCGCGCAAACTTGCTTTTAAACATACCATTAAAGCAACTGCCATAGACCAAAAAATCATAAGCTACCCAGATCGGAAAGTTTATGGGGTTTATTATGCGATAGATGGAAATACAGCGTCTTCTGTTCAATTCTTTTTAACAGATAGTGCCAAACATTATTTTAGAGGCGCACTTTATTTCAATGAAAGACCTCAATACGATTCTATCGCCCCGGTGGTAAAATTTATAAAAATAGATATAGATACCTTAATCTCTACCTTTAGGTGGAAAAATTGAACTTATGATTGCCATAAAGACTTTCACATTTAATGCCTACAGCGAAAACACCTACGTTTTATATGACGAGACTAAAGATTGTGTCATTATCGATCCGGGGATGTATGATGGCTCCGAACAAAATGAATTGGCTGCGTTTGTGAAGCAGCAACTTTTAAAACCGGTTTTGCTGCTTAATACGCATTGCCATTTAGACCATGTATTTGGCAATAGATTTATTTTTGATACCTACGGATTAAAGCCCCAGTTTAACAGAGGGGAGTTGGAGATTTTGCA
This sequence comes from Pedobacter sp. UYEF25, assembly GCF_054061655.1. Taxonomy (NCBI): domain Bacteria; kingdom Pseudomonadati; phylum Bacteroidota; class Sphingobacteriia; order Sphingobacteriales; family Sphingobacteriaceae; genus Pedobacter; species Pedobacter sp. UYEF25. The sequence continues at coordinate 123,482 of NZ_JBSSEL010000011.1, read as the reverse complement.
CGCAATACCGGGTTATGCCCCGCAAATAGGGTTCACCAATTACCAGCTTTCGCCAGAACCAGATGTTTTTTTATCAGAAACAGGAACCATTACTTTTGGAGCAAGCAGTTTAGCGCTTATTTTTGCGCCCGGCCATTCTCCCGCTCACCTATGCTTTTACAGTGAGGCGGATCAGTTTTTAATTGGTGGTGATGTATTGTTTAGAGGAACCATTGGACGTACAGATTTGCCTGGCGGAGATCATAACCAATTAATAAATAACATAAAAAGTAAGTTGTTTTTGCTGCCAGATGATTGCAAAGTATATCCGGGACATGGGCCCGTTACCACCATTGGATTTGAAAAAACAAACAATCCTTTTTTTTAGTCAAATAGCGGAGTTATAAAGGGTTAAATTAAGAATGGTTTGAATGCTTTGGATGTTAAGTGATTGACAACCGCGCAATTAACTGTTTGTGTGAGGTACGTTAAACGGGAATTTGTTTTAAATTAATGGAGATTGATTTAATTTAGAATTGTCATCCAAATCAATTCTGCCTTTAAACCCTCATGCTTTTATTTATCTTTGCCGTCGTGAACACACCATTCTACATCGCCAGAAGGTATCTTTTTGCAAAGAAATCTACCAATGCAATTAATCTTATATCGGGCATTTCTATGCTTGGGGTAATGGTTGGGAGTGCTGCATTAATTATTATTTTATCCGTTTTTAACGGATTCGAGCGTGTTATATTAACCATGTTCAATACAATAACACCTCAAATTGAAGTTAGGCCAGCACAGGGCAAAACCTTTAATCCAAATACAACTGCATTTCTTGACTTACAAAAGAACACCAATATCTATTCTTTTACCGAAGTTCTACAAGAAAACGCTTTGCTAAAATACAATGAAAGACAAGCGGTTGGTCTGGTTAAAGGCGTAGGTATTGCATATCTTAAAAATAAAAAGTTAGACAGTATTATGTTGGAGGGGCGGTTTCAACTTCAAAATAAATTTGGAGTGAGTGCTGTTATTGGGTCGGCGCTTCAGAGTTTTTTAGCAGTAAACACCGTAGATCCATTCACGCAACTAGAGATTTATTCGCCTAGAAAAACGCTTGCCACCAATTCTATAAATCCTGCAGATGACTTTAATGTAGAAAGCATACGCGTGAGTGGGGTGTTTGAAGTTCAGCAAGATTTTGACAACGGAATTATTGTTCCCCTTACCTTTGTACGGAAATTGCTAAATGAACCCCAAAATGTTTCGGCCATAGAAATCAATCTTAAACCAGGGGTAAACGTGTCAAATTTTAAATCTATAGTTACTGAGAGACTTGGGCCAACTTTTAGCGTGTTAAATCGTGCAGAACAAAACAGTGCACTATATCATATTTTAACGACAGAGCGGTGGGCAGTTTATATTATTTTGACTTTTATTTTAATCATTGCAATTTTTAATATCATTGGCTCATTAACAATGTTGGTGATTGACAAGGTGCAGGACATTGCTATTTTGAGCAGTTTGGGCGCTGGGAAGCGCTTAATTAAAAATATTTTTTTATTTGAGGGTTTGATGATAACGATGTCGGGATGTTTGCTTGGCCTGTTGTTAGGACTGTTGTTTTGCATTTTTCAGCAACGATTTGGATTCGTAAAAATGGGTGATGGTGCCTCTCAGTTACTAAATGCCTATCCTGTTGCGCTAAAATGGAAAGACTTTATACTGGTTTTCTTAACTGTGGGAGTTTTTTCTTTTTTGGCATCTGCTTTGTCATCTAATTTGAGTGTTAAAAATATAGATAAGATTAACCAAGAATTATAAAGATGAAAACGAATACCAGAATTTTTTTGGGGTTAGTTTTGGCGGTATTTTTAATAAGCTCCTGCCACCAAGAGCCTAAGGAAAAAGCTGCCACAATTAAAGCACACCTAGTAAAGGGCTTGTATAGTTTTGGGCCTGATATGAAATCATTTACCATGTGCGAGGACGGAAGAGAGTATTGGGTAATCGACAGTGTAAAAAGCTTAGAGTTATCTTATAGTAAACTAAATTTCGAAAAGCCTTACGAATCGGTTTATGTAGAATTAGAGGGGTTTTTTGAGAAATCTAAAGCGCCTTTAGTTTCCGTAGATTTCGACTCTACGCTTGTTGTTACGAAGGTTATAAAAATAAGTGAGAAAATACCAGACGGGCCTTGTAAACAATAAACCTCATTATTTAGGCAAAACTCTCGGTATTGCGGTCAATAATAATAATTTACTTAGTGGAAAATGGGAATTTATTCCTATATTTGCAATCGTAATCGGGAAATTGAAGGGGACATTGTCCCCTTTTTCTATGGAGGAAGATTAAAAATGCAGGTAGAGGAAAGAGTAAAAATGCTTGTGGAGGAAAAGATTGCTGATAGAATGGATTTATTTTTGGTTGATGTAAAAATGTTACCAAACAATAAGTTGATTATTGAGGTAGATGGAGATGAGGGCATAAGTATACAGCAATGTGTAGACATTAGTCGGCATGTCGGTTTTCATTTAGAAGAAGAAAACGCAATAGCGCAGGCCTACAATTTAGAGGTTTCATCGCCGGGTGTGGGAGAGCCTTTAAAACTTCAGCGCCAATATGTAAAAAACATAGGCAGAAATTTGGTTGTAAAATTTAAAGATGGCTTAAAAAAGGAGGGCAAGTTGTTAGAGGTCACTCCAACAGGGTTTGTAATAGAAGAAGTAATTAAGCAGAAGGGTAAAAAGGCTGCTTCTGTAAACACAGATATAAACGTTAACGATATTATAGAAACAACGGTTTTGGTAAGTTTTAAGTAACCGGAAAACTTTTAAAGCCTTTAGCATTATATAAAAAATGAGTTCAACAACAATTAACTTAATCGACTCTTTCCAAGAGTTTAAGGATTTTAAAAATATCGATCGGCCAACAGTTATTAGTGTGTTGGAAGAGGTTTTTCGTAGCATGTTACGAAAGAAATACGGCACCGACGAGAACTGTGACGTAATTGTAAACCCAGATAACGGAGATTTGGAGATTTGGAGAACCAGAACCGTTATGGAAGACGGTTTCTCTGAAGACGATGATTTAGAAATAGAATTGGCGGAGGTAAATCAAATAGACGATAGTTTAGAGGTTGGAGACGATTACATTGAACAAATTACATTAGAAAGTTTTGGTCGTAGAGCAATCTTAGCAGCGAGACAAACGCTTGTTTCAAAGATCCTAGAATTAGAAAAGGACGAGATTTTTAAGAAATATAAAGACCGCGTTGGCGAACTTGTTACGGGAGAGGTTTACCAGGTTTGGAAAAAAGAGACCCTTGTGTTGGATGATGAAGGAAACGAGCTGCTTTTACCAAAGACAGAGCAAATTCCTGCAGATTATTTTAAGAAAGGTGATACTGTTAGAGCGGTAATTTCTGAAGTTGAAATGATCAACGCAAATCCAAAAATTATCATTTCTAGAACCGCGCCAGAGTTTCTTCAGCGTTTGTTTGAAATAGAGGTTCCAGAAATTTTTGATGGGTTGATTACCGTTAAAAAAATTGTTAGAGAGCCAGGTGAGCGGGCAAAAGTTGCTGTAGAAAGTTACGACGACCGTATTGATCCAGTTGGTGCCTGCGTTGGAATGAAAGGCTCTAGGATACACGGTATTGTTAGAGAATTGAAAAATGAGAACATTGATGTCATCAATTTTACCAACAACACCTCACTATACATCAGTCGTGCATTAAGCCCTGCAAAAATAACTTCCATCAAATTAAATGATGAAACTAAACATGCATCGGTTTATTTAAAGCCGGATCAGGTTTCGTTGGCAATTGGCCGAGGTGGACACAACATTAAATTGGCCGGAAAGCTTACCGGTTACGAAATAGATGTTTATCGCGAAGCTGGTGAAGAAGATGAAGATGTAGATTTAGAGGAATTCTCTGATGAAATAGACAGCTGGATTATAGATGAGCTTAAGGCCATCGGATGTGATACAGCGAAGAGTGTTTTGGCGTTAACAATTGAGGATTTGGTGAAGCGTACAGATTTAGAAGAAGAAACCATAAAAGAAGTAGTTCAAATTCTACGTTCAGAGTTTGAGTAAGTGTGAATTTGGCAAAATAACATTACTTTTGCATTATTATAAGAAAAAATAAAGGGATATAAATGTCAGACGACAAACCAATCATTTTAATTAAAGCCATTAAGGAACTTAATATTGCCATGGGTACGGCTGTAGAGTTTTTAAACAAGAAAGGATTTTCTGCGCAGAAAAGTCCTATGTTTAAACTGTCTCCAGAAATGTATGGTGCGCTGTTAAAGGAGTATCAAGGAGACAAGTCTTTAAGAGAAGAGGCCAAACAAATCGTTATCGGAAAAATTCGGCGTGATGGAGTGGAGTCTGATAAGCCTTTTGAAAAAGCAATTTCTGATGCCGATTTTGAGAAAAACGAGGAGATTCTAATTAAGAATACCCAAACTTTTGCAGCACCGGTAGAAAAACCAAAAGTGGAGCCACCAGCTCCCGAGGTAATTCCTGCCGCAGTAGAGAAGGCAGAGGTTCAAGTGCCAGTAGAAGAGAAGAAGCCGGAAGAGATTCAAACTGGTGTGAAAGTGGTTGGCAGAATAGATTTAAACCAGTTTAATGGAAAGTCTAAACAAAATAAAACTGCGGAAGAAGTTATTCCACAGCCGAAAGCTCCAGAAGTGCCAGAATTGCCAAAGCCACCTGTAGTTTCAGCGCCTGTGGTAGAAAAAACTCCGGTTGAAAAAATTACGCCTGCAGAAACTACTCCAGCTGTACAGGAATTAAAATCTGTTGAACAGAAAAAGGTAGAAATTCCAAACATCGTTGGTCCAAAGGCAGTTGTTCCGATAGAAAATAAAGGTCCAGATATTCTAAAAACCCGTACGGTAAAATTAACGGGCCCAAATATTGTTGGTAAAATTACGTTGCCAACAACACCAGAACGAAGAGGCCCAATCGCTTCTTCTAATGACAACGATCCGGCTAAAAGAAAGCGTAAGCGTAAAAAAGCGCCTAATGGCCAAGCGCCTCCTGCTACTCCAGGTCAAGCGCCTCCTAGTCAGCCACGTCAGCCATATCAAGGAAATAGGCCGGTAAGTGGTACGCCATATCAAGGAAATAGAGGGAAACCGGCTTACGTAAACAGAAATACGCCTAGCGGCCCGAAGGCAGAACCTACTGAAAAGGAAATTCAAGATCAGATTAAGGCCACATTGGCGCGGTTAAGTGGTGCCGGTAAATCTGGTAAGTTTGCACAACGCGCTAAGTTACGTAGGCAAAAACGTGATGACGTAGCAAGTACTGCAGAAGAAGCCCAAAGCGAATTGGACTCGCAAGCAATGGTGTTAAAAGTTACAGAATTTGTAACCGCCAATGAACTTGCAAATATGATGGACGTACCGGTGACCAAGATCATTGGTACCTGTATGAGTTTAGGCATGTTCGTATCTATCAACCAACGTTTGGATGCGGAGACATTAACCATTGTTGCGGATGAATTTGGTTATGAAATCCAATTTGTTAAGCCAGATGAAGATGAAGAAAACATCATTGAGGTTGCAGATAACCCAGAAGATTTAGTAGAAAGAGCGCCAGTTGTTACCATTATGGGTCACGTAGATCACGGTAAAACATCGCTGTTAGATTATATTCGCGAGGCAAATGTAGTTGCCGGCGAGGCAGGTGGAATTACCCAGCACATTGGTGCATACATGGTGACTACACCAACTGGTAAAAAAGTTACCTTTTTGGATACACCTGGTCACGAAGCATTTACCGCAATGCGTGCCCGTGGCGCAAAAGCAGCAGATATTGCCATTATTGTTGTGGCTGCAGATGATGCGGTGATGCCTCAAACAAAGGAAGCGATAAATCATGCACAAGCGGCAGGCGTTCCATTGGTGTTTGCTTTTACTAAGATCGATAAACCTGGAGCAAATTCAGACAAAGTAAGAGAACAACTTTCTGTCATGAATATCTTGGTGGAAGATTGGGGTGGAAAATTCCAATCGCAAGAGATTTCTAGCAAAACAGGCTTGAATATAGATATATTGTTGGATAAGGTGTTGCTCGAAGCAGAATTGCTGGAGCTTACAGCCAATCCTAAAAAACGTGCGGTAGGTACAGTTATAGAGTCTGCATTAGACAAAGGAAGAGGTATTGTTACTACTGTTTTAGTGCAGGCAGGTGAGTTAAAAGTTGGAGATCCCATTTTGGCGGGTAGTTATAGCGGCCGTGTGAAAGCACTGTTTAACGAGCGTGGAGTGAAAGTGGATTCGGCAGGACCATCCCAACCTGTACAGGTATTAGGTATGCAAGGCGCACCAACAGCCGGTGACCGCTTTAACGCGGTAGAAAGCGAAAGTGAAGCAAGAGACATTGCAACCAAAAGAATGCAGTTACAACGTGAGCAAGGATTGCGTACTCAAAAGCACATTACATTAGATGAAATTGGTAGACGTTTAGCGATCGGCAACTTTAAAGAATTAAACATCATTGTCAAAGGTGATGTGGATGGGTCTATTGAAGCATTGTCTGATTCGTTGTTGAAACTTTCTACTGAGCAAATACAGATTAACGTAATTAGTAAAGGCGTTGGACAGATTTCAGAATCCGATGTGTTGCTCGCTACCGCATCTGATGCCATCATTATTGGTTTCCAAGTTCGTCCTTCTTCTGGGGCGAGAAAACTTGCAGAACAGGAGCAGATAGACATTAGATTGTATTCTATTATCTACGATGCCATTGACGAAATTAAGTCAGCAATGGAAGGTATGTTAGATCCAATATTCGAAGAGAAAATTGTGGCGAATGTAGAGATTAGGGAAACGTTTAAAATTACAAAGGTTGGTACCATTGCAGGTTGTATGGTATTAGATGGTAAGATTAACCGAAATAGCAAAATACGTATCGTAAGAGATGGCGTGGTGGTTTACACAGGTGAACTTGCTTCCCTAAAACGCTTTAAAGACGATGTAAAAGAAGTAAGTAAAGGTTACGAATGTGGTTTAAACATTCAAAACTTTAACAACATTGAGATCGGCGACATTGTAGAAGCTTACGAGCAAGTAGAGGTTAAGAATAAACTATAAAAATAAATCTTAAGAAATCGGTGAGGGCATCAATAGTATTGGTGCCCTTTTTTTTAACCAAAACTTTTGGTCATTTTTGAAGTATGTATGGATTGGATTAATTAAAAAACACAGACTGTTTATTAATTCCCCTCGTCTATCTACGCTTAATCTATTGTCTTAATGAAGTAGTTGATATCCGAATTATGAGCGCCTGTTTGATTATTTTGCGAAGGTGTTTGAATGTTAAAAATTGCCTTTCAAACAATTGATTTTTAAAGTATAATGAAATTACTCGCCTCTCCTTTTTTTCCAATAAAATGCTCAGCCATTTCTCCATTAGCATCCGGTTGAAAACAGTAGGAAAATAAACTTTACTGGACGCATTACCATTCTTTAACACTTCGAGTAATTTAAGAATTTCTTCAATGTTAGTTGATTCAGTTTTGAATTTTACCAAGTCGTGATGAACCTTAATTAGTAGTTCTCGTTCAGGAATATTTAAAACAGCATAAATATCTTTAATGATGTTAATTTCTGCCTCATCTAATTTTTTAGCCTGTATTTTAGAAATATTATTTGCGTGTTCCCTATAGTTTACAAAAACGTTGTTGAGGTTGGCTACCTTATATTTCAACGATATTCTAAACGATAGGTCGTAATCCTCTGCTGGAGATCTATCTCGATATCCACCGACTTCTACGATAGCGCTTTTTCTTATCATTAGGGTAGAATTTATAAAGATGTTATGTATAACTAGCTGATGCGATAAGTCATTTCCAACGACATAATCTGAAGCGCCAGTTTTAATATCATTATCATTTATGAAACAGGCCTGTCCACCGCACAAGGCTATATTTGGATTTGCTATCATAAAAGCAACCTGTATTTTTAGGCGATTGAAAGTGGCTACATCATCGCTGTCAAGAATGGCAACGTATTTTCCTTTTGCTTCCTTAACGCCATAGTTACGGGTAAAGAAGAGTCCTTCATTTTTTATGTTACTAATTAATCTAATTCTTGGGTCAACAAAGTTCTCAACAATTTCTACCGTTTTATCTTTCGAACCATCGTTAATTATCAAAAGCTCAAAATTTGTAAAGCTCTGGGTTAAAATACTATTAATTGCGTTTTCGATATATTTCTCGCCATTCAACACGGCCATTAAAACCGTAACAACCGGCTTATTTATAATTTTATCCATTTTTTTGGCATTATACAATTAGGCGAATCATCGTCGATCCATTTTTTTGGGCCAATAACTATTTTTTCTGGATTATTATTTAACCAAGCACCCCACCAGCTGAAGCTACTATTAGCAATAATATTATGTTTGCAATTACTCATCAATTGCATATCTATATAACTTTCGCTGTTATGATTTCCTTCTATAAATATTAATGTAGAATTAGCGATTAAATTTTTTTTACACCACGCAATGTCATCCGAAAAAATAAAGAATATTGGATGGTCTATTTTTGCATTCATTAATGCCATTCCTTTAAGATAATAGTCAACAGAACACATTCCACCGAGGAGTTCTTCATTGAGGTAGTCTCCTCTCCTAACATGAATTGAAACGCTATTGACCAGCTTAATATTCTCTAAAAAGGATTGATTTTTAGGGTTTAACGGCAATTTAAATTGTAAATCTTCTCTTATTTCGGCTTCAATTTCTGAAAAGTATCTTGGGTCTTGCCAATAACCCCAATAAAATGCATTTGATGGATCTTGTAAAATTGAGCTTTCTAAACAAAAAGGTGTTTTCTCTTCGACGTAAACGTTTTTTAAATTCAGGATTCTTCTCAACTTTCTAGCATACCAGTACCTAACAAATGGATTGTATAGGTCGATGATAAATTGCGAAGTTTCCTCTAAATTTATGCCAAATAGTCTGTTTAGTTCAAATCCATTATGGAGTTTATAACTTTTGTAACCCGAAATATCCGCTTTAACATCCTTAAATCTACTTTTTAACGATTTATAAAATGCATATTGGAACATTTGATTTCCTAAACCACCCAAAAATTTAACTATTTTCAATTTACTAATTTTTAAAATGCCTTTTCGTTAATAAGTTCGTAGAAGGTTAAACGGTATCATTTGCTTGATATTCGATGATTTAAACCTTTTTGCTTTTGAGTTCGTTGGTCAATTGGTATTTTCTAAATCATAAAGGTCGAATTAGTTTAGTCTCCCAAAATTACAAGTCTGTAGGCGACATCAAAATCACATGTTTTTGCAAGAAGAGCAGCGGTGTTGAATGCATTTTCACTAAATGTTTTCAATTTATGCCTATCAACACAAAACGTTTTAAGTTCATCAACAAATAAGAACGCTAGCTTCTCTGGGTCGTCGATGTTATCTAATATCGCTCCATTTTGGTTTTTGTTTGAAATGTAATTCGATAACTCTCCTACATTTGTTGACACCGGAACGACTCCAAAGCTCATTCCCTCAAAAATAACCAGTCCCCAGCTTTCTGTTTTGGAGGTAAGAAGTAGCAAATTTGATTTTTTGTAATACTCGTTCAAGAGGGATAAATCCTTTATCTCGCCAACCAATTCTACGTTAGGCGAGGTGGTGATTTGCAGCTCAGAGAAATCGCCAATTAGGCTGAACTTTAATGGAAGATGCTGTTCAAAACATAGCTGTGCAATCCTGATGACTACATTTACTCTTTTTTCTTCACTGTTCCTCGATGCAAAGACAACCTGTAAAATGTCTTCATAGTTTTTGGTCGGAAAAGTACTGTTAAAAGGGGTCTTATTATTGACGATTTTTAACCGCTCTAGGTATTTCGACGAAATGTTATTTTTTTTATAAAATGCTTTAAATTGCTGAGCAATTGTTTCACTTACCACTATCCTCGTTTCAATTCTATCGACATAAGGAAGACTGTACCATTCGGTACTTTGTTTATCATCCCTAAAATTGTGGATAAGGTCAACTATTTTTACCCGTGCTTCTAATAGTGGAATTAGCTCATACATAAAGTTGCTGTTACTGCCAAATACAATCGGATGAGTTGCGGCGTTTATCGCCTTCGCAATTTTTTTTAGCATATACGCTTTATAGACGTTTTTTTCTGCCCATCTATTCAAGTTAACAACGTTGGCCAAAGCTTTATAAGGTTTCTTAAACCCCATATTTGGAGATTTTGAGGTTATGAAGCAAGTTGGGTTTTTATTATAGAAAAGTTTTAAAACATCAAGCTGAACCCGCTCTGCGCCGCCAAGCGACCAGCGCTGAAAGAAGAAAAATAAATCAGTTTTACTTGAAATGCCAGCAGATATGTGGGGATATCTTAAAAGATCTAAAAAATTGTCATACGTCCTAATAATTTTGTTCGCCATAAATTGGGAGACTAGATGAAGATTAAAAGTTTGTCTTTCAAAATAACGATTATTATTTTAATGGAAAGTAAGGTTATTTGTCTTAGCAAAGGATTTGATCTCGGTTGAAATTGGATCTGATTTAATCCAAAAAGGCAGTAGGTGAAATAGTGTATCTTTAGCTTTTATTTTTCTTCTTCCCCCAAAAAATAGGTATCTAAAGCAAGAGCTGAAAAATAAGTATAGCCATATATCGGGTCTTTTTTTGGCTTTTATGTAAACCCGAATGGCAGGATAATATTTACCCAACGTTTGGCGCGAGTTATCGAAACCTCGTAAAAGCTTTTCTTCAAAAAATTTTTCAGTGAGTTTAAATTTTGGAATAAAATGTTGATAAATCATTTCGCTATCATACCATAAACGATAGCCTTTAATGGCTAGGCGCAAACAGTATTCTGTGTCCTCTGCAGATAGAATGTTAAACTTGGACGTTGGAATTATAGATGGAAAATTTTGATACATTTCTTTATACAGTGTTTTTCGCGTTGCCAATCCCGCTCCCCATAATACACTGCCCGGTTTCATAATACCATCAACCTTGCTTTGAGCGCCAACGGCATATGCATAATTTCTAAACCATTTTGGTAATTCAAGCGCATCTGTTACAGCTAAGCCCTGGCCGCCGAAAGCAGCAATGTTGGGCCTATTTTCGAAGTTATATAAAACCCTTATTAAATAGTCTTTTGCTAGCCAATTGTCATCGTCGCAAATAATTAGATACTCAAAACTGGCACTATAAATGGCCTTTTGTAAAGCATAGAGTTTACCTGGTTTTGTTTCGCTTATTGTGTTGAGCGCGATGTTGGAAACACCTAATCTTATCCATTCCTCTTTTGAAAAACCAGTTGAATCATCACTAGAATTATTATCTGCTAAAATAAGCTCTATTTTTATGTTTGATGGGACCGTTAATTGTGAAATATGGTAAAGGGTTTGACCTAGCCGTTCTACACCATTATAGGTACAAATGATAATTGTAATCCCTTTTTGTGTCATACTACTAATGTTTCAGAAATTCCTCAATTTGCGAAGTAATATAATCTGGCTTAAAAAACAGCGGGAAAAGATAGTGTAGAATCGTTTTTTGCTTCTCTTTATTTCTACCAGCTAAAAGCCTAATTGGTGTAATTACGGACAATCTAGCTTTTTGCAACACGCGTGGGTTTGAAAGTTTGCATAGTTTTATTGCCAAATAGTATTTCTCCAAAATTTTGTGCGCATTAGTAAAGTTTTGGTGTAAGCTATTTTTATAGGCTAACATTAATCGGTCGGCTGAAATATAATGCTTAAGCTTTAAATCACTGCTGTAAAAAAGCGTGTAGCCACTTAAGATCAACCTCAAACAGTATTCGGTATCTTCGGCAGATAATATTTGGAGGTTTTTTTTATTAATGAGTAAAGAGGGTACATACTGATACATTTTTTTGTATAAAGCGGTTCTGGAAGTTAAACCCGCACCCCATAAAAATCCGCGCCATGTAATGTCACCAGACTTTGAAGCTTGCTTTCCGACAGCGTAGGCTGCCTTGTGTTCCTCGAACCAAAATGGAAAATCCTCATCTGGGTTATTTATTGCGGTTGTTTCTCCACCGGTAGCGCCTATTTTCTCATCCTTTTCTAAAATAGAAAATGCAGTACTTAGATAATCATTGTCAAGCCAATTATCATCATCACATACTGTGAAGTATTCATAATTGGCGGCTGTAATTCCACGTTGAAACGCAAATAGCTTGCCTACCTTCTCTTCTGCAATTATTGTAAAATCTACCGCGCCTATTTGATGTTTTGACCACTCCTCTTTGGCTATGTCCAGCGTATTGTCAGTGGAATTGTTATCGACTAGAATAATTTCCCATTTAAAATCCAATGCAAATTCTTGTTGCGCTAAATGCCTAATCGTTTCTGCTAATTTAATTCCCCCATTGTGGGTACAAATAATAACAGTAATTCCCTTGTCCATAGGTATACTAAACAATTTACAGGTTTATATATTAAATGCCTGTAATTCGATCAACTTATTATAGAGTCCTTTATTTCCAATTAATTCTTTGTGCGTTCCAGATTCAATAACTTCCCCTTTATCGATAACCACAATTCTATCCGCGTGTTGGATAGTGCTTAAGCGGTGTGCAATGACAATAGAAGTTCTATTTTTCATTAGATTGGTGAGGGCATCTTGCACCAATTTCTCAGATTCAGTATCTAACGCTGAAGTGGCTTCATCTAGCAACATAATTGGTGGATTTGCCAATACGGCGCGTGCGATACAAACACGTTGTCTCTGCCCACCAGAAAGCTTGTTGCCACGATCTCCCACAAAAGTATTGTAACCTTGTTCTGTATTTAAAATAAACTCATGCGCATTTGCAATTTTTGCTGCCGCAATAACCTCCTGCTCGGTTGCATCTGGTTTTGCAAATGCAATGTTGTTAAAAATACTGTCGTTAAATAAAAAAGAGTCTTGATTTACAATGCCCATTTGGGCTCTGATGCTGTCTACCGCGAGCTCTTTATAATCCTTGCCATCTATTTTGATGCTTCCAGATTTTGGGTCATGAAAACGAGGAATCAAATCCATCAAGGTGCTTTTACCACCGCCAGATGGGCCGACGAGCGCAATAGTTTCGCCTTTTTTAATAGTAAGTGTGATGTTTTTTAGCACCTCTTTTTCTCCGTATTTAAAACTTACGTCAGAAAAGATTAAATCGTGATTAAATTTTTTAATTATCAAAGCATCCGGCCTATCTATCAACTCCGGTTTTGCGTCAATCAACTCCAGTACCCGTTCTCCAGCTGCAATTCCGCTATGAATACCGCTAAAAGAATCGGTCAACGCTTTCGCTGGGCGCATTATCTGCGAGAAGAGCGCAACATAAGCAATAAATCCGCCTACAGATAATGCGCCCTCAGTTTTATTGAGAATTAGTGTTCCTCCATAATAAACAATTGCCGTTATCATTAAAACGCCTAAAAATTCAGAAACTGGCGAACCAAGTTGTTGTCGTCTGACCATCTTTCTAGTGATGTTGGAATAAAAGACATTTTCGTCATCAAACTTTTTTATAATGGTATTGGTGGCGTTAAATGCTTTGATAATTTTTATTCCGCTTAACGCCTCATCTAAAAAACCAATCATTTTTGCGAAAGACTCATGTGATTCCTTGGCTTGTTGCTTTAATCGCTTAACGATTTTGCTTATTATGAAGGCAGATACGGGAATTACCAAGAGCGAAAAAAGGGTAAGTTTACCGGAAATATTAAAAAGTAATACCGCATACGCAATAAGAGTTACGGGCTCTTTAAAAATCACTTGCAATGTGTTGGTAACGGTAAATTGCACCACCTGCACATCCGATGCTACTTTGGAAATAATATCTCCTTTACGTTCGTTATTAAAAAAACCAACGTGCATATTCATTACATTATCAAACACGCTTTTTCTAAACTTTAGCAGTGTATGCACACGTAAATCTTCCATAAAGCGCTGTGAGAAATACCTGAAAAAATTAGAAAGTAGGACAGATACCACAATCGCCAAACAAACAAAAGCTAATGTTTTTTCTGCGCCATTTGTAGTAGACGAACGATGTACAAAAGCATTAAACTGGCCCATAATGTCAAAAGAACTTATTGCTTTACTCGTAGCCGTTTGACTTGGTTTTCCATCGCTCAGCAAAGTGTCAAATAGTGGGCCAAGTAGCGCAAGATTTAAAGTTCCGAAGATTATAGAAAGTAATGTGGTGATTACATATGGTATTGCAAATTTCTCAATGGGTTTGGCAAAAGAAAGAAGTCTAAAATATGTTTTCATTAAGATTCCGCGTTGATAAATATCATTTTATTAAGTATTGATTTAAACTTCTTTATAGCCGTTATCTCGGTAGATTAAATTTTTCGATAATGTTTCTTGATATATTCGATCATTTGCGCCTGTGTTTGCCCTACAGTTTATGGGATGATATATATGAAAAGCTAATGCTTTCATTTTTAACTTAACTCTTTTAACACCTGCGTGCAAAAGCCTAGCGCCAAATTCGTAATCTTCACCTCCCCATCCTTCAAAGCCATTGTAATATCCGTTAACATTGATGTAGTCCGTTTTCCAAAAAGCAAAGTTACAACCTTTTAAATGAAATGGATTAGATGTACCTAGCGTGAATAGTGGCGCAAGAGGTGGGAATCTAATGGCATTAAACCGATTGTTCAACCCATCAGACAACGCAGAGAGATCAGTTTGTCCACTCTTTAATATTTCTGTCGTTTTTTGCTCTTTCAGCATTGCCCTGCTTCCCTGCACAAAATGCCCGTTTTTTGCGGCGTTAGAATGATCTTCGATAAATTTAGGATGAACAATGATGTCCCCATCAATTTGAACAATATAATCAGAATTAATTTCTTTTATCGCCTTGTTTAAAATTAGGCTTTTTCTAAAACCATTATCCTCCTGCCAAACATGTTTGATCTTCAGTTTTTTGCTAAAACTTTCAATCAGAGTTAGGGTTTCCTGCCCCGATCCATCATCTGCAATAACAATTTCATCAGGTATTTTACTTTGACCTAAAACACTATTCAACACTAAACTGAGCGCTTCGGGCCAATTATAAGTAGAGATTAACAAAGCGACTGTTGGGCGGTGCATAGGCAAGTTGGGGTGCGAGGCGTAAATTTACGGCTAAATACTGTCAATTTACAATCTTGTAATTTTTGTATTCAAAAAGGCGGTATCCGGTAAGGCTTTCTATATGTTGAAGAAGTTGCCGCCTAAAAGACATTTTTTTGACTGCTTTTGTTAAGTCCTGATCAAATTTCCAATTAAGTATTTCAATGCGTTCCTTAATTGCTTTTGGATGAGTTTCAGTAAACCTAACCAACCGATCTGCATTTGTCATATCAAATACGTTTTGTACGGGATACTTCTCCTCCACCCATTCTTCTGATTGATAAAATTGGTTAAAATTTCTTACTTTATGTTGTAAGTCTTTAGGCGTTTTAACCCATCCGTAATGATAAACATAAGCATCAATTAACTTTACCTTTAACTTCCTGTCATCTATGCGAAAACCTTGGGCATCTCTATACGAATGAATATTTGGCAGATTCTTTAAAATCCTAACCTCTCTGCGGTACCATCTTCTAGATTCTGCAACATAATCATATGAGCCATAGAAATGCTTATACTTTAACAGGAGCGCCTCCACTTTATCGTCGTCTAAGTTCTCTTCCATTTCTTTTTTAATCATTGGCAGAAATTGTTCATGGATACACTCGTCACCCTGTATGTAAAACATCCAGTCGGTATCTGCAGAAACTGCTGCGATGGCTTTGTCTGTTTCTAGCGCAAAAGCTTTTCCACCTGCTCTCAGTCTTTCTTCCCAAACGGTATCGATGATCTTAATTTTTGGATTGTCTATTTTTTCTATCAGTTCACGGGTTTCGTCAGTCGAATTTCCAACTGCAACAATAAATTCATCGCAAATGGGTAGTATGGATTTAATGGCCTCTACAATTGGATAGTCGTTTATAACAGCATTTCTGATGAACGTAAAACCGGTAACTTTCATTGCTTAATTTTTTTTGGTAACAGTCTCGTCTTTTTAAAACGACAAGATGACTTGGAAAGTGTTAGGGGAGAAGAACAGGCTTGGTGAGCTGCATTTTTTTCCAGTGTTCTCCTTTTTTATAAAGCAGTTTGCTAAAAGCATACTTAAATTTCAAATAGCCTTTGTAATCGATGCCTATAAGTCGATATTTAGTATTAGGATGGGTTTTAAGCACTTGATTTATCGCCTCGGTATAAACCGTTGGACCAGTCATTTGGTGCACATCGTTTGGATATTTATTTGTTCTAATGTTGTCGCAAACCAGATCGAAGGTTTTTTTTAGGAATGGATGATCTTTATTAAATATCAACGCCCATTGAACAAATAAACCTGGGTTACGCTCTGCAGAGATAATTGCTTCATCAGTTGGCAAAATAAAACTGTCTAACGCAACATTTAGTCCGCTGTCTACATCCAAGTAGACGCCACCTTTTTTCAGGAGAAGAGCGTACCTAAAAAAGTCTGCTTTGGCAGCACCAATGTTAATCTGTTTATAAAGGCTTAAGGTGTCTTCATTATACTCCTCTGTTAAAAATTTTATGATCCGCTCATCGTCATAAAATTCATATTTATATTCGGGATTTTTTCTCTTGAATTTAGCAATGTGCCAACGCGTAATAAATGGCAAATTTGCCGTTTTAAACGTTTGATGGATTATTTTTGGAATCGCCATTTAATCTATGCTCTTTTTTTATTTAGCGCAATGAATTCATTTGTCTCGATGCCTGAATTTTTGCTTAAAAAACTGACATCTGATTTTCAACATCCGACTTCAAGTTTTTTCTTCCTAAGTTGTACAAATATAGTTTTATTGATGGAAGCGCCAGAAAATTTATTGAGCTTAACTATGAAAGGTGATTTTAGGGCTTTGCCAAAGCTGAAAACTCAGGTTAAAAATTTGCAATGACATCCTTTATCAAAATTGGTTGAGCATTTTATCGAATCCAGATCGGTGTATTTCTTAATTTTGGATTTCCCTTATTATAGCAGTGTTTTGTTCTTAAAAAAGCTGATCATTCCCAATAAGTTGATAAAAATCGAAAGCAATGCTATCAATCAGAGATTCCGTTATTGGCATTCCCTACCTTTGCATTTCATATAGTGTTTTCATGAACACGCTTTATTAAATTGAAGATGTAAACCCAATTGCAAACCCAGACTTTGACTCCAACCATTTGTGCTCAACCTACTAGGGCAATAAAGCCATTACGCAAAAGTAAATTGGACGCTTAGAATCAAATACCAAATGACGCTAACCAGAGAATTTCGATCGTATAGAAAACTTGTATAACATTGTCGGAATAGGAATGGCTAATCTTCATTAGCGCTCTTTGGGATAAAAACCGGCATACTTCATTCCAACATCATACCAGCTAATATGCGCCAATTAAAGGAGTGTCTAAAACGGACCTTCTACGGCTCTTGGACGGACGTTAGACGGACACCAGACACTTGTGTTCGACGAATATCCGACTTATATTCGTTTTATGTTTGTTAAATTTCTGATGTTTAGCTAACCTACTCACATTCAATTTATTAGATTTGATCTACTCAGGGTAATTTTAATCAATGGCGTCAATAGGAGGTTTCAACGGTAAAGTGGCCGCCATGTGTGTCTATAAACGTTTTAGCAAAGCATATATTAGAGGCGTACGAAAAACGAGTGCAAAGAACAAAACCAGGGCAAAAAAAAGTACGCGGTTAGAAGCAAATTCAACAAGGTCCAAGAGTTCCTGGCCCACATCCGTGATTATGTGCGCATATGATTTAAAATAGAAAGCAAATAACGGCGCACAACCTAGCCGATTCTTACTTGCTCAATACCAAGTCAGCCACATGGCTTAAAAAAGTTTTATCTTTATTCATAAAACGACAATAACTTCGGCTTTAGTTAGGCGTAAAGAATGGCGAGACTGCCGTTTTAAAAGTTTGATGGATTGTTTTGGAATCGCCATTTAATCTCTGTTCCTTCTTTTATTTAGCGCAATGAGTTCAGTTGTCTCCACTGCTGAATTCTTGCTTGGAAAAACTGACTTCTGAGTTCCCACTTCCGACTTCAATTTTTCTTTCTAACTTGTACCAATATAGTTTTATTGATGGAGGAGCCGGAAAATTTATTGAGCTTAACTAAAAAAGGTGATTTTAGGGCTTTGGCGCGATTTTTAACTTTAGTCGAAAACGACATTTCGCCAGCCGCTACGCTGTTAAAAACGCTTAAAAGCAACAACGCTGTTCCTGTAATCGGAATTACCGGGCCTCCGGGAGCTGGGAAGAGCACCTTGGTAAACGCCATTGCTACAGAGTTAAGTAAAGCAAATAAAAGGTTGGCTATATTGGCGATAGACCCAACATCTCCATTCAATTTCGGTTCTTTACTTGGCGATCGGATTAGAATGTCCCCACAGTTTACAAATCCAAATGTTTTCATACGTTCTTTAGCAACCAGAGGCTCGTTGGGTGGTATTTCGGCAAAGACAATAGAAATGGTCGACGTATTAAAGGCGGCTAATTTTGATATGATTATTGTTGAAACCGTTGGTGTCGGACAGTCTGAGGTAGAAATTGCTGGCTTAGCAGATAAAACGATTGTTTTGTTGGTGCCGGAATCTGGCGATGGTATTCAAAACATAAAATCAGGATTGATGGAAATTGCCGACTGCTTTGTGGTAAACAAGGCAGATAGAGCGGGTGCGGATGAATTTGCAAACAATCTCAAAAAAACCATCCACGGTGGAACAAAGGCGATCCCAATTTTAAAAACGGTTGCCGAAAAAGGTATTGGTGTACCAGAACTGTGCAAGTGGATGTTGAAATCTACATCCGCGAAACAAGACCTGAGGCATTTCCTCATGGCAGAAAAAGCTTGGAAACTTATCCAACAGCAAAGAATGACTGATGTTGATAAAGCGGAGTTGTTAGGTCGATTAGAGATTGAAATGGCGAGTGATGACTTTAACATCTATAGATTTGCGGATGAGTATGGAGAAAAGTAAAACGGCTCTAACGTTACGTATAGATTTCAGTGTCATATCTTCGAAAGGCTTAGGATGACAAATGAATTCAATTTTATGCTGATTGGCTTATAAAATAAAATAGATCTCCATTTCTGGAGATCTATGTATTTTTAATTAGAATTAACTCGTCTAAACTAATTGGAGATTAAGCCAATAACCTAACTGGTTCTTCTAGCAAAGCTTTTAAGGTTTGTAGAAATGAAGCGCCCGTAGCGCCATCTACCACCCTGTGGTCGCAACTTAGTGTAACCTTTAACACATTTCCTGGAACTACTGCTCCGTTTTTAACTACAGGAACTTGAGAAATTCCTCCAATAGCTAAAATGCAACTGTCTGGTGGGTTAATAATCGCTGTAAACTCATCTATACCGAACATTCCCAAATTAGAAATGGTAAAAGTAGAACCTTCCCAGTCTGCGGGTTGTAACTTTTTTGCTTTTGCTTTTTGGGCGAAATCTTTAACCTCAGCAGAGATGCGCCTAAGAGATTTTCCATCGGCAAAACGAACCACTGGTACCAATAAGCCATCTTCTACTGCCACAGCAACACCAATATTTACGTGTTCGTTGTATCTAATTTTATCGCCTAACCACGATGAATTTACATTTGGATGCTGTTTTAACGCAATTGCAGTAGCCTTTAAAATCAAATCATTAAATGAAACTTTGGATGGCGCATACTCATTAATTCTTGCCCTTGCTTCTATTGCTTTATCCATATCGATACTCATGGTTAAATAGAAATGTGGCGCAGTAAATAAACTTTCAGCAAGGCGTTTCGCAATTACTTTACGCATTTGCGTTACAGGTTTTTCGGTATATTTTTCTTCTCCAATAAATGCTGGAAGAGGAGAAGCTGCTGTTTCTTTTGCCGCTTCTGGCTTAGCAACTTCTGGTGTAGGAGCGGCAGCAGCTGGTTTAAAGTTTTCTATGTCTTTTTTAATAATGCGACCACCTTCAGCACTTCCAGAAACGCTAGCTAAATCTATTCCTTTATCCTGCGCTATTTTTTTAGCCAAAGGCGATGCTTTCACACGCCCATCTCCAGAAGCCGCTGCAACTGGAGCAGCATTTGCACTTTTCTCAGAGGAAGATTTCTCAACTTCTTTATCGTCAGCCTTAGGCCCGTCAGTTTCTTTGCTGTCTTTTTCTGCAGAAGCTTCAACAGCTCCTGCACTAACTACGCCGCTTACGTCGGTACCTTCGGGACCAACAATGGCAATAATTCCATTCACCTTTGCTGCTTCCCCTTTTTCTACACCAATGTATAATAACGTTCCTGTAGCATAACCCATCACTTCCATGGTGGCCTTATCTGTTTCTACATCAGCCAATACATCATCGTCTTTTACTTTGTCGCCAACTTTTTTATGCCATTCGGCAATTACGCCTTCAGTCATCGTATCGCTAAGCAAAGGCATGCGAATAATCGTCACACCCTTTTTCTCCAACTCTTCCTCAGTCATCCCTCCGGCCTCAGCTGGAATGGCTTGTTCTTTTGTCTCGGATTTATCGTCCGACTTTGAATCGTCGCTGTTATTTTCTTTAGGCTTATCGTCACTTTTGCTTTCAGCTACGGATTTTTGACTTCCGCCTGCTGCATCTATGGCAGCTTGAAAATCTTCGCCCTCTTTTCCGATCACTGCAATAATTGCATCAATTGGCACCGCTTTTCCTTCTTCTACGCCAATGTGTAATAAAACACCTTCTTCATAAGATTCTAGGTCCATAGTCGCCTTATCGGTTTCTACTTCTGCAAGCACATCCCCACTTTTTATTTTATCGCCAACCTTTGCATGCCATTTTGCCAATACCCCTTCGCTCATGGTATCGCTCATTTTGGGCATTCTTACTACTTCAGCCATTATATTTTGTTAAAAATTTTCAGAAAATTAATCTTTTACGAACGGATAATCTTTTTCTATGTACACATCTGTATAGAGTTCCGATGGATCAGGCCACGGAGACTCTTCTGCAAACTGAACAGCGTGGGCAACGGTTTCTTTGATGCGTGCTTCTACTTCCTCAAACCATTTATCATCGGCATACTTTTGCTTAACGATGGTTTCCCTTGCCAATTCAATAGGGTCTTTTGCTTTGTAATCTTCCAATTCTTCTTTGGTACGATATTTAGCTGGGTCACTCATGGAGTGTCCTCTGTATCGGTAAGTGCGCATTTCTAAAAATGTTGGTCCTTCGCCCGCTCTTGCGCGTTGTATTGCCTCATCCATGGCATTGTGTACCGCTACCGGATCCATTCCGTCTACAGGTGCACATGGCATATCGAAACCTAAACCGATCTTATAAAGATCGGTCATATTTGTAGTCCGTTGTACGGAGGTTCCCATGGCATAACCATTGTTTTCGCACACAAAAACAACAGGCAATTTCCAAAGCATTGCCATGTTAAACGTCTCATTTAACGCTCCTTGGCGCACTGCACCATCACCCATATAACAGATGTTTACAAAATCTGTTCCTTTATATTTTTCTGCGAATGCCACACCGGCACCTAAGGGAATTTGACCTCCTACAATGGCATGACCGCCGTAAAAATTATGTTCTTTGCTAAACATGTGCATAGAACCACCTTTGCCTTTGCTGCAGCCGGTAGATTTTCCATACATCTCAGCCATTACCGCGTCCGCAGATACCCCAAGCGCTAATGCATGTGCATGATCACGGTAAGTTGTAATCATAGAATCGCCTTTTTTCATTGCGGATATTGCTCCGGCAACAACAGCTTCCTGCCCGATGTATAAATGGCAAAAACCACGAATTTTCTGTTGGCCATACAGTTGACCCGTTTTCTCTTCGAACTTGCGCATAAGCAACATTGATTCGAACCACTTTAACCAAGTATCTTTATTAATCTCTACTGCACTCATTTGGTGTTTTTAGTTTTCTTACGTCAGCAAATCTAAATTTTTATTGTAATATAACGAAGTTTTTAACGTAAAATGAATGGTATATTTTGTTTAAATGTTAATAACTTTACGTTTGTCTGCACAAACATTTGGATAACATTTGTAGAAATGATACTTTTGGCAACCAACAATAAGCCGTTAAAGAGTGCGTTAAAGGGAGTGTACCCGCAACAACAAAGAGCATAACATGATTAAAAGAATTTTGTTTTCAACAATAATCGCCATTTGCACGTTCTCAGCTGCATTTGCACAGACCAAAACAAAAGAAGCCGCTAAAGATGTTAATGACCCAGACAACCTAGCTTCTCAATATTTTTCTCAAGTTATGGGGGTAGCAATAGACGCTACTGCAAACTTAAAATTGTACAAATTTGTCTACGAATGGATTGGAACACCATACAGTTTTGGTGGCAACACAAAAAATGGCATAGATTGTTCGGCTTTTACGAAAGCCATTTACGACAAAGTTTTCAACACCACCATTCGTCGAAATTCAAGAGACATCTTTAGCATGGTAGATCCACTTTCTAAAGATGAGTTGAAAGAAGGCGACCTTGTTTTCTTTAAGATTAAAAGTAGGAGCATTTCTCATATCGGAATTTATTTAGGTGACGATCGCTTTGCACATGCGTCTAGTTCTAGAGGAGTAGTGATTAGCAATTTAAACGAACCGTATTACAGCAGGTATTTTTACAAGGGCGGAAGAATTTTAGAATCGGTAAAAAAGGATTTTACCACTGAATAATTTTTACTGCGCTTAAAACTTTTTTAAAAAGGAAAGTTTTCCTATCCTCCAAAATCATTTCGGGGGATTTTTTTTGCAAAGCGATTTTAGATGAAGTTTGTCCCGCGCCAGTCTATTTTGTTGAGTCTTAGTTTAATTGTTTTTTTTGGTTGTGTAAGCCATGAAAATAAGCAAGATACAGACCACAGCAAGGCATTACCTACTGCTGAAGAAATAGGCAATTTGCCCCAAAATAAAGATACCCTAACTGTTGTTGCCGTTGGCGACATAATGCTTGGTTCTACTTACCCATCTATAAGCCATTTGCCACCCGATGATGCGAAAAACAGTTTTGAAGCAGTGGATGGTTTTCTAAAAGGGGATGTAGTGTTTGGCAATTTGGAAGGCGTGTTGTTAAATGATGGGAAAACGAAAAAAATCGACAGTTTAAAAGTTAAAACTAAGTATGCGTTTAGGATGCCACAACGGTACGGTGCTATTTTGAAAGCTGCGGGATTTAATTTGTTGAGTATTGCCAATAATCATATTGGCGACTTCGGTTCGAAAGGCCGAAGAACCACAACGAAGATTTTGGATTCTTTGCAAATTTATTATGCAGGCCAGGTAAGTAAACCATTTTCACTTTTTACCTTAAATAACGTTAAGTATGGGTTTTGTGCTTTTGCACCTAATGCATATACTGTTTCTATAAATAACGTTAAAGCCGCCAAAGCTCTGGTTTCCAAATTAAAAGATGCTGCAGATGTAGTTATTGTTTCCTTTCATGGTGGAGCAGAGGGAAATGGTTTTCAGCACATAACACGAAAAACCGAGCTGTTTTACAAGGAAAATAGAGGCAATGTTTATGAGTTTGCGCATGCGGTGATAGACGCTGGCGCAGACGTGGTGCTTGGGCACGGTCCGCATGTACCTCGGGCGGTAGAGGTTTATAAAAATAAGTTTATAGCCTACAGTTTGGGGAACTTTTGTACGCGAGGTACATTTAATCTATTAGGGGCAAATGGTTTTGCTCCATTGTTAAGGTTGAAAATAGATCGCAAAGGAAATTTCCTTTCAGCCGACGTAATTTCTGTCAAACAAGATAAAGTAAAGGGCCTAACACTCGACGATAGTCAACAGGCTTTTAAAAAAATAAAGGCGCTTACGGATACAGATTTTGTTGGCCATAATTTACATTTTGAAGGGAAAAGCATTACACTTGAAAAATAAAATTAATTGAATTTTAACATGAAAAAACGGCATATTTTGCATTTAGTTATTGGAATAAGCGCAGCTGTTTTGGCGTTAGTTGCCATCTATTACATCTATTTAAATCCTAAAAATTTAATTTCTGCAGGGATCGTGGCAACTGCAAGCGGTGTGGTAGCCATTAGTCAGTATTTAATTATTAAAGGGGGACGAAAAGTTTAGGTAGAATTATTGCTTTCTTTACTGAATAGTCATTTAATGGATTAGAGATTTGAAGTCTGGTTTTATTTTTATCGCATCCGCCAGCGCTAACGATTGAAATGGCATCCTTTGTTTGGTATTTTAGCCAAGCAAAGATATAATGGAAAGCGTGTAAAAGCGCCCAAATAATTATAAAAAAAGGCTACTTAAAAATTCGATAAAGCAACAGCGAGATTTCTTTTATTTTCCAAACGTTTAAACCAATCATCAAACATGGATATTCTTTTAATATTAGGCGGTATTTTAGTTGGCGGTTTAATCTCGTATTTTATATTTAACACGCTAAGTAAATCTACGAGCGTTGCTAGAACTCGTTTCGACGACCTCCATCTGCAATATCTACAGGCAGAAAATCGGCGACAGTCTTTTGAGCATTTATTTGAGGCAAAAAGCAATGATTTGACAACATTAACTTTAAAAAATGAGATTATTCAGAAACAAGCCGTTCAATTGAGCACTGAAAACGCAGTTTTAAAAGCGGAGCTGAATTCAGCGCGTGAAAAGTTGGGGCAGCAAAGGGCGAACTTGGCAACCCTGCACGAGCAAAATTTGTTACAGTTTAAGGAAATGGCCAATAAAGTTTTAGAAGAGAAATCTGAACGCTTTACGCATACAAATAAGGTTAATTTAGATGCGCTATTGAAGCCATTGGGTGAGAATATTGAGAAGTTTAGTAAGCAAGTACACGAGACATACGATAAGGAATCTAAAGAGCGATTTACTTTAGAGAAAACAGTAAAAGAGTTGATTGAACAGACTGATAAAGTGAGTTTGGAGGCTAATAATTTAGCTACTGCTTTAAAAGGAAATACGAAGAAGCAGGGAAATTGGGGCGAAATGATTTTGGAAAGTATTTTGCAAATGTCGGGCTTGGTGAGAGACCGAGAATATTTTTTAGAGCAAAACCAAAAGGGAGAGGATGGAATCAATTTGCGCCCAGATGTGCTGGTGAAATTTCCAGATAATAGAGTGGTGATTATAGACTCTAAAGTTTCTTTATTGGCCTACGATCGCTTTGTGTCAGCAGATACGCCAGAGCTACAAAACCAGCATTTGGCAGATCATATAAAGGCCATTAAAAATCATATAGATACGCTAAGCGGTAAAAAGTACGACGACCATAAACAAGCTCTGGATTACACGATGCTTTTTATGCCGATAGAGCCCGCTTATTTGCTGGCAATACAAACCAATCCGCAAATTTGGGATGAGGCGTTTAAAAAACGAATTATCTTAATCAGTCCTACGAATTTAATTGCTTGTCTTAAGCTGATTGCAAATCTATGGCAGCGTGACAATCAAAGTAAAAATGCGCAGGAAATTGCCAAAATGGGTAAAGATTTGTATGAGAAGATTGCTGGGTTTAGTAAAACATTTGCACAAATTGGCAAGCAATTGCAGGGGGCAGAACACAGTTATCAAGCTGCTTTGGCCCAGTTAAATACTGGAAAAGGAAATCTTATTTCTAAGGCGATAAAATTTAACGAACTAGGAATTAAATCTTCGGCGAAGATTCATGAAAACATATTGCCAGCGAATATTGATACCGATGAATATTTGGAGATTGAACTCGGTAATGAAGAAAAATAATTTGAATTTCAATTAAACAAAGTGGGTTAACGCTATTTTTACCACGTTGTTCATTACCTAGGTTTTTCTTTCGTATTACTTAAAAGATCTTAAAGTGCTATTTCAGAATTGCACTCACAAAGCCGCAATTTGGGTGTATGAGTGGTCCCGAAATCGCTCAAAAATCTAAAACATTGGAAATAAAGCTAAAAAACCCTAATTATATGTTAAATTCGTGCTTTCCGCTCCAACTGCGGCTGTTGACTTTATTGGCGACAGTAAATAAAACCTAAACGACAAACATTAAATACATGGTACAAATTAATTTATACTACCCACTTTGGAAAAAATACCTGCCAGTTTTTGCGATACAGTTCAAAAAGGCACTTACAAGCGAGCAGGAGATTAACTTTACAAAGTCTGATTTGCACAATCTGGGCAATAGAAACAAATCTGATTATGGCTTTAGTTTAGAAATTCAAAATGGTAAAGTGCTAAATAATATTTCAGGATCTGCAGTGGCTCGAGATCTGTACGATGTGCTTTTATCTGATGCTAGAATGAAGGAATTGTTGCAAAACAACTATTTCAAACTTAGTCTGGGTAAAGCATATATTTTGAAAATTTCTAGCCAAAAAGCATCATAGTCGGAGTTTTCTGTTTTTAATTAGACCTAAATTTTAACTGTGCTTAGCAATGACATCCAAATTATTGCTCAATTTAACACCCCTTACTTTGTTAACAATGTTTGGTGATATCTATCAGCCATTGTTAACAAATTTAGTCCTATACCTTTTTACTCGGTTTGTTTTTTACTTACGACCGAGCAAATTAGATAAGCCGCCACATGTCAGAATCCTTTTTGACTTTACTCCGCTGCTAAAAATCAATTTAGATTTTTTATCTAAGCCAAATCTCTAATGGCCACATATTTTACGCCTAAGTCGTTATTTTTTCGATTGTTATGAGCGTATTGCTTTCTAAGTTGGGCTGAAAAGCCGCTCTATATTCATTATTGTTATTTAGAATAATTAAAAATAATTTGGAATATCCAGTTCTTCGTACTTACTTTGCGCTTATTAATAATTAATCCAATTAAAAATAAATGACAAATATAAAGTCTGCTGCGATAACGATTATATTTTCTCTACTAACTGTAATTGCGTTTGCACAACAATTTTCTAGCGTTAAGGGCACAGTGACTACTTCGGACGGTAAGCCGGCAACCTACATCACCATAGGTTTAAAGGGAAAAGGGCTAAATGACATGACCAATGAGAAGGGCAAATTTGAAATCCAACGGGTAAAAGCTGGCAATTATGTGCTCAAAGCATCGGGAGTAGGATTGCAAAGTATTGAAAAAAATATTGTGGTAACAGCTGGTGAAGATGAAACCATTGATTTTGTAATCGATCAGAGTTCAAATCAACTGAATGAAGTAAACATCAATCAAGGGCGCGTAAATAAATACGCGACGAAAAAGAGCGCTTATGTATCTAAAATGCCGCTAACAAATTTAGAAAATCCTCAAGTGTACACCACCATTTCAAAGCAAACTTTAGTTGATCAGATGGTATTTTCGGTAGATGACGCCACTCGGAACGCTACGGGCATTCAGAAAATGTGGGACGCTACTTCTCGTGGAGGCGATGGCGGTGCGTATTATGCCTCTAGGGGTTTTATAGTTCAATCGAAATTGAGAAATGGAATTGCTGGAACGGTAACTAGCCGAAATGACGCCGCCAACTTAGAAAGTGTCGAGGTGATTAAAGGCCCGTCTGCAACGTTGTTTGGAAGTACGTTAACCTCCTACGGTGGTTTGATAAATCGCATCACCAAAAAACCATTTGAGGGAACTGGTGGCGAAGTAACCTACTCGGCCGGCAGTTATGATCTAAATAGAGTAAGTACCGATTTTAACTTTCCATTAGATAAAAATAATAAAATTTATGCGCGATTAAATGCTTCCTATAATTATAAGGGCTCTTTTCAAGATAACGTATTTGATCGAGGTATCTTCCTTGCCCCAAGCATTTCTTATAGGGTTAACGATAAGTTAGATTTTTCGGTTGATGCAGAAATAGCGAATGGCATTAACACTGTAAAACCGTTTGTTTTCTTTTATTTTCCTGTAGCTGATTTGGGCTTCGACAGGGCCGATGAAGCTGGCGTAGCTTATGATAAGTCTTTCATTGGAAATGGCATCAGACAAAAATACAAGAGCGAAAATTTCTTTACGCAAGCAAACTACAAATTCAACGAAAACTGGTCTTCTCATACCAGCATTTCCAGCGGTTATAGTTTCTCAAACGGTCGAGGTTCTTACTTGTTCTTAGTGCCAAACAGTGTTGTTACGCCTGGAGCTGCGCCAGGCGCAGATAATCTTTCAAGAGGAGACCAATCAACAGACCATAGCAAATCATACACTTATGACATTCAACAAAATTTTAACGGAACGTTTAATATAGGCTCGGTTAAAAATAGAATAGTTTTGGGCTTGGATTATTTGCGCCAAAATTCCGATCAACTATTTTATTCTATAAATACTTTTGATTTAACCAGCAAAAATGGGAAAGGCCCGAATTACAATAACTTTAATGAGACTAATCTAGCCGCTTTTTATGCTGCGAATGCAAAAGACCCAAATGTTGTTTTTAACTATCCAAGCAACTATAAATCAAACACATATAGCGCTTACGCATCTGACGTAATAAATGTAACAGACAGATTAATAGCTTTGGCAGCGTTAAGGGTTGATAGATACGATTACAAAGGTAATTCTGACCGTGCTGGTTCGCCAGCTAACGGCGCTTACAAACAAACTGCTTTCTCGCCAAAATTCGGGCTTGTTTATCAGCCAATTAAAGATCAGCTGTCTGTATTCGCCAATTATCAAAATGGTTTTAATAATGTGAATGGCATAGATTATCAAGGCAATAGTTTTAAACCAGAGCAGGCCAACCAAATGGAAGGTGGTGTTAAAATGAATGCGTTTGGCAATAAATTTAGTGGATCTGTATCTTACTATTACATTAAGGTTAAAGACATTGTTAGAGGTTATAACGGTGATCCTTCGAATCCAAATGCGCAAATTCAAGATGGAAATAAAATTAGCAAAGGTTTGGAAGCAGAAATTGTTGCCAATCCAATTAGCGGGCTAAACATTATTGCAGGCTTTGCTTATAACGATAACCATTTAGAAAATGCTTCTGCAGATGTTGAAGGGAGAAGAGATGCGTATTCTGCAGCGCCTTATTCTGCTAATTTATGGATCAGTTATAAATTTAACACAGGTTCGTTAAGAGGTTTTGGACTTGGTGCAGGTGGAAACTATGCAAGCGACAATAAAATTGTAAATAGCGTAAGTCAGGGCGTGTTTATTTTGCCAGCTTACGAAGTATTTAACGCTTCTGTTTTTTACGATCATCCTAGATTTAGAATTGGAGCCAAAGTAGATAATTTGACCGATCAAAAATATTGGACAGGTTACAGCACCATGAATCCACAAGATTTAAGAACTTTTACCGGGAGTGTTACCTATAAATTTTAAGAAAACAAAGTTGTTAAAATTTAGCCTATGGTGCGGTTAGCAAAATCTTTAAAAAGAAAACATAAAAAATCTAAGCTACGAAGAGTTAGCGATTGGCTGCACTTATGGTTGGGCATTGGCTCCGGCCTTATTGTTTTCTTTTTAGGGATAACTGGTTGTATTTTCTCTTTTCAAAAAGAGATTACCGAATATATTCATAAAGAGGAAATTTTTGTCCATCCGCCCTCAAATTTAACCACTTTACCGTTAAGCGTTTTAAACGCAAATGCGGAAAAAGCCCTTGGTGGACAAAAGAAAGTAACCTACATTACGTCTCATAAAACACCCGAAAGAGCTTGGGAATTTATGAGTTATCAAGTCGGGAATCCAAATGCATTTTGGTATTTCGATTCCATCGACCATTACGATCTGGTTTTTGTAAATCCGTACACCGGCAAAGTTACCCTAGTTTTAGATCTGAAATATGAGTTTTTTTCGGTTGTTAAAATGTTGCATTGGAGCTTTTTAATAAATCATCCTATTGGGCAACAGATTACAGGTTGGGCAACGGTAATTTTTGTGTTTTTATTGATTTCTGGCATGGTGATGTGGTGGCCTAAAAACCTAAAAAAATCCAATGTAGATAAAAGCTTTAAGATAAAGTGGAGCGCAAAATTTAAGCGCGTAAATTACGACCTGCACAATGTTTTGGGCTTTTATGTGATGATCATTTGCTTGATGCTCGGCCTGTCTGGAATGGTATTTGCATTTCAGTGGTTTCAAAAGACGGTTTATGTCGTAGCTTCCAGAAGCATTACCCCACCAGCAGAGGTAACAGCCAAATCGGATTCGAGCAAAGCCGGCACAACGAACCCATTCGACCTTGCTTTTGCGAGCGCACAGAAAGAATTTAAAGATGCCGACAGAATCGGGATGTCCCTGGCGGCTGGTACTGGCGACGGGGTAATTTATGCATCTGGGTATCGTGGCGATGAGACGTATTGGGATTTCGACGCTTTGCAATTCGATCAGTATTCGGGAAAACTTCTTAACCGTCGAAATCAGTCGGAGAAAAATGCCGGCGAGGTGGTGGTGAGCATGAATTATGACATTCATGTCGGTGCTATTTTGGGCTTAACAGGAAAGATTTTGGCTTTTTTCGCAAGTTTTATCGCCGCAAGTTTACCCATTACTGGTTTTATTATTTGGTGGAAGAAAAAGAAGCCAGTTCGTCCTGCTACAGAATTTCTACGTTAGTCGCATTTCTTGGAGCTCATTGAGCTAGTGCTTGCATTTTTCTAATTAGGAATCAAGCGCTTTAAATTGCGAAAAACTTCTATTCCCAGGCTCAGAAATTTGATTATATTTGCCGTAATTAATTGTCCTTTTAAACCGTCTTGAAAGCGATTTTATCATGCCAATTAAGTATAAAGCTTTAACTTAAAGTTGATAAGTTAAAATTAAAATTGGTCCCGTAGTTCAACGGATAGAATAGAAGTTTCCTAAACTTTAGATATGAGTTCGATTCTCGTCGGGACCACCATGAAAACAATAATAAGACTGATTTACAATTAGTTATATTATTGTTTTTTATCTTTCGGACACATTTCGGACACATTTTAACGAATTTTAAGAAAAGTAGTAAGAGCTGTAGTTACTGTTCAATTAAATTGGAGATAGTTTCAAATATCTATAACAGTTTAAGCTTGTACCACATTTGTAATTCAGACATATTTAAATCTTTTTTAAAGAGTTTTAATCTTCGCGTGGCAAATAAAAATTTTTCATCTGGAGTATTTGGATGACTGTAGATAATAGTGTCCTCATAAAAGCTTCTTTGGGGTTTTATGAATATAGAAGCTTCACTTCCGGCTTTATTTTTAAATAAATCCTAAATTCTTTTTCACTTGAAAATGAAGCGTGTTTTCTAAATCCAGCGTATTTAACTTCCATAATGTTTTCGTTATTGGAAAAGTCATAATATCTTACTTGGCCAAGGATTAGCTTTTCAAATGGATTAGGTCGGAAGAGAGGGATTGAAGGTTTTGTATAAAGTCTTTCAGATTAATTTTGATCATGAAGCCCTCCGTAGGTTCTTTCTCTTCAGAACCTTTGCCATAGGATCTCCACATTAGTTCGTCTTCAAGTTTGGTATTTGAGATATACCAACATGAAATGAAGTATTTTTTCTGATTTAACTTTAGCGTGTTTGCGATGTCTCTTAGTTTTTCTTGGAACTCGTTTTTTAATCCGTTCAGTTTTTCAATGGATAGATGTGGGTTATGCTCTGGATATAATTCCCTGTAATCATTTCCTTTTTGCGTATGCACTCCAAATTATCTGAAAACTTATCAGCCCTTGCCAAATGAATGCCTTCTTTTAGAAATGACTCTAACCGCGTCAACGAACTAAAATATCTGAACAAATAATACCCATCTAAATTTTTGATTTGAAAATTATAGTACTCAAGTTCTACCATCTTTGATATTTGTTGACATTATCTGACCATTTAAGCAACCCCCTGTTGATATAAGTGTCGCTGAAATTCTATAAACAGAGAGCTGATATTTGATGTGCTTCCCAGCACGCTTTTCGCATCTTCTAAAGAATGATATTTGTTTGTAAGCAATATGGGAAGTTTTTCCTGATCGAGTTCTTCTACACCTGTTTCGATATATTTCGTTAATACAAACTCTATAAATTCTTTTTGTTTGTTGTTTAATAGCGCAAATATTGTTGCTTGCGCTGCCGCTACACGCGCCTCTCGCGACATAGGTTTAACATCACTATTAAAAACATATTCTAAAACGTCAAATAGGTCACTTTTTTCTGCATCTATTAACTGTTGAAGCGTATATAATTCGTCTTTTCCAAAACCGGCTTCTTCTAACCTTGCCAACAAATCTTTCCGAGTTATTGGGTTGCTCCAGATTTCACGTAGTTCATCCTCGCTTTTAAAAAGGTTAGGTAATTCTCCAAATAAATTATTTAAAAACTCTTCGGCTGATATTGGCTTACCATCTGCACTCCAGAAAGAGGTGGACATCATAAATTGAATATCTCTTTCTTTCCCATCACGCAGTTTTATCTTTATCCTTTTTATCCGTTCTTTAGATTCTCCATCACCAGATTTAGATTTCGTTTGATCACTTTTGGTATAATCTCCGGACGGCTCTTCTGCATTATAGCCTTCAGGCTCTAAAGGTTCTCCATCCCAAGCAGGATCTGCAAAGTGATGATAAGCGTCAACGAAATCGTAAATGGTAAAAAATTCTTTTCCGTCAAATAAACGTGTTCCCCTTCCAACAATCTGCTTAAACTCAATCATGGAGTTTACCGGGCGCATTAAAACAATATTCCTAATGTTTCTTGCATCTACACCAGTTGATAATTTTTGAGAAGTGGTTAAGATTGCCGGAATGGTTTTTTCATTATCTTGAAATTCTCTTAAAAATTGCTCGCCAATCTCACCATCGTTTGCGGTTACACGAACGCAATAGTTTGGATTTTTGTCTTTTTTATTTTGGTTTACCAAATCTCTAACGGCTGCAGCGTGGTCTTGGGTTGCACAAAATATGATCGCTTTTTCTTTTTGATTAGCTTCGTTCATATAAATTTGAACTCGCTTAGCCTCCCGTGCTTTTATTTCGATAATTTTATTAAAGTCTGGCTCGGTGTATAACCTTTCCTCTTCAATTTCTCCCTCTATAATTTGATCGTCGCTGGTGTATATATAATCATCTAAAGTTGTCTTGAAGCGTTTAACCTTAAAAGGTGTTAAGAAGCCATCGTTTATGCCCTCTTTGAGTGAATAGATATAAACAGGTTCTCCAAAATATTTATAGGTGTCCACATTCTCATTTCTCTTCGGAGTAGCCGTTAATCCCAACTGAACCGCAGCGCTGAAATATTCTAAAATACCTCTCCAGTTACCTTCGTCATTCGCACCTCCTCTATGGCATTCATCAACAATAATAAAGTCGAAATAATCTGCTGGGTATGCTCCAAAATATGGTGATGATTTACCTTCAGCATCCGTTCCAGACATAAAAGTTTGAAAAATGGTAAAGAAGATACTGCCGTTAGTTGGCACACTTCCCTTTTTACTAATTTCTTTTGGACTAATCCTAACCAATGCATCTTCGGGGAAAGCAGAAAATGAGTTAAAAGCTTGATCGGCTAGGATATTTCTATCTGCTAAAAACAAAATTCTGGGCCTTCTACTTCCATCACGACTCAAATTCCATCGAGTTTGAAATAGTTTCCAAGCAATTTGAAATGCTATTGCCGTTTTGCCTGTTCCTGTGGCTAAGGTTAATAAAATGCGTTGTTTGTTATTGGCAAGTGCCTCTAAAGTATTCTCTACGGCAAGTTCTTGATAATATCGCAATTGCCAACTTCCACTTTTATCTTCGAATGGGACGGCTGCAAATTTCTCTCTCCACTCGTTCTGTAGCGTGAAAGTCTTGTCCCAAAGTTCATCGGGCGTTAAATAATCAGTAACCAGTTTCTCCGTGCCTGTTTTAAGACATATATAATAAATTTCTTTGCCGTTTGTAGCGTAGGTAGTTTCTAAATTTAGCTTGTTTGCATATAATTTAGCTTGCGCAACACCTTCGCCAACTTCAAGCTCATCGCTTTTAGCTTCTACCACGGCTAACTTGATACCCTTATATACCAAGATATAGTCCGCTATCATAGGTTTACTACGGGTGCCACCTACATTAATTTTACCATCGGTTATTTTAGCATTGCGCTCACGAAGAATTTTTGAACCTTCTATAATGCCCCAACCACAAGCGCGTAGTTTTGGATCAATTAGTTCTGCCCGTGTTTCTGCTTCATTCATTTAGGAGAGGTATTAATTGTTCTATTGAGTTTCTATTGAGTTTTTATCATTTTTCTAGCAAGTTTTACGCAATAGAATATTTCTTTAAGTAGAGTATATTCTAGAGTAGTTCTTCATTGTATCACATAACAATTGTGCTGTTAGGCACGACATTTAATGATTTTTGTTTTTTAACTACACTAATATCACCATCATATAAGATACTTTATGTAATTCTAATTATTTATTTCTGTCTGCCATAGACCAATTCTTGTGGTAATTTCTATTATGGGCAATCTACTATTTAGCGCTTGTAGTGCTTTCATTTTTTCAATACAAACAGGTGTGTCGATAATGTTTTGCCCCTTAATTTCTTCAATGAGATAAATAATTCCCTTCAACTCGGTACCAGATGCTTTTGCTTTTTTTTCTTAAACTTCCATCACCAGTTACTAAGATACCTTTCATTTTTTCTGCAAAATACCATACGGAACAATCTTCGAAACTCAACCCGTTATGTATGTTGGTCATATCGGCAATAGCAAACAACTCATTTTCAGTGGGGCTAATAATTATTAATTTTTCTGATTTTAAAACATCTTGTTGCGCTTGTTCTAATTCGGCAAATACAAAGTTTGTTGTGTATAATTCGAAGTTTAATAACAAAAATGCTTCAACCAAATCGAGTTGCACTATGTCTATCAAAATATTGGCATCGTTGATGTGGAGTTTCACGTTAGCGGAGATTTACAAGTAAATTTTTCTTTAGACCTTGTAAGGAAAGGTGCAACAACGAAGATGCTTTACTCATAGAAATCAATTCTTCTGAAACTGCACGATAGACTAAATTCTCATATCTACTACATTGTTCGACTCCGTCAAATCTCGATTTTTCTACAAGTGCTTTCAAATCTGCATCACTATTAAGCCGCATGTAAAAACTTTTTACCCTTTCTTGAGACATCACTTTTATATTGCCCAATTTGAAAACAATGGCAGATATGCTGATGCCAAACTTTTCTTGGATGTTCTTTAACTCTTCAAAAGCAATAGCATGTCTTTGGTTGCCAAATGCCAATTTTGCAGCTTGCTCTGGCAACAACATCTCTGATGCAAATGCATTACAATATTTTTCTTGCTGTTTAATATCTAGATTTCCAATGGGTAAAAGCAAATGTGCCAGTTCATGCAATAAAGTAAATCGCTTGCGCTCTATTTGCATGTTTTTGTTAATAACGATAACGTGGTAGTTGTCATCAACAATGGTAGCAAGGCCATCAAAATTACCTTCAGCCTCCTCAACCTCTATAACCTTTATGTTATTGTCCTCTAGTAAATCTATAATGTTGTGTATGGCATTTTGACCGATCGCCCAATTGGTTTGCAGCGCTTTAACAGCAAGCACTATATCGCTTTCAGAATTTATAATAAAGTGTTGCAAAGGGTTTGAAAAATTTGCTGCCACATGACAGATATTTTCTATATATAAATAGTTTTCTATCTGTATCCGAATCTCTTCTTTAAGGGCGTTTACTTTCTTAACGCTGAACTTACTTTTTTTCCTAAAGCTAATTTCGCCTATGGCTACTTCTGGCTTTCTAAAAAAATAATCTATTTTCTGATCGAAAAGTTTAGATAATGAAATAAGCTTCTGGCTACTGGGCACAGATTTACCCAGTTCATATTTGTTAACCATTTGTTTAGAAACACCAATACGGTCTGCTACTTCTTGGAGGGATAAACTCCTATGAATTCTCGAATTTTTAATTCGATTTCCGATGATCGCTTCCATAATAATTAGATTTTTGGTTGACAAATATACCTGTAATTTATAGTTTGTCAACCATTTGATTGTTAAATTCTCAATTCCCCACTAAAAGCCTTTTGCAAAATACTTTTTTTCAACTCCTCTAGATTATTTATTTTTTGTTGATAAATGGTTTGTAGTTTTTTGCTTTCGGTAGATATCGCATCGAGTCTGACAACAATGGTTTGTTGGGTTTTTAATGGTGGATAAGGAGTATTTAGCTTTCTCAGGTCACCTATATTAATTTGCATTAATGCTGCGCCATAAGTCTTTGCTTTAATTTGCCTTTGTATGTAATTCGAAATAAGTAAATAATATCCAAATTCTTGACTGATAGCTGTTACATCTAAGCGAATAGGCACGATACCTCGTGTAACATTTGCATCTTTTAAGTCCTTTGTTGCAACTGAAACTAATCCTGTTGTTCCTCGAACGCAAAGTAACAGCTCATCTCCTACTAATTTGGTTCTTTTATATCCCTCAGATATTTTGGGGTCAATTCTTTTTAACCCATTCAGACTTATAAATTTACTTTTTAAATCAGTAGGTCTAATTACGGGTAAACCATCTGGGTATTCTTCTCCCGGTTGAACAATTCCGTATGACAATGTGCATTTTTCATCTGCCAAGTCTTCTAAGTTTTTTTCTTCCCAATCTTCTCCTTTATTCTCAAACACCCCTTGCAAATAACTCTCAAAAAGTTCTTTCGCATTCCGAAGGTTTTGTTCTTCATTGGCTTTTGCTTTGGATATGGCAGCAAAGGCCTTATCTAATATGGCTACGATGCGTTGTTGCTCGGGAAGAGGAGGAATGGGAATACAAATATCTAATAATTTATTGTTTGGCAATTGAGGCTGTGCTGAACCGGTAATTGCATATAAAACAACTTTTTTAACTCCAGGACTATTAAAAACTGAAAATAAATATCTACTATCTAACTCATTATCTTTTACTCTTAAATAAGCCAATTGTGAATTAAGATTTGAACCTTCATATTTTGCTTGCACAATACTATTATTCCCTGTGCTACTTCCTCTTACAACAATGACTAAATCATTTTTTAAGACATGACCTTTTTTTAACATGGCATGTTGTTCCTTCGAAATATACCTAATGCCCTCCGATACAATTGTGCCAGATTTCAAATTTGTTGCGGTTAAGAATGGAACACCGCTATCAACAAACTCTGATGCCTTCGGATATTTGGCAGAATAATTTCCATCTCCAATAGAACATACATCTCCTAACTTTTTTATTTCCCAGCCTGCTCTCATATCAACTCCAAAATTGAGTTTAAAATATCGGCGGATTTTTCATCCAAGTCTTTTATTTCTGCTAAGATTTCTTGCGGGTTGCGCAAAGCAGCTTCTTCTTTTTTATTAGGGTTTTTGGCAGAAAGATCGAAAGTGCTTTGGTCTATATTTTTAACATCAACGCTCCAAGAATTTTCGCTGTCGGCTTTTGTTTTTTGTAACTCAACAAATTCGCTTAAATCTTTCTCGTTTAATGCATTGGTTTTGCCTAGGTTTCTAGCTAAGTTTAATTGGTAAAACCATACTTTTTGGGTGGCACTTCCTTTTTCGAAAAACAACACGACCGTTTTTACGCCGGCACCAGTAAATGTACCGCCGGGCAAATCTAATACCGTATGCAGGTTGCAGTTTTCTAAAAGCAATTTGCGCAGACTTACACTGGCATTATCGGTGTTGCTTAAAAAAGTATTTTTTATTACTACGCCAGCTTGTCCGCCTGCTTTTAAAATTTTAACAAAATGTTGTAGAAATAAAGAAGCGGTTTCGCCAGTTTTTATTGGGAAATTCTGTTGTACTTCCGCCCGTTCCTTTCCACCAAAAGGCGGGTTTGCCAATATTACATCGTAACGGTCTTTTTCTTGGATGTCGGCAATGTTTTCTGCAAGGGTATTGGTATGTATAATGTTTGGTGCTTCTACACCATGTAAAATCATATTCATAATGCCTATAATGTAGGCTAATGATTTTTTCTCTTTGCCGTAAAAAGTTTTCTTTTGTAACGTTTCCGTGTCTTTTGTGGTTAAAGCTTTGCTGTTTTTTAGGTAGTCAAATGCTTCGCATAAAAAGCCTGCACTGCCAACAGCACCATCATAAATGGTATCGCCTATTTTTGGCGCAACAACCTTAACAATGGTTTTAATTAATGGGCGTGGGGTATAGTATTCGCCACCATTACGGCCGGCATTGCCCATGTTCTGTATTTTAGCTTCGTACAAATGGCTCATTTCGTGCTTTTCGGCACTGGTTCTAAACCTAAGTTCATCAATACGGTTAATTACTTCACGTAGGTTGTAGCCACTTTGAATGCGGTTTTTGAGTTCGCTAAAAATTTCGCCGATTTTATATTCGATGGTATCGGCACTCTCTGCCTCAATCTTAAATTTTTTAAGGTATGGAAACAATTGAATGTTTACAAAATCATTTAGGTCATCACCAGTTAAAGCATTATGATCTATTTTACCGTTTTCTAATTTCGGCGCTGCCCAAGTATTCCATTGGTATTCTGGAGAGATAATGTAATTGTATGTTTTACCTGTAAGTTCTGCTGCGGTATTTTTATCTTGCTCTAAATCGGCAAGGTATTTTAGAAAAAGCACCCAAGAGGTTTGCTCTACATAATCTAATTCGCTTCCACAACCTGCGTCTTTATGCAGTATGTCATCTATGTTTTTAAAGGTCTGTTCGAACATTATTTAAGAAAATCAATTTTTATTTCAAATATGAACAAATTAAAACAAGATGATAAAATTTATGGAGGTGATTTTTCGTGATCAGCAATTTAGCGGAAATGTCTACTAATCATTTATTTTAGTCGGTTAGGCACAGAGTTCATTTTCAGCGCTACATTTGCCGATACTTTAAAGTATTGGTTTCAAACTAATAGATTAACGAAAATTAAAGATGAACTCTCTAAAAAAATTAAGGAGCTTCATAAGTGGCTTATTTTCGGATTATTATTCCTTTTGATAACTAATCCATCGATTACGGCATTCAGGACGTTTTTGCATGACGATGCGAGAAGGAGAGCAAACGTCGGACGTGAATACAATTTGTTTATCTGTTCCGTTTTCACATATCGCTTCTATGGTTATGGACGGACATATGAGGATTATTATTTAGGTATTGTTGGAAATTTTTTCAGAGTTGGCCAATATATTAAGGCTGGTGATTAGATAAATTATTAATTTCAATTTCTATATTATCGTCTTTAAATAATAATTGATAAGTTTCCTGCCTTTTGAAGAAAGCCAATAAATGGATGGCCTATTCTTTATGCCTCTAGTTGCTAATTCTAAAAATCCATTTTCCTCCAGTCTTAAAATTGCGTTTCTAAGTTGTTGTATATTTATTTCAGGATAGAATCTTTTTAGTTCATATACAGAGAATATTTCTCTCGTCTTGGCATAAGCTAAGACTTATATTTCGGTGCTTGACAATAATATTCTTTTTCTTATCCACGCTAGCACCCTACGTTGACTTGTCAACACTTTCAACGCTATGTTTTCCTCAACTAATCCCATGTACAAATATAACAAATTGATTGTTAGGTTATTAGTGATTAGGTGTTCTTGAAAAAAGGGTACATAGGTCTTTATATGGGATAGTCTTTTTTAGGTTTTACATATATACACTTCGTTTAAGAAATATTTGAGCAGACGGAAGTCACGGAAGTGATTGGCTATGTGGAGCAGTGAAATTGCTCCCATGACAGGCGCTGTATTTGTTTTTACGCCTTCTAACTTTCTGTTAATCAAACATATTGCGTGAGCTAGATCATTTGTCCTAGGTGTTCGATGTTCGACTCCGTCAAACTCGGTTTTTTCGGGGAAAAGGGAACTCAAAAAATGGCGTTGCTTTTTTAACGTTGCGTTTTCAAACTCTTTATCCAAATTACAAAACGTTAAAATGATCCTATCAATCAATTTATTGATGTCTAAACGGACTGTTTTCACTTCTGACAGACCCTGTAGTTTTGATTCTAAACGAGCAATTACAGCGTCACATTCCGCTTTTATCGCTTTGTAGTCTGCCGAATCAATGTCTTCATCGAGGAGTAGTCTCCTAGCTTTCGATATTTTTTCGTTTTATTTTGTTAGGTCATTCATCCCTCGCCTTTGAATTGAACTCGTTTTTAGTTCGACTTTTGTACATGGAAGAGATAAATTTTTCCGCCTGTATGAAGGCGATTTCGAACTGTTCAATTTTATTTTGTTTTACAAAACGCAAAGTAATTCAGGTTATCATCTGTGTTGGCCGATAATAGGATTGATATTGAAGAGAGATTAATATTAAAGCTTAATTCAAAGAATTCGTAAATCTCCAAGATTCTACTAGAAATGAGCAAATTGAATGAGATATTCTTGACGTCAACATTTCTGGCCTATGCACTAGCCGGCCTAATGTGTTTTTTATTGGTAAATCATTTTGTAATACAGGTATCCTATTAAGAATAAACTGAGGAAGTTTAAAGAAGGAAATTATAAAATTGGGTGGATCCCTACCGATAACATAAAGTTAAAAACAGATTACTACGTTATTGGCGACAGTGGCAATCTCGCTTGGGCTTTTGCATGCTAGGGGCTTAAGGTTGAAAAAGCAACTAATAGGAGAAAATACGGACATCCCATTAGGATAGTTCGCGACTTTGGTTTTGCTGATATTACAGATGATCTAAAATAATTAAAAACGATTAAGACTCTGCCATATAAAAGCGTATTTCGTACTTAACGAAAATAAATCGTTTGATGGCTGCTCAGCCCAAAGCGAACTAGATTTTTACCGCCTATATGCTAAAGACAATTCGTTTTAATAAGCTTTTTAAATACGATGAAGAGCATGGTTGATGTCGGGAGCTAAAATACAGTTTATCGTCTTAGCGTTGAGTCCATTCCGGCTCTCCCCAAAGCGCGAATACCCAATCTTACACACTCGAAAAATACTCTAAAGCTAAAATAACCCAACGGAAGGGCAAAACAAGAGCCTTGATAATTTCCTAACCATTGGGTTTATTAGGCTACTTTATTTTACCGTCTGCCGTCAACGCGGCTGCGGCTTCTATCATCATCTCTCCGCTTAATTGGGTTGTGAGGTCTGTACTGCTAGCGGGCATTACACCCCAGTTTGAGCTAGTCATCAATGATGGTCTGGCTATTCCTTTTGTGTATAACGTTTGTGCGTTTTTCTGCAGAAAATTAACGTATTTCGTTCTGCTAGCTTCATCAAGATCTGGCACTTCTGCAAGCAGTGTGAGGTAGCGTACAGCAACCCCTTTAAATAGGCCACCATCACCTTGCCCTTCATCCTTAAAAATACCATTGACAGTTAAGTTTGGATCCGCAATCGCATTGTTAGCAGTAACCGTTGCGTCTAGTAAATACGCTGGGTCTTTGGTTACGTTGTACAGCTCCACCGCCGAACCAATAAAAAGGCCTTGGTTATAGGTAAATACCCAGTTGTCCACCTGTCCGTCTTGGTTCCTATTGATGCCATCCAATACTACTCCAGTGTTGGCATTCACCAAATTGGTCTTCATCCAAGCGTACAGTGTTTTGGCTAAAGCAAGGTCTTCTGGTTTGTTTTTCAGCTTATAAAACCTTGCTGCAAGAATGGCCATATTACCGGTGGACGGGATGTTTTTATAATATAATTGTGAGCGTTGCCAAGCAATTCCTCCACCAGCAATATTGTTCGAAGCGCCTTTAATTTCTGTGTAAAGTAACTCAGCAACATTCAAATAATCCGCATCATTGGTAATGTTGTAGTCTCTTAAACTTGCATTGGCCAACCAACCCATGTCGTCATAAAACTGATTTGGATAAGCGTCTCCATTCGCAATTTTAATGCCTATTAATAAGGCTTTCATCCGCTGAGCATAGACGGTGCTTTTGGTGCGCAGATAACCATCCGTTAATACATCTAACACATGTGCATTAGGCCAATAGTTAAAGGTGGTATTGCCGGTGTTGTTCTGAATGAAGTAGTTGCCGTTAACAGATTTAAACGTGCTATAAGTAGCCGCTTGTAGCGAATCCGCCAACAATGCATAATTGTATACAGTTGTTTCTCCCTTGGGATTAGTTGGGGGCGGGGTCATTGCAACATCGCTCTTTTTTGAGCAGGAAGTAAACGCCAACCCAATAAATAATGCCGACAACGTGAAGGTTTGATTCTTAATTAATTTGATTTTCATGTTCGTATTGTATGTAAATTGGGTTGCAGACAATAATCTACAACCCAATTTTGGTTTATTTCAAGATAATCGAATTGGTGTAATTTGGTATGCTAGGACTGTAATTTACGTTAACGCTACCAACTTTGGTATTGAAAGTTGGGTTAACTTTGAAACAATAATCAAATTGAGAATTATCCACCGGATACATGTAATAGTAAGACGCAGGTGTTGTGTTAGATGGATCAGAATTGTCGCGCGAAATACTTCCGTACCATTCAACAGATTCATTTCCGCCGGCATCCATCACCGTAAATTTATATTTGTATCTGCTATCAAGGCCATAAGATTCTTTGGGAATGCTGATGATCGTGTTGTCAATTTCCCATTGACTATTGCCAATGTAAGGCAGCTCGAAGTACACTTTATTGTCGGGTGCATTAAAGAAGCCCACAGATACAATCTGCGTAACAGTTGCAGCAGCATTGCTCAAGTCAATCGAAATTCTATACACTTTTTTGTCGCCACTCATGGTTGTTACTCCATCAGCGACAACAGAGGTATTGCCTTGGATAGAATAGGTCATTGGCGTTCCTGTGATGTTATCCACCAACGTATAGGTTCCTGCCTGTAGGGAGGTGTACAATTCAAAGATGCCGTCGCTAATTTTCTTAAACGGTAGGGCTTTCGACACGTCTGTTCCATGCTCTGTGGCTGTTCCTGTTAGATAAAGTGCTGCCGGAAGCACGGCAAAACCAGCCGGTCTTGTGAGCTGAATGGCATTTGATGCCGAACTCACGATAGCATTATTTGCTTTTGAAGTAATTACTGCCCATTTTAAAGTTCCTGTGCTCAGCGCATTTACACCTGCCAAAGAGGCAACTGTATTGAGAATCTTTTGGGTAATTGTGGCCTGCGTTTGTACACCCTTACCATCCGATAATACTTTGTAGATCGGTTTGCTAAAATCCCCATCTGCTTTGTCGAAGGCAACCTCATACAGCACCAAATCTTGTGTGCTTGTGGCGGTCCATTTAAACTGGATACTCGGCCCGGTGGCAGGAGCAAGCGTAAAACTCGCTGCATTTTCGGGTGCGTTAAGCATACTCACCGGGGCGACATTAGTTGAGAACGCCCGCTCTTGTTTTTTGCAAGAAGTACTCGCAATCATGGCAAAAAGAACCACAAAGCTTAATTTTATATAATTCTTCATTTTCTTTAATTAATGGTTAAAAATTAATAGCCCGGATTTTGAGTTAAATTTTTATCAAGGTTAACATCATTTGCAGGTATCGCCCATAAATAGTCCCTAGCAGGATTAAATTGTCTTTTTTGTGCCCTGATGTAGCCATTATCTGTGGTTAAATCTCCAGAGTATCTGGCGCCGTGTGCATAGCCATTCATTACGTTTTCTGCTATTTTCCATCGTCTAATGTCATCCGCACGCAGTCCTTCGAATGCTAGTTCTACTCTTCTTTCTCGTCTGATGATTGTGGTCATGTCTCCACTTGTTGGATAGTTTAATGCACCAGGATCCGTGAAACCAGCTCTAGCACGGAGGGCACCTACAGTTTGGTTCCACACGGCTGCATTCATTTGACCCAAACTATTTTTTGCTTCTGCATAATCAAGCAATATTTCGGCATATCTAAATAAATGCAGATTTAAGCCCGATTGATAGCTGGCCAATGCGTTAGGGTCAAAGTATTTTCTCCAATAGTAGCCTGTTGGTGAGGAGCTTTGTCTGTCTCCAACAAATTCATCTGGACCGTTGGGATTGGCAGGAGAATCAGAAGGATCGCTACCTGGTTTAATGTAAATGGTTTTGCTTACGCCGTTCACGCCTCCGCCGTTATCCCATTTATAGCCATTGTAAACAACTGTTGCCGTAAGCCTTGGATCGCGGTTAACATAAGGGTTGTTTTCATCGTAACCAGATCCAGCATCGGTAATTGCTTTCCCATTAAGCATTGTATAACTATCCACAAGTTCTTGTGTTGGCGAGTTCGCAATGACACGTCCGCCAACGGATAGTGGTGCAAAATCGAAAAAGTCGGACCAAGTGTATGTTGTTGGCACGTATTGCAAAGAAAGTATGGTTTCATTATTGGTCTTATTTATGACCTTATCGCTAAACAAATCGGTATAGTTGGCATTTAAGGAATAGTTTCCATTTACACCCTGATTGTTCATCAGCTTTTCGCAAACGGCCACAACGTCGCTCATACGGTCGCCCTGGTACAATAATACCCTAGCTTCAAGCGCCAATGCCGCTCCTTTGGTAATCCTCCCGTTCTCGCTTGCCGGAAGCTGATCTTTGGAAGGTAAATCTGCTATTGCCGCATCCAATTCGGTAATAATAAAATTTACAACGTCTGCTTTGGGCGTACGTGCAATTTCTTTTGCCTCATTCGGAGTAATATTGGTGGTTACCAAGGGCACATCTCCATACCATTTCGTTAAGTTGAAATGGGCGAACGCACGTAGGAAACGTGTTTCGGCAATCATTCTATTTAATACCTCTTTTGGAAGCGTGGTATTTTGATTGACAAAAGTTAAAAATTCGTTACATGATTTTATGTCAGAATAATAGCCTGACCAATCTCCGGCAAATTTAGAGGTTGACGCGGTGGCGTTTCCACCCGCTATA
This sequence comes from Pedobacter sp. UYEF25, assembly GCF_054061655.1. NCBI lineage: Bacteria > Pseudomonadati > Bacteroidota > Sphingobacteriia > Sphingobacteriales > Sphingobacteriaceae > Pedobacter > Pedobacter sp. UYEF25. Next base: position 78,693 of record NZ_JBSSEL010000011.1, on the reverse strand, counting down.
ATCGCCGGATCTCCTGCGCGAGAATAAGCATTATCAGACAATGCCTCATTATTGAAATACAACGCATCGTTATAAATCAAATGATAGTTGTTGTATAAAGCATTGTATACGTTTGCGTCAACTTTCCAAAATGTTACGTCAGAAAACTTATCTGTCGGAACAATATCCAGTTTTTTACACCCTGCAGCTGCAGTGGTTAGTAAAACTGCAATGAAGAGCTTTTTAAAAAGGTTCATAATTATAAAATTAAAATGTTTTTATTAAAATGTTAAATCAAATCCTACTCCGTAGAACGCGGAAAGCAGATAGCTGCGTGGGCTATTTGAACTTGATGTTACCGCTACATTACTGCCAAATTCTGAGGTTTCAGGATCGGCAAACTTCAATTTGGTAAGTGTAAAAAGGTTTTGCCCAATTAGGGAAATCCTTGCTTTACCGATGCCTAATTTGCTAAGGGTGTTGTTGGATAGGGAATACCCTATGTTTACATTTTTTAACCTTGCATAAGCAGCGTTATATTTAAATAGGTCTGAGCCAGTTTGCCAGTTGTTTACATTCGATGGACCAGAAGTAGCTAAGCGCGGATAGATGGCATTCGTATTTTCTGGAGTCCAGAAATCGGTTTGATGATCAAAAAGTGTGGCACCATATCCACCCTGGAAAGGTTCAACCAATTCACCTCTTAAAAACTCCTCTCGTTTGCCAACGCCTTGCACAAAAATCATTGCATCGAAACCGCCTACGGCAATTCTGTAGGTAAAACCAAAGGTGTAACGAGGAAAAGGATTTCCCAATTCTGTTTTGTCTTTAGCATCAATAACGCCATCATTGTTTAGGTCTTTAAATTTTAAGTCGCCAGGACTTACCGCAATGCCAGCAATTTTAGGGGAAGCATCGATGTCTGCTTGGCTTTGGTATAAGCCATTTGTTTCATAACCGTAATATTCTGTAATCGGCTGCCCTACTTTCCTAATCAACCCGTACACATCCGGCTGCGTGATTTGCTGAGTAGTAGTTCCGGTTAACTTCAGCAGTGTATTTTGATTGTCTGCGATGTTAATGCCAAAGCTTTGTGAAACTTTTGTTCCTCTCAAATTATAGTTCAATTGTGCTTCCCATCCGGCATCCCTCACTTCAGCAACATTCGCATCTGCTAGGCCGGCGCCAAATATGGATGGCACATCTTGGGGAGCTTGAAGAATATTTCGGGTTACTTTGTTGAAATAATCAAATGATCCAGAAAGTTGATTGTTAAAAAGACTAAAGTCGACACCCGCATTAAGGGTTGCCGCACTTTCCCATGTTAAATCAGGATTAGATTGCAACGTTCCTGCACCGCCTACTAGCGTATTGTTAAAACCATAGGCGGCAGTGTAATTAAAATAGGTGGTTTGGTACTGAAAGCTACTCACATTTTGATTGCCCAGTACTCCATAAGAGGCTCGAAGCTTAAGCTTGTTTAGTGTGTTGCTTAAAGGCTTCATAAAATCCTCATCGCTAACTAGCCAACCAGCAGTAACAGAAGGGAAAAAACTTGCTCTTTTATTAGGCGCAAACTTGGATGAGGCATCTTCACGAAATACAAAATCCAGAAAATATTTGTGCACGTAATTGTAGTTTACCCGGCCAAATATAGAAAGTAGGCTATTGGCATCAACTCCTATACTATTGTTTGAATTAGTAGGGCTAACGGTAGTACCAGTTGTCGGGGTTCCCAAAGTAGGGTCGGTTAGGCTTTTGGATAGACTAAAACCGCGGCCGCTGTAGCTTTCGCTAGAAACCCCAAGTGTACCGCTAATGGAATGTTTGCCAAAAATTTTATCGTAACCTAAATATACCTGAGTGTTGAATAGGTTGCTTTTAGAATTTCCGTCGTTAACGGTAAGGTCATTATTGGCAGATGTGCCGACTGGTAAAAAACCAACCCGCTTATCTTGATAAAAATTCCCGTTGTTGCTAAGTGTACCTCCAAAAACACCAGTTAACTTTAGGTCTTTCGTAATGGAATAAGTTCCATTCAGATTACCAAATATCTCATCGTTGTCGCTTTGGTTAAATCCTCCTTCTTTCAATAAACCGAGCACATTTTGTTGTGACGAAACCGGATTGGTCAGGTAATTTCCATCAGCGTCCTGAAAGTTATAATTGGAAGGCACCCGATTGGCATCGGCGATGCTGAAGCCTTGATTAGCTGCCGAGGTTTTATTGCGGCTTTTGGTGTAATTTAATATGGCATTAAACTTAAATTTCCCAACGATGGTGGTTTGATTTAACCGCAAATTGTACTTTTGATATCCATATTTATCGCCAGAACCACCGTTCCCAACAAAGCTGTTCATCTGGTTCTGATAGCCGCCAGAAATGAAGTATGAACTTGACTCGCCACCACCGCTAATGTTAACGCTGTGCGATTGCAATGGCGCATTATAGACGAGGTTATTTAAATCCCATGTTCCGCGACCTTCATTTTTTAACTCCTGAATTTGTTCTGGCGTGTAAGCTGGTGCCAAGCCCGAATTTACCAGAGCAACATTCTTATCATATGCATTATCTGCCGCATCTATTTTATGCACCATTACATCTGGAACCTGTAGACCGTAGCTGCCGTTATAACTGACAGCCGCTTTTTGATTTAATTTTCCACTTTTTGTGGTAATCAGTATGACGCCGTTGGCTGCACGCGAACCATAAATGGCCGCAGAACCAGCGTCTTTAAGTACGGTTGCAGATTCAATATCGTTAGGGTTTAGGGTATTTAAGCTTCCCGTGCCCTGAGTCACAATTCCATCAATTACCACCAATGGGTCGTTGTTTCCTGTTGTTCCAATACCACGAATGTTAACGGTAGGAGTGGCGCCAGGATCTAGCGAGTTTTGTTGAATAATTAAGTTTGGAGACTCTCCTTGCAAGGCCTGAAAGGTATTTAATACAGGCTTAGAATTAATGTCTTTTGCGCCAACGGTGTTTACCGCGCCATTTATATTTGCCCTATTTTGGGTGCCATATCCCACCACAACTACTTCATTAAGTTTATTGTCTGATGGTTTTAGCTGGACATTAATTGTTGAATTGCCCGTTACAGGAACATCTTGGTCGGCATAACCTAGAAAACTAAAGGTTAACATGGCGCCATTATCAGCAACAGAAATCGTGTATCTGCCTTTTCCGTCTGTACTCACTGCATTTTTTGTGCCTTTTTCTCTAACGGTTGCACCCAATAGTGGGCTGCCGGTTTCATCATTTACTACGCCTGAAATACCTTTGTTAACCATTTGCTTAGTGGTACTGGCAGATTTTTTAGTAATTAAAATTGTCGTGTTTTCAATACTAAACGACAATGGCTGATTTTTGAAACAGTCTGTAAGTGCCTCTTTTAAATCAGTGTTTTTAACATCTAGTGTAATGAGTTTTGATGTTTTGAGGTCTTCGGAATTATACAAAAAGTCATAGCTGGTTTGAGCTTGAATTTCTTCAAAAACTGCTTTCATGGTAGCATCCTTAACCTTGATCGTGACTTTTTGCGCGAAAGTCGCCGCCGAGACATGTAGGAAAGTTGCAGTCAGTAAAAAAAGGGTTAATTTCATGACAAGCAGTGTTTTTTGAACGCAATAGGGCTTCGTATTGCGTTTGAAATGTGTTAAAATTTTATACATTTGAATGTTAGGTTGATTAATTGTGTTAAGCTGCAATTATTTTTATAATCTGACGTTAGCCTCGGCTATTGCCAGGGGCGTTGGCGCGCTCCTGGTTAATTTTATCAGACAATTGTTTAGTGAGTCGTTTACTAGGTCACTTCATTACAATTATCCTCCTTCCTTCGATGGTAAATCGTACTTTTCCTATTTTTTGTAAGTACTGAAGTAGTTCTGTTATGCTTTTTGACCGATAAAATGTGCCCCCGAATTTTTGGTTGCTCACATCGCTGCGGTAAACTACCGTTACGTCATACCAACGAGCTATTTTTTTCATAACTCCACTGACATCATTGTCATCAAAAACGAAATAGCCGTTTTTCCAGGCTACTGCATCTTCAATATTTGCATGCGAAACCACTATTTGGTCTGAAGTTTTGTTTGTTACGGCCTTTTGTCCTGGCTTAATGACAGATTGTTTATTGTACTTCGTCACCTGCACCGAGCCCTCAATCAACGTAGTTGTCGTTTCATCGTCGTCATCATAAGCAGTGATGTTAAAATGCGTGCCGAGTACCCGTATTTGGGTATCATGCACATTTACATAAAAAGGAATGTCTTTATTTTTAGCTACCTCAAAGTAAGCCTCTCCTGTAAGCTTTACGCGGCGCTCTTTCTTGGTAAAAGCCGTAGGATAGGTAATGGAAGAGGCGGAGTTTAACCAAACCTTAGTGCCGTCTGGCAAAACCAACTGGTATTCTCCACCTTTTGGGGTGGAGAGGGTATTATAAACCAAATCTTTGGCATCGGCGAAGTTCTTAAGGTTGTTGTAGATAATTTCGCCGGTATTTGTTTTTACAATATTACCAGCATTCGTTTTTGCTAATACGCCCCTCGCCACCTCGTTAAGTGCGATCGAGTGTCCGTTGGTCATTGTTAAAATTGCCTTTCTACTGCCAGGAAGAATGACTTCTTTTTTCTTCTTGATCGCCAACAAAACGTCACCTTTATCAGTAAAAATTTTTTCGCGCTGCAGAAAAAGTAAACTACTTGTTAAGAGCAACATTGCGGCTGCTGCTATCTTTACCCAGTTGCGTTGATAGAATTTTGGAGTTGTTTGTAGCGAAACGACGTTAACAGTTAGAGCGCGTTCAAAACGTGGGTCGACCTTTATTTTGTTCAAAAGATCTGATGATTGCATTTCACCAAATTCAGGACCCTCACTTAAATTAAATGAGCTTAATTCAATGAGTGAATCAATTTTATCGTCATCTATTTTCTTAAAATAGCTTAACAATTCTACACAATCCTCACGGCCTATGGTATTGTTTAAATACTGGTGCAATAAGCGTTGAAACTTTAGCTCATTCATTTTTACATTGGTTAAAACTTGCCTCGGGAAAGCATGTTGTTAATAGAACACCAGAAGGAGAGGGGTACAACTAGTTAAATTAGAAAAAAATATTTTTTCTAATCTTCAAAGTAAATCAAATGATTACTTGCAACGCGTTGAATTCGTGATTTAAAAAATATTGCGTTAACCGTCGAAAACTTGGAAAGAGCGCATTTACTGGCCGCAGACAATACTAAAAAGAGAACTATAAGCCCGGCATACTTTAATTGGGCTTTTATTGTTTTTAAGGCTTCGCCAATGTGGTTGTTTACGGTATAGGGGGAAATGTGAAGTTGCGCTGCAATTTCTTTATGAGACAATCCCTCCTTACGACTTAAGGTATATGCAAGCTTTTGTTGACGGGGTAAAGTTGCTATTACTTGATCGGCACAGCGTTCGAGATCGTGCAAAAGGACATTTTCTTCCGTGTTGTTGTTCATTTCGACAACGGTATGAATTAGCTTTTCGGTAAGATGATGTGATTTCGAGATTTGTCTTAAAGCATTCAGAGATAGGCGTTTTGTAATTACGAATAAATACAACCACAAATTACCTGCAGTATCGAGCTTGTCTGCGTTTAACCAAAATTTAATAAATACTTCCTGAACAATCTCTTCACTTGGAGCCCTTTCTTTTAAAAACTTGAAGGCAAGCCTGTACACTTTTTTAGCATACAAATCATACACTTTGCTAAAGGCAGCTTCTTCGCCTGCAATCAATTGTTGAATACATGTACTATCGACAAAATCTTTATTCACTCTTATTAAGTCAGTATAATTGGAGCGTTAAATTTAACAAGCTATTTGGCTTAAGAACAAATGTAATAAACATTTTGCGATCAAACATGAAAAATTGATGAGCTTGACAGTTTTGTGAATTGGCACAATTAAAATCAATTTATTCTTTAAGATACTCGTTGTAAAAGTCTATTTATCAATCAAAGCGCAAGAATTATTAAAGAAAAATAGACACTACGGTTAACCTAATTAGTAGTGTTTTGCTAGCGAGACGGCAAAGGAATTGGGATTTTATGGTAAAACTAGGTAGAGTCACTTGTGGGCATCAACACGGTTGGCAGCGAACCCAATAAAGGAACTGTATTTACGATAGATTTGGAGCATCGATCGTAAAACGGGGGTGACAACGCAAAATGTATTTAATTGTCTAACGTGACCAAGTTTATATTCTATATCGATCATGGCAATTTAAAACTTGCTCCCGGGTTTTCGACAAAAGACGCCATTCGTGCAATTATATTTTGGTATGATACCGATATAGAACCCATCCACTCGTCAAGTCTGTTTTGTTCTCATGGTGTTGAGAAAAGCATCTCAGTTAAGGAAAAGCAGTACTGTAAGTTGTAGAGCGCAATGCTGGAATTAGGACTAGCGAGATCGCTAAAAAGTTAGGGATGTCCAATTCCACAGTGAAGAGAATGCTTGACAAACTGATCATACTATAATCTGTTATAATTTATCGGTTCTTATTGGATCATATCGGCTCACGCGATAAGAAAACTCAAAATAGCAAACTAATGCTGGCTTTTGAAGACTTATGAAATTAAACAACTGTTAAACTAGGAGGAAGTGGATTAAACAAATCATCCTCCAAGCCGGAAGCCATTATTAGGTCAGGTCGAAAACTTTGGATTCCTGTATCGTGGGAACCACAGATAATATGATAGCGCTCCCAATAAAATGTCAGCACTATTTTTTACTATCTTAGGCGAAACTGCTCTTTATTATGTTGGGTAATTTTGTCCTTTCTGTAAAATAATCACAAAAGCATTTTACTGTTTAGCAAGACAATCAGAAAAAACTACAATGTTAAGTTGCTTATCAACATTTTATAATCAGCGCTTAGTTGTCTATTATTAGCCGGGGAAAGTATTTCTAAATAGAATTTACAATCTTTACTGCAAATTGGGGGCTGAATTAAATAACTTTGTGAGAAGAAAAACGATTTAGCATAAATTTAAAAACCATTTGGAATGATCTTAATGATATTGAACGTTATTTTTTGCATTTCCTTCATCGGCTTTGCCTATGTAAACCTTAATGATAAAGACTCATGGCTGTGGGTGCCAATTTATATCCTTGGGGCAGTTTGTTGCGGTTTAGCTGCTGCAGATTTGTTTTACCCTTACGTTTACTTGGCTTTGATGGCCCTTTACCTGATTTATGCAACGAAAATTTTCTTCGCCAAAGATGGGGTTCGAGATTGGGTTACGAAATATAATAAACCAAGCTTGGTAGAAAGCATGCAGGCTACAAAACCGTATATAGAGCAAACGAGAGAGTTTTTTGGTCTATTGATAGTGGTCGGTGCCTTGCTTTTAAATTATCTAGTTTCGTCAGGTATTTTTGCATAACGATAATAACTCCCGTTTTTTATGGCGATAAGTGATAATTTTGAAGATAAAAGCAAACTTCTTCTAACCATTTTAAAGAATAATCTAGATGACAATGCATTGGCATGGTTAGAGCAAGTAGCGCAACCTGCTGGATTAGGGAAACTAGGGCAGGCGTTTGTAATGCTCCCGCGTAAAACAGGTAAAAGCGCTTTAAAAATCAGCAATCAGGAACAGGAGATGCTGCGGCAAATTGGTCTAGCTTACCTCAGCACTTGGACAGTTGATCATTTGGCGAGGGTTTGGTTATTGAGAACACACAGTTTTGCAGATACCGAAAAATCGCATCCGATCATTGAAAGTTTGTTTTTATCTGCCGAAATGAATGAAGCCGTAGCATTATATTCTTCACTTCCTTTTTTAGCTAAGCCTAAAACTTGGATTGCGCGCTGCGCCGAAGGAATAAGAAGCAATATTGGGTCGGTATTAGAAGCGATTATGGAGCACAATCCGTATCCTGCAGAAAATCTTGATGAAGCGGCGTGGAACCAGTTGATATTGAAAGCCTTTTTTACAGAAAAAAATATAGCCAAAATCCATCGAATTGATGAACGTGCAAACGAGCATTTAGCACTTACTCTTAGCGATTATGCTAGAGAGCGTTATGCTGCCGGAAGAGAAGTAAACCCTCAACTTTGGAGAGTGATTGGTGTCTTCATCAATGATAAAATTTTTGAAGCGATTAAAATTGGTTTAGCAAATCCCGATGCTAGAGAACATAAAGCCATTGCGCTTGCCATTTCGATGTCTGATTATGAGCCTGCAAAGCGATATATCAGTCAAATTCCCGAACTTAAGGCCATAATCGATGGCCAAGCTTTGAGCTGGGATAGTATTTAATTAAAAATAAATTAAGTAGAAAATGTGTTGCAGTAATTCAATTGAAAGAGATAGAACGACGATGGGCGAACCCGAAGCGTTTGATATGAGTGTAGTAAAAGGGATGAAATTTTTTGATCCTCATGTGCACATGATTTCAAGAACAACAGATGATTATCAGGCAATGGCGGATGCTGGGGTTGTAGCGCTTATCGAACCTGCTTTTTGGTTAGGTCAGCCACGTACAGGATTAGATAGTTTTAGAGATTATTACAGCAGCCTTATTGGCTGGGAGCGATTTCGTTCGTCGCAATTTGGCATTAAACATTATTGTACCATTGGCTTAAATTCTCGTGAGGCCAATAATGAACCCCTTGCAGAACAGGTAATGGAAATTCTGCCGTTGTTTATCTATAAAGAAGGCGTTGTTGGCATTGGTGAGATCGGCTTCGATGATCAAACCCCTGCAGAAGAGAAATACTACCGCTTGCAATTAGAACTTGCAAAAGAAGCTGGTTTGCCCGTTCAAATTCACACGCCACATCGCGATAAGAAAAAAGGCACGCAACGGAGTATGGATATTGCTTTGGAGCATGGGTTAGACCCGTATAAAATCATCATCGATCATAACAATGAGGAAACCGTAAAAGAAGTTTTAGACCGAGGTTTCTTTGCTGCTTTTACCATTTATCCATTTACCAAAATGGGAAATGAAAGAATGGTGGAAGTGGTTAAACAATATGGCGCAGAGCGAATTATGGTTAATTCTGCCGCAGATTGGGGAATTAGTGATCCATTAGCTGTACCTAAAACTGCGGCTTTAATGAAATTGAAAGGCATCAGTGACGCCGATATCGAATTGGTAACTTATCGCAATGCAATAACAGCTTTTGGCCAAAGCGGACAGATTGACGAGGCAGATTTTAATGGATCGGGTAAGATAGATTTAACAGAAAAATTTGAAGGCAATACTGTACTAAGAGGCGGGCAGCAACCACGCATAGATAAATCTTCTATCATCATCAGTTAATAAAGAATTGGGAAAATTAGTCGATTATTTGCGCATTATGCGCCCTGCAAATATGGTAACCGCTGTTGCTGATATTCTTGCAGGTATAGCAATTTCTGGCGTGTTGCTCAGTAGTATTGATACGCCATGGGCTGCTATTTTAGCCCTTTGTTTTTCAACAGCCTGTTTATATGCTGGTGGGATTGTCTTTAACGATGTTTTTGATGCAGAATTAGATAGAGTCGAGCGGCCTGAACGCGCCATTCCAAGTGGCATCATTAGTTTAAAAAACGCGGCTATACTCGGCTGCGCCCTACTTGGATCTGGAATTGTGCTTGCTTCTCTAACAAATTTAACGGCTGGTTTATTGGCTTTTGGAGTAAGTTGTTTTGCGTTAATATATAATAAGATTGGCAAGCATCATCCGTTTTTTGGACCGCTTAGCATGGGTATTTGTCGTGGGTTGAATCTGTTGCTTGGCTTAAGTATTGTGCCAGAGATGCTGCAACAGCATTATTTTGTTGCAATAATTCCGGTGATTTATATTTTTTCAATCACCATGACAAGTCGTGGAGAAGTACACGGTGGCAATACAAAAAACCTTTACCTCGCCGCAATTTTGTATGCGTTGGTAATTGGCGCAATTGCCACTTTTGCCTTCCTAAACGATCGCTTGGTATGGTCGTTACTTTTTCTATTGCCGTTTGCTTGGATGATTTTTAGTCCACTGGTTAAAGCCATCAAAACTCCGATAGGTAAAAATATCGGTGCTGCGGTAAAAGCCGGCGTTATTTCGCTCATTTTAATGGATGCGGCTTGGGCTGTAACGTTTGATGCGCTAGCACTTGCCTTTATTATTGCGGCATTATTGCCCTTATCTATGTGGCTCTCAAAATTATTTGCAGTCACCTAATTTTATCAATGAGATTATCCTATTTATATGGAACCTTTACAACAATCCTTCACAGTAAAATATAACTTTAACGTTTTTTTTACCTCGGCACTTTTCTTAACGGAAAATGATTTGCTTAGCAATTTTCTCAATGGATTAAATCCCGCGAAGACGGTAAAAAAGATCTTCTTTATTATTGATGAAGGTGTGGCAGATGCGCACCCAAACTTGAAGAAGCAGATTAAAACCTACTTCTCTAAGTACAATCAAACTCAGTTGATTCAGGATATTTTGATTATCCCGGGAGGAGAAAAGGTAAAGAATGAGACTGAATATTTTGATGCCGTGTTGGAGGCTGTAAATAAATATGGCATCGATCGGCATTCTTATATTGCGGCCATTGGCGGCGGCGCGTTATTAGATATGGTGGGTTATGCAGCCAATGTGGCGCACCGAGGAATTAAACACATCCGCATCCCTACAACAGTTTTGTCTCAAAACGATTCTGGGATTGGAGTAAAAAACGGCATAAATTATTTTAACAAGAAAAATTTCTTAGGCACATTTTCGCCGCCGGTTGCCGTCTTTAATGACGAATTATTTTTGAAATCTTTATCAGATCGTGACTGGCGGTCGGGCATTGCAGAAGCGATAAAAGTGGCGCTGATTAAAGACCTCGAGTTTTTCGAATGGTTGGAAGCAAATGCGCAGTCGATGGTAGAACGGAATATGGAGGTGATGAACTATCAAATCTGGAAATGTGCGAAGTTGCATATGGAGCACATCAGAAGTGGCGATCCATTTGAAAGTGGATCTTCACGTCCGCTAGATTTTGGCCATTGGAGTGCACATAAGTTAGAATATTTAAGCAATTTCGAGGTTAGACATGGAGAAGCGGTTGCCATGGGAATTGCCTTAGATACCGTTTATTCTAACCTTTCGGGAAGATTAAGTTTGGCAGATAGCCAACGGGTTTTAAAACTTCTTCAAGTGCTTGGTTTCGATTTAACTCATCCTTTATTACAAGTAAAAGAAGGCGACAGTCCGATTTTAGCCGGGCTAGAAGAATTTCGAGAACACTTAGGTGGCGAATTGACCATTACCTTACTAACGGGATTAGGCACCGCTGAAGAAGTGCATGAAATGGACACAGAAATTTTAAAGCAAGCGGCAGAAATTTTGAATCAGCAGGCAAAACTTCAAACAATAAATTAACAGAATGAAAATAAACTCAGGACATTTAACATTCTGTACAAATATTTATGCCGGCGAAAGTTGGGCGGAACATTTCGGCGTTTTAAAAGACAGTTTTCCAATTCTAAAAGCACAAACATCTCCCGACGAACCAATGGGAATTGGGTTGAGACTTTCAAATTTGGCGAGCACGGAGCTTATTAAAGAAGATGCGATCGAAGCTTTTAAGAAATGGCTAATCGAGGTTGATGGATATGTTTTTACCATGAATGGTTTTCCCTACGGCGGCTTTCATCATACAAAAGTTAAAGATCAGGTGCATGCACCAGATTGGACAACCACCGAACGGCTTGATTATACGATTCGTCTTTTTAATATTCTTGCTGAGTTGTTGCCTGCCGGAATGGACGGCGGAGTTTCTACTTCTCCATTAAGTTATAAGCCTTGGTTTACAGATTCGGATGAGCGAAACAAAGCAACAATTACGGCAACCGCGAATGTTTTAAAAGTTGCGGAAGCGCTCAATAAGATAAAGGAACGAACCGGCAAAAGACTTCATTTAGATATAGAGCCAGAGCCAGATGGCTTTTTAGAATCGGGCATTGAGTTTATAGGTTGGTACGAAAATGTTTTGCTTGCTGAAGGAAGATCTCATTTGGGCGAAAGTATAATTAAGCAGCACATTTGCTTATGTTATGATGTTTGCCACTTTGCCATCGGCTATGAACCTCATACCGAAATTATTGCCGAATTAAAAGTAAAGGGAATTTTAGTTGGAAAAATTCAAATCAGCGCTGCTTTAAAAGGAATATTACCAGAATCTACTGTTGAAAGAAATGCAGTAATAGAAGAACTTGCTCGTTTTGATGAACCCACTTATCTGCATCAGGTGATTGCAAAGCAAAACGATGGTAGTCTGCTTCGTTATCCGGATCTTTCAAATGCTTTAGCAGCTAAAGAAAATACAAATGCTACAGAATGGAGGGCACATTTCCATGTTCCCATTTTTGTGGAGGAAATGGGGCTGATTCAATCTACCCAATCAGATATAAAGCTGGTATTAGACGCGTATAAAGAAAACACTTTTACGGCTCATTTGGAGGTAGAAACCTATACGTGGGAAGTTCTTCCGGCATCACTAAAAGCTCCCCTAAATGATTCGATTGTTAGGGAATTAAATTGGGTAAAAGACCTATTGAAAACTTAAATTATGCAAAAAACAGTTGTTATAGATATTGTTGGATTGTCGTCTTCGGTTATTGGAGAACATACCCCGTTTTTAAAAAAATACATCGCAGAGAAAAATTTCACCAATATAGAACCTTTGTTACCTGCGGTTACCACAAGTGTCCAATCGAGTTATTTAACCGGAAAATATCCTGCAGAAAATGGCATTGTTGGTAATGGTTGGTACGACCATACAGATAGCGAGATAAAATTTTGGAAGCAATCCAACAAATTGGTAAGTGGGGAAAAAATATGGGACAAGGCAAAGGCCGAAGATCCATCTTTTACCTGCTCGAATATGTTTTGGTGGTACAACATGTATTCTAATGCTGATTATTCGGTAACACCGCGCCCAAATTATCTTGCCGACGGGCGTAAACTTCCCGATTGCTATTCGCATCCGGCAGAACTTCGTGATCATCTGCAAAGAAAACTTGGACAATTTCCATTATTTAGTTTTTGGGGCCCGGCTGCAAATATAAAATCTAGTAGGTGGATTGCTGATGCAGCCATGGAAACTGAAGAATTACACAACCCAACTTTAACTTTAATTTACCTTCCTCATCTTGATTATTGTCTGCAGAAATTTGGACCAGATTTGGAGAAAATAAGTACTGAATTAAACGAAATCGATCAAGTTGTTGAAGAGCTGGTTCGCTTTTATGAGAAGAAAGGGGCGAAAATCATTTTGCTTTCCGAATACGGAATAGAGCCTGTAAATAATCCAGTTTTCCTTAATCGGATTTTGAGGGAGAAAGGCCTAATCGGCATCAGAGAGGAAAGAGGTTTAGAACTTCTAGATCCCGGGGTATCTAAAGCATTCGCGGTAGTCGATCATCAAATTGCACACATTTACATCAACGATAAAAGTGCAACAGAACAGGTAAGAAAACTACTTGAAAATACAAAAGGTGTTGATTTAGTTTTAGATAAAACGCAACAAGAAAAATACCACATTAACCACGAGCGATCGGGGGATTTGGTAGTTACGGCAAAAGAAGGGAGCTGGTTTAGCTATTACTTTTGGTTGGATGATGCAAAAGCGCCAGATTACGCAAGAGTTGTAGACATTCATAAAAAGCCTGGTTACGATCCTGTTGAAATGTTTATGACATCAAAACTTCGCGCAGGATATAAACTGTTAAAGAAGAAAGCCGGATTTAGGTATGTGATGGATGTAATTCCTTTGGACGCCACCTTAGTAAAAGGTTCGCACGGAAGGGTTGGAATTGCTGATGCCTACAAACCGGTTCTTATCACAGAAACAGAAATTGGTAAAACTATAGCTGCTCCAAATATTTATGAAGTAATTTGGGATACGCTAACTCAATATTAAAGGTTTTTTTTCAAATTTAGATGGATAATCCGCAAGTATAAACACCCGTTTTTACCGTAAATTATTTTTGTTACAAACCATTTCTTCACGATAAGCATTGTATATATAAAGGAACTATTTGGCTATTTCTAACCTTATCTTTAGCAGCGAATGGTTTTAAACTAACTTAATTATATACATTTTAAATTGTTGAACCTATGAAAACGCATGCCCAGCTCTCGAAAGCCAAGGATGGCGTAGTTAAAACAAAGAATTCAAGATTAACGCAATTGGGAGGTAAAATATCTGTCCGCATTACGAGCGCAAAAAATGCGCTCAAATCGCTCGAAATAACAGATGAATACTTTTTCGGGTATACCGATATCCATTCCATGAAATCTAAACGAGAAAATGCCATTGTTGATTCCGAAGATTTGGAAGTCAGATACGGATTGTTATAAGCTTAGGTAAAACTGATTATGAAGCTTTTGAGTGTCAGCGATTTATTCGGATGACGCTTTTTTTTTGTAGGTAGTTCAGCAAAGAGAAACAAGAACTCTGATTTAAAAAAGATGGTTATAAAAAAAGCACTTAGCGTAAAATCTAAGTGCTTTTCTAAAAATAAATCTATATTTAATTAGATGCCAAAAGCTTCCTTTACTTTCTCTACATAATCTAATTTCTCCCAAGTAAACAATTCAACTTCAACAGTCTTTTCCTCTCCACTTGGCGATCTAAAAGTTTTTGTAACGGTTTCTGGCTTTCTGCCCATGTGTCCATAAGCTGCAGTTTCGCTATAAATTGGATTGCGTAACTTTAACCTTTGCTCAATAAAGTACGGTCGCATGTCGAACAATTGTTCAATAATTTTAGCAATTTCGCCGTCACTTTTCTTCACCTTTGCAGTTCCGTAGGTACTTACATAAATTCCCATCGGCCTTGCCACACCGATGGCATAACTCACTTGCACCAAAATCTCATCTGCAACCCCTGCAGCAACCAAGTTTTTTGCAATATGGCGCGTTGCATACGCAGCACTTCTGTCTACTTTACTTGGGTCTTTGCCCGAGAAAGCTCCGCCGCCATGTGCGCCCTTGCCTCCGTAGGTATCAACAATAATTTTTCTCCCTGTCAAACCCGTATCACCATGTGGTCCGCCGATCACAAATTTGCCTGTTGGGTTGATGTGGTGCGCAATATCGTCATTAAACAAATGCGCATACTGTGGATATTTCTTAATAATGCGAGGAAGTAAAATATTAATAAGATCTGTTTTAATTTTCTTCAACATAGCCTCTTCCTCATCGAAATCGTCGTGTTGGGTAGAGATTACGATGGCTTCTATGCTAACAGGCTTATTGTCATCATCGTATTTTAATGTTACTTGACTTTTTGCATCCGGACGTAAATAGGTAATTTCTTTATTTTCTCTACGCAACTCTGCAAGCTCCTGCAATAATTTGTGAGACAAATCTAACGCCAAGGGCATATAGTCCACTGTTTCATTGGTCGCATAACCAAACATCATCCCTTGATCGCCTGCACCTTGATCCTCTTTACTCGTTCTATCTACTCCTTGATTAATGTCTTGAGATTGCTCATGTATTGCAGAAAGAATGCCGCAAGAGTTTGCATCAAACATGTAGTCACTTTTTGTGTAGCCAATTTTTCTAATCACTTCACGGGCAATGTGCTGAACGTCTAAATACGTTTTAGATTTTACCTCGCCTGCTAAAATAACCTGACCTGTTGTAACCAACGTTTCGCAGGCAACTTTAGAATCGGGATCAAATGCCAAAAAGTTATCAATTAAAGCATCCGATATTTGATCGGCAATTTTATCTGGGTGACCTTCAGAAACAGACTCTGATGTAAATAAATAAGACATCTCTTAAAATTAAGATTATTAAAAAATTAGTGTAGCCAACAACCCTTAGAGAACGGGTTAAACAAGAGGTGTTAGCATTTTTTTTAAGTGGTTGCAATCTGGCTTTCTATAAAGAAAACGTAGCAAATCCCTCCACTTTTTTCGTGTGCAAAAATAACATATTTTCTTTATTTAAAAAATAATAGATAATTTTAGCTGTTAAACAGAAACGGTGGCCGAGAAAACAAATATCTTATTTATCATCAACCCTATATCTGGTGGCAAGAGCAAGGTGGATATCCCCGATGCAATTGATAGATATCTTGATAAAAAGCAATTTAATTCTGACGTTAAATTTACAAAGTATCAAGGGCACGCATCCGAAATTGCCGAAGCTGCATTAGCTGGAAATACGGATATTGTTGTGGCTGCCGGAGGAGATGGAACCATTAATGAGGTGGCATCTATGGCACAAAAATACAATAAGCCAATAGGCATTTTACCCCTGGGATCTGGAAATGGCCTCGCGCGTTTTTTAGAAATTCCAACTGACATGCAAAAAGCAATAGGTTTGCTAAATAAGCATGAGATCAAAAAAATTGATGCGGGTCATTTATGTGGAAAGCCATTTTTTAATTTAGCTGGGATGGGCTTTGATGCACATGTAAGTGCAATTTTTGCAAAAGATAAAAGTCGAGGCTTATTTGGTTATATCAGACTTGGTTTGGCAGAAGTTCTTAGTTATAAGCCACAAGAATACCTGATAGATATTGACGGTAAAACGTTTAAAAGAAAGGCTTATGCCATTAGTATAGCCAATTCTTCGCAATACGGCAATGACGTAATCGTCTCTCCTTATGCTTCAGTTACAGATGGTTTTTTAGACGTTTGCATCATTAAGAAATTTCCATTAATTAAGCTGCCTATGTTGGTTTTTGTCATGATTAAAGGAACTGCTAGGGAATCTGATATGATAGAGATTATTAAGGGCAAACAGATCAAGATCAAGCGAGAAAAAGAGGCTGCGGTGCATTTAGATGGAGAACCGCTAACCATGTGTGCGGATTTAGAAGCTGGGATTGTGGAGCAGTCTCTAAAAGTTATTGTATCATTGTAGGAAAGAAATTGATCATCCACAAGAAGCATATTGAGATGAAATCGAAAAAAATAAATTTAAGTGATCTTGGCGGCATTATGTATTCCACTGATTCCTCCTACGAATTTCCCCAAGAACCCGAAGAATCAGATACACCCAAAAATCAGCAACAAGATTTGCGCGTGATGTTAGATAAAAAGAATAGAGGCGGTAAAGCAGTTACGTTGGTGACAGGTTTTAACGGCAAATCTGATGATCTACAAACGCTCGGGAAAATGTTGAAAACCAAATGTGGCGTTGGCGGTTCTGCCAAAGATGGAGAAATATTGATTCAGGGGGATGTACGCGATAAAGTGTTGCTCATTTTACAAAAAGAAGGTTATAAAGTGAAGAAGGCTGGAGGATAGCATTCAGAAGTCGAAAGTCGGATGTCAGAAATCGGATGTCGGAGATCAGCCCGATCCCTTTGCGTACTTCGATCTTATCCGAGCAAAATACTGTCCATTAAAAATGCATTCAGCTTATTTTACCCCCAATACATCAACTCCTTGTTCAAAGACCACATCAACCGGAATGTGGCTGTTGGTTAATTTATCTAAGTCTTTTTGCAGTTCGGGGTGGATAATAGCCATGGTTTGTTGAACTTTTTCTACTGCTGTTCTATCTCCATCACCTTGCAGTTTTAGAATTAAGGCGCTTAATTCATTTGTAGCGTTAGCAAACTTTTCATAATCTATTTTATAAGTGCCTTGTGGAGTTCTTTGAAAGGCGCCATGTGCTTCGAAATAATTAAAACACTGCATATTTGCTTTTCCATGCGATTCTGACACCCCAAACCTAACTGACCTTAAAATTCCGGCCATAAAAGTGGTGTAATAGGTTTTGATATCGCCAGTCAATTCGCCTTTTTTCAATAAACTAGTAACCATATACAGGCCTAAAATATCTGCCTTGCCCTCTTCTAACCAACTGTATTGGTCTTTCAGAGCTTCGCGAACATAGCCCTTACCATTAACCGTTTTTTTAATGCCAAGCCCATGGGCAACTTCATGAAACATCACATTGGTAAAAAAAGCATCGAAATTAATGTATTGTTGTTGCTCTGCATCGATGAGGCTTTTTGAAATCGGAACTAAAATTTTATCAAACTTCGCCTTCATCGCGTTTTTTAGCTGCGATCTACGTGTGCCTTTTTCCTGCTGAATTTTTTCATCGTTTGGTAAGTTAACGGCAATAGTCTTAGATCCCGCATTGCAGTCGCCAGCATAATACACCACGTCGTATGCGTTCAATTCCGAATCTGTTCCAGGTTTTTCCTGTTTGTATTTTGCGGGTACTGGTAAATCTTTTTGCAGCTGCGGCAACATCGTTACATACTTTTCCAGTCGTTTACTCCATTCTTTATCTTTGATTAAAACATACGCCTCATAGCTAGTTCGGGCATTAAAAAGTTTGTCCTCATAGTTTTCAATCGGCCCAATAATGAGGTCTAAATCATTCGTTTTCATGTCGAGCCAAGCGTAATTACTTGCAGTAAAATTATCAGTTACCAAAGCATCCGCACGTAGATTTAGGTACTTTTTAAATTCTTTATTGTCGGTTATTAAAGCGGCCTGTTTAAGTAAAGAAGATGCTCTCTGAAGTTGACTTGCGTATAGAATATGGTATGGAGTGGTACTCAAGGTGCCGCTACTATCTCTTGTAACAACAGAATACGCACCGAATTTGTCGATAAGTTTAGACTCTTCTATTTCTTTTTTAGTAATGTCTTTTGGATAGAAAAAAGCGCCTGCAGGTCTTGGTCCAATTCCAGCTACAAAAGCTGTATCATTGTTCAACCTATCCCAGGGGCCATAATTGATGTTTAAAAACGCTCGGGTATTTTCGTCTTTAATTGCAGCAAGCAAACTATCTCTAGCTGGATAGGCCTGCTTCCAATACAAGTCGTCCATAATTTCTGATGCTTGAATAAGCAAGGGTAGCACTTTCCTGTCGTTAGGACTTAATAAATTGATATTGGTAGTTAGTTTCACACGCTCATAAATCGGGAGTCTTCTAGCAGTATATCCTTCTAACACATCTTCCTGGGCGGTATTTAGCACGGTTTTGTTTTGGTTTGCCTGGTTTTTTGGTGCGTCGTTACATGCCATAAGTATAAAGCAAGAAACGGCAAGAATACCCAGTATACGTAAATTTTTCATCTTATAAATAATTGACCAAAAGTAAGAAAATTTGTAAGTTTTGTTAGAAATTTGGGTCATTAGCTTTAATTTTGCGGCAAATTGACTTTTTAGAAAAACCCTCCATGTTTAAAAATATTCTTACCCGATCTCCAATAGCATCTGTATTAGTATGTCTAACTATTTTTTCTGCTTGTAAAGTAATGAAGTATGCGGCTACAGAAAAGGTTTATAAGGATAAGGCAAAAGATTTCGCAAAAATTATAAGTGCTGTTCCTCCTGCTGGACAAATCTATGATACCTTAAACAGCCAAAATCAGGAGTGGATAGCGTCTGTAAACTTTGGCATTAGGAAGCCTAATTTTGTAATCATTCACCATACTGCTCAAGACAGTTTGGCGCAAACGGTTAAGACTTTTCAGTTGTCAAGAACTCAGGTGAGCGCACATTATGTAATTGGAAGGGATGGGAAAGTAGTTCACATGGTAAACGATTATCTTCGCGCAAACCATGCTGGCGTTGCAAAATGGGGAAAAGATACAGACATCAATTCGTCATCTATTGGCATCGAGTTAGATAATAACGGCTTGACAGATCCATGGCCTGATGCGCAGATAAATAGCTTGTTAAAGCTTTTGGCAACATTAAAAAGGGAATACAACATTCCAACTGCAAATTTTATTGGCCATGCCGATATTGCACCGGGAAGAAAGCCAGATCCTGCACATTTTCCTTGGAAAAAACTTGCGGATAAGGGCTTTGGCTATTGGTATGACGACGTTTTGCAGAATCCGCCTGCAGATTTCAATACTGAAATGGCATTAAGATACATTGGTTATGACACAAAAAATTTAGGGGCAGCCATCAACGGCTTTAAAATTCATTTTATACAAAGCGATACTAGCAAAACTCTTACTCCGGTAGATGTTTTGGTGCTTTATAATGTGTATTTAAAATATTAATCTGAGTTTGTGCAAGGAATTTTTTAAAAGATTTGGGCGCTTTGACACGCTTTCCATTGTGTCTTTTTGGCAATGAAGCCAAAAAGTACGCCATTGCAATCGTTAGCGCTCTAGTTTATGTATGCAAATTGTTGAAAAAAGTTTAATGCATCAAGCGGCAATTATGTTAACCATTCGGCTAGTTGCAGTATCAGGTTTTATTCGCGTTAAAAAAAAACTAATCCTACAGCATTAGGGAGTTACAATTCTACGGGTATTAAAGCGCCCATAAACTTGGTATAAAACATTCAATTGTCTTTGAACATTTCAAGTCGGCAAATCTGTCATTCATTTCATAATTAGAGATCACCTCACTGCTAAATTAGCAGATTTGCGATAACACGCAATTTTGTTTTATCAGAGAAATTGCGCGAACGACAGAAATGGCATCCTTTCCCTAGCCGAAGACGCAGAGAAAGATATAATGAATGGCGTGTTAAAGCGCCCAATAAATGATCTTAGAAAATAACCCGCGTTCTCAAGACTATTAAATTTATCGATCAGATTTCGGTCGATCTTCGGGCTTTATTCCCCAAGTCTTAGATGGTTCGCCGCCCATATAAATGATCAAATTTCCGCCTGCCACAATTGCTTTATGACTGATGTAGGATTTTGAATATGCCTTCCCATTTAGCATCATTTTCTGGATGTATTTATGTTGTGAACTGTTGCCAACCACTTTAAGATTGAACTTTTTACCATCTTTAAACGTTAATGTAGCGCCATTGGTAAGCGGTGACCCGAATACATAATTGCCGTTTGCGGGGTTGACAGGATAAAATCCTAAGGCAGAAAAAACGTACCAAGCACTCATTTGACCAACATCTTCGTTGCCACAAAGTCCATCTGGTTTTGAAGTATAAAAATCTTTATCAATTTTTCTAATCAAATCAGCAGTTTTCCATGGCTGCCCAGCATAGGCATATAAGTAAGGTATGTGGTGGCCAGGTTCGTTGCCTTGCGCGTAGTTGCCAATCAATCCAGAAATGTCAGGCGAACTGTCGTTGCCCAGCTCCGGCGGAACCGTAAATAGAGAGTCTAATTTCGTTACAAATGGCTTATCGCCGCCAAAAAGCTTTATCAATCCTTCTACATCTTGCGGCACCAGCCAAGTATATTGCCATGCATTTCCTTCGGTATAATCGTCGTCTCGGTGTTTTGAAGCCAACGGGCTAAAAGGAGTGCGCCAACTGCCGTCGCTCATTTTACCTCTCATAAACTGGACATCCTTATCAAAATAATCTTTATACAGTTGTGCACGTTTGGTGAAATATCGGTAGTCTGCGGTTTTGTTTAATGATTTTGCCATCATGGCGATGCAATAGTCGTCGATGGCATATTCCAATGCTTTTGCGACAGATTCACCCACTTTGTTGCCAGGTATGTATTGCAATTTTTGAATGTATTCTATGCCATCTGTTTTTTGCATAGCCGACTGTTTAATTGCCTGGTAAGCAAGATTTACATCATATCCTCGGTATCCTTTTAGGTAAGCATCTACAATAACAGGGACAGCATGGTAGCCAACCATAGTGTTGGTTTCGTTGCCCATTAAGTGCCATACGGGCAATTTCCCCTGCTCTTTATATATGTGAAGCATGGTTTTAACTATGTCGTTTACCCTATCCTGGTGAATCAATGTGTACAGCGGGTTTGCTGCGCGATAAGTGTCCCAAAGCGAGAAAGTGGTGTAATTATTGAAATCTCCTTTTCGGTGGATTTTTTTATCACTCCCAAAATAATCTCCATTCACGTCGTTGAACGTAGACGGTGCAATCATGGTGTGGTAAAGTGCAGTGTAAAATACTTTTTTGGTTGTAGTTGAGGCATCAATGCGTACTTTCTCCAATTCTTTTTGCCAAGCGGCATTGGCTTTTTTAACGGTTGCTTCAAAATCCCATCCTGGCAATTCTGCTTTTAAGTTTAGTGAAGCATTAAAAACACTCACAGGGGAAAGGGCTACCTTTACCTTTAGCAAATCATTATTAATCGAATTAAAATTTACCACGCCAATAATTCGTTTCCCAATAGCAAAATTACCTGTCTTTGTCGCTGTGCTATCAAAAAAAAGAATCTCTTTAATTGGCTGAGAAAATTTTATTACAAAGAATAGCCGTTGGTCATTTGCCCAACCTGTAGAGTTTCTTACACCAACAATTGTATTGGCGTCTACTTGATTTAGGGAAGTATAGGTTGGAGCATCCCAACCGGTACCCTCTTGTAAATTTAAAATTACATGCGGACTTTCCGCGTTTTTAGGAAAATGGTACTTATGAAATCCAACACGGTTTGTTGCGGTCAATTCGGCTTTGATGTTGTATTTATCTAACAAAACGCTGTAGTAGCCGGCTCTTGCCACTTCATTTTCGTGAGAGAATTTGGAAATATAGCCGTCTTGATCGTTTGCGTTTTTGCCTTTTTTAAGCAGCATTTTTCCGGTTGCGGGCATCACTAAAATATCACCTAAGTCGCCAATCCCTGTCCCGCTTAAATGCGTGTGCGCAAAACCAATAATATTGTTGCTGCTATAATTGTATCCGCTACACCAATCCCAGCCGCTTTCTACATTTACTGGCCCTAACTGAACTGCCCCAAACGGCACATTTGCGCCTACAAACACATGGCCATGTTTTGCAGAGCCAATAATAGGGTCTACAAATTGGGTTAAATCTTTATTTTGTTGCGCTATAACTTTGAGGGAAGTGAACGAACTGCAAATCAATATTGCAGAAAAAAGGCTCGAAATTTTCATTTTTCTTTGTATGAAAAGTATTTTGATTTGCGAATTTTCTATTTTACTGTTTCAAGAACAATTACATTGTCTATTTCATCAGTATTAAACTTAGTGTCAATCTCGAGCTTTCCGCCCTTAAATGTATAGTTTACTGGCTTGCTTCCATTTAGTAAATAAGCCCGCTTTATTTTTTTAAATGGTACGGGAAGCAGCGTTATTGCCGATAATTTTTGATCCAATACATGGACATATATTTTATCACCTTTTTGAGTTAGGCTCCATTGGTCAGTTGGTTTAACAAACCCAGCCTCCGTTCCGTAAATACTTTCGCCGTAAATTTTAAGCCAATCGCCCATGGTGGCGAGTCTTTCTTTAAATTCAGGCTGTATTTTGCCGCTAGGCATTGGGCCGATGTTAAGCAATAAGTTCGAACCCAAACTTGCGGCCTTTACGAGGGTATTTATCAATTGTCTTTTAGACTTATAAGTTGTATCGCCGATGTTGTATCCCCAAGAGTTAGAAATGGTTTCGCAAGTTTCTAAAGGTAAATGCGCAGAAGCTTTCTGAAAATTTAAGCCAGATTTGTTTTCTCCGGGCAGGTCGCGTTCAAACATTTGAAAGTCTTCTCCAGAAAAAGGCGTCAAATGGTGGTTGTTGCCAATAAGGCATTGTGGCTGAAGTTTGTGGATTAATCCGTAAATCTCGTTGTATTTCCAATCAATTCTAGAAGTTCTGTCTGCGGCGCCTTCTGGTGCAGTTTGATCCCAATGTCCATCAAACCAAATGCCACCTACTTCGCCGTAATTGGTCAGTAACTCCGTAAGCTGGTTTTTCATAAACTGCAAATAATGTGGATAATCGCCGTGACCTTTGCGACCTGAATTTTGTCCAGTTTTGCCAGTCTCATGCGGGTAATCTTCTCGGCCCCAATCTAACAGAGAATAATAAAAAAAGATTTTGATTCCTTGCTTGTGGCATTCGTCGGCAACCATCTTCACGATGTCCTTTTTATAAGGCGTATTCATAATGTTGAACTCAGAATATTTGGTGTCCCACATGCTAAACCCATCGTGATGGCGAGTAATAAGTGTAATGTATTTCATGCCTGCGCTTTTCGCCATGGCAACCATTGCCGCCGCATCAAAATAGGTAGGATTGAAAGCGTCCTCAAGGTTTTTATAATTTTTAAAAGTAAGTTTTCGTTCTTGCAGCACCCACTCACCATCTCCGGGAATACTAAAAGGACCCCAATGAACAAACAGCCCAAAACGGGCGTCGGCAAACCATGTCCGCGCTTTTAAATTCGCGGCAGTTGGTACATACTCTTGCGCCTGAGCAGCAAAAGCAAATAAAATGATGCATAACGTAAATATTTTTTTCATAATTTATAATGTCTCGTGGTTTTAATTTAGGGCGTTGATTGGTTTTCCAATTACTTTATAATTTCCTTCACCACTTAAAATGGCAAGCATTTTCGGCTGACTGTCGAACACCTGTTTTGCGGCTGCCAACTCTTTATCATATTGAAAGCCCTGCACAGTTTTACCATCTTGGTAATAATATCGGCTCACGATTTGGCTCTCTAGATATCGTTTAATTTCCTCTTTATGCCGAACCAGATCCGTTTTTTTAGAAGAAGTAAGTTTATATTTCAAGTTTTCCAAATCAGCCTTTACTTCTTCAGATTTATTTTCCTTTTCAGCTTCCGAGCGCAGGTCAGACAATAAACGTTCTGTTTTGCTTACATAAGTTAATTGTTTATCGGGCAAAGCCGATGAAAATTTAAGATAATCCGCGTCATCTATTTTAAAATTGTTGGCTGATGAAATGGTCGGATGGTCTTTTTTAAATTGATTTGAAAATTCAAAAAATAAATTTTTGTTAATCATGGTGATGGTGATCGGACTAAGTTTCGGCGCTTCGGTAACTACATCTGGATAAATTCCGTTACCGCTGTAAACTTCTCTGCCTTTAGTTGTTCGATACATCACTGCCAAAGAGTCTGCAAATTTCTCAACCAAACCATCTTGGCTTCTATGACCGTAATCTAGTTTTTGAATGCACCTGCCGGAAGGAGTATAGTATTTTGCAACAGTAATTTTAACCAAGCTATTGTAGGGAAGATTAAAAGCTTGCTGGACCAATCCTTTGCCAAAGCTCCGTTGGCCGATGATAACTGCCCGGTCTAAATCTTGGAGTGATCCGGCTACGATTTCTGAAGCAGATGCGGCGTTTTCATTCACTAGCACAACCAGAGGCAATGTTGGCGCAATAGGTTCGGCAAGTGTTTTATATATAATGGTTTTTTGTGGGTTTTTTCCTTTCTGGGTAACGATCAGTTGATTTTTTGGGATAAACAGATTAACAATTTTCACGGCTTCTTGCAATATGCCGCCGCCGTTATTTCGCAAGTCCAATACGATGCCTTTTGGGCTATTTTTTTGAATCGCTATTAAAGCTGAAGTAACTTCTGATGCAGAGTTTTCTAAAAACTTATCGAGTTTGATGTAGCCAACTCCCTCGCCAACCATGCCGGAGTAGGAAACATTTGGTTGAAGTATTTCATCACGAACCAGTTTTTTAATCATTTCCTTTTGCGCTCTACCTATCGTTAACAGCACATTGCTCCCTTTTGGCCCACGCAGTAATTGACTAATTTCAGCGCGTGTTTTTCCTTTAACCTGTACCCCGTCTATGGCTACAAGTTCATCTCCAGGTATAATCTGTGCTTTATCTGCGGGGTAGTCTTTTATAAGTTCGCTTACAAAAAGCTTTCCATCTAAAAAAATTGTTCCCGCGCCAATGCCTCCGTATTGGGTGCTCACATATTTGAGGCGATAATCTTCAATTTCTGATTCCGGTACATATTGGGTGTATGGATCTAAGCTGTCTAACATCGCATCTATTCCAATGCGCATCAGTTTGGGTGCGCTAGTTTCATCAACATAGTTGATGTTTAAATCTTTATATACCGCGGAAAAAATGTCGAGGTTTTTAGATACTAAGAATAAATCTTCACGAAAGGAAAAAGTTAATACGCATACAGCTGTCGCAGCGAAGGCAAAAAGAAATTTTAACTTCTTCATTAGATAACATTAAGTGTCCAACCACATTAATTGATGCCAGATATACCTCTCGGCAAAAAATAAATATACAAAAAGCGGCCTGCAAAAAGGATTGTGCAAAGAAAAAAAGAAAGTGAGGTTTATCGGCAAAAATTAAAGCCGATTTCCCTTTGGGTCTGCGATCGCTTTCTGTAGCGTAAATTCTACATACGTTCTATTTCTCTTAACCAATCGCATAATGTCTTCCACCAGTTTATCCTCATTACCCGGCGAAAAATCCAATGGCTGGTCTACTAAATCACGGTATTTTCTTAGAAATTTCGTCTTCACCCTAAAAGCGTTTTCTTCTGTAAGTTGAAAGTTGGCCATAAACATATTTTAGGCAAAAGTAAATAATTATTTTGTTGGTATACTCGATTTATGATTTGTATTTAAAAACTCTTCTAAATATTCGCCATCTTTACACACGATTAAACCTCACAAATGCGTTAAATCAATTTTAAACGCAATAATAAACTAAACAACATGAAAAAAATACTCTTCTTAACGGCCATTGTCATTGCATTTGCGGTAAATACACAAGCACAGTCTTTTAATTTGGGAATTAAAGCAGGTGTAAATCTGGCTAAAATAAATGCCGATTATGCGAAAACAGAAAATCGGCTGGGGTATCAAATCGGTGCGTGGGCGCGTTTAGGTGTGGCAAGTTTTTATGTTCAGCCTGAGGCCTATATTGGCACGAAGGATAATAAATTTTTAAGTTTCCAAAATAATGGCAATCAGATTACCGCTGCTGGAACGGCTAAGTTTACTACATTAGACGTGCCGATTCTGTTCGGAACAAGTATAGGCGCAAAAAACCTTAATTTTCGTTTAATGGCTGGACCCGCAATTACGTTGCTTTTAGACGATAAATCTACCTTCAGTTCTGAATATGACCAGTTGAAAGATTTTAAAAGCTATAAAAAAGAATCTTTTTCAATACAAGCTGGAGCAGGTATAGATATCCTGAAATTTTCTGTGGATCTACGTTATGTTGCAGGCTTAACCAATTTGAGCAACAGCGAAACGTATAAGCAAAAGGCAAATGTTTTTCAGCTAAGCTTAGGCTATAAAATCTTGTAGTCAGCCTAACCTATCTCAATAATTTAAGTTAAGAAAGTACAGGGCGGTGTTGTTACTGTGTAAATGCTAATTCGAACAATTTTCAGGTCTTAATCAATTTTGCCTCGCGTGGGATTTAATCCTAGCCATTGGCGTTTTAAAGACCTATTTAGATTTTCATTCTTTAAGGGTTTGTGTGCTCATTTCTTGTTAGGAGATTCTCATCTCCTTTCAGGCTTGAAAGTGTTCGGGCGAGCTTTTTATGGATAATTTTCATATTATAAATAGACGCTTGATTTTACATTTTCTATCCAAAGATATCAAAGAAGAAATTCTGATTTTTTTAAGTTGATCAGCAAATTTTTTAGGATTAGAATGGTATGGTCCAATTTATTGCTGATTTACAATCATTTACTTAGTCTTTTCCGTTTAAAAGTCTAATGGCTAATGGCATGTTCAACAATTATACAACGCCATTTATAGAAATAATCTCTATCAGAAGGATACAAGTTTCAAAATTGAGCGATATCTTTTTTGCATTATTCTTATTGCAATTTAGAAAACCTGCCGCGGTATTAAGGTCTAAAACAAGTTAACTTTAAAGTTTTGGCACGTAAAATGGATATTCAGGTATCTACACCAAAGAAAAGTAACTGTGATAAGAGTAATATTAGCCGAAGACCATAACATTGTCCGAAATGGCATCAAGATGCTTCTTGAAAGCCAACCCAATATTTCCGTTGTTTCGGAAGCATCTAACGGACAGCAAGTTTTAGATTTAATAAATGGAGGCGTAGAAGCAGACATTGTACTTGCAGACATCAACATGCCACAGATGGATGGCATTCAATTAATAGAAAGTTTGAAGACTATAAGCCCATCAACTAAAGTGGTAGTTTTAACCATGCTAGACAACGATAAATATCTGGCTCAGGCTTTCGAGGCGGGTGCGCAGGGGTATCTATTAAAAAATTTAGGAGAAGATGAGCTTGTTTTTGGACTGAAAGCCGTTCAGGCTGGAACTAGATATGTCTGTGCAGAGTTATCGCTTAGAATGCTCGATGAACTTCTAAAAAATGCTTCACAATTGAAAGAAAAGCGTGAAATGGACTTTACAATCAGGGAGCTTGAAGTACTTCAGCTTATTGCCGAAGGATATACGAATCGAGAAATGGGCGAAAAGCTATTTTTAAGTAAAAGAACTGTGGAAGGACATAGACAGGCACTGCTAGATAAAACTAGTACCAAGAATACAGCAATGCTTATTCGTTTTGCATACTCGAACGGTTATATAGAATAATCGTAAACGAAAAGGGTTGACAAATGTCCTTTTTTCTCTACTATTTTATAAAAATTCGTCTTTTGGCAGGAATCGGCTTAAAAACAAGTACGTTAAAACTGGCGTAAAAATACTGAATTTTCAATTTGCTCTGTAAAAAGCATTTTACCAATCTTTAGCTACAGGCGCAAGAGCCACTATTTTGCATGTTTTGCTAAAATTCTATGGTTTAGAACATCACATGTACGGTATGTAATTTGTCTTTTTTGGCTAAATTTAGTAGTCGCACTTTAAAACTTAAATGAAATGTTGGAAAAAGAATTTAGTACCATGGTTGAAGGCCATATTTCGTCGCTGACCAAAAATGCATTAAAGTTTACTAAAAATTTAGAAGACGCAAATGATTTAGTGCAAGACACTTTGGTTAAAGCAATACGGTTTTATAAAAATTATGAACCAGGCACGAATCTAACAGGTTGGCTCTTCGTAATAATGAAAAACACCTTCATTAATAAATGCAGGAAGGAGGCTCGAAAAAGGGCCCTAATTACTCAAGACGATGAGATATCGTCTGTAAATCTATTGTATAGTGCAGATCACAACAAATCTACTGGCACTATGATCATGGATGATGTTAAAAAGGTGTTGGATACGATTCCTGATGTGTATAGGATACCATTTGTGCGCTATGTAGAAGGCTATAAATACCATGAAATTGCTGAGCAGCAAAATATTCCGCTAGGGACTGTAAAAACTAGGATTCATGAAGCGCGTTTACTGTTAAAGAAGCAATTAAAGGTTTATGCGATCGCTTAATGAGCTACCAGTTGATGTAATCGCTTAAAAAGGGTCAAGCAGTTTTTGTAAATTCACATTTAATCAGTTCCAGTAAGTTTGTTAACAGAAAAAGGACAATTATAGAAATAATTGTCCTTTTTCTGTTTGGAGGTTGGTGATTTAATTAACAGCATTTATCTCGCCACACCCTACACGCGGACCAGAGTTTCCTGCAGGTTGTGAGGCATAATCATCCATTCCACCGTGCACAATAATTCCCCGGCCAATAATGTCTTTTATGTCCCCGTCTTTTATGCTCCATCTATCTGTGGTGACGGATATGGTGCCATGGCCTTTTGCATCTAGCATGATGTTGCCGATATCGCCACTGTGAAACGCCGCAGAACCCCATTTTCCGTGCGCTTCGTTGGTCGGGTTCCAATGGCCCATAGCAGCTTTACCCATGTCGCCACATTCACCATGTTCATGAAAGTGAACGGCTACATTGCTGTCTGCCCGGACGGCGTAATTTATTTCCAAATCCATTTTTATTTTTCCGTCTGCCAACTGGTAAAATTTTGCTGTGCCAATTTCCTTGGTGCTATCGGCAGTTTCCATCAATTTAGAAACCGCAACTTCTTTTTCTTTGGTTGTGCAACCGGCTAAAAATGCAAATGCCGCTGTACATAAAATAAGCAGATTTTTTTTCATAATGTCTAGTTTTTTAAGTGATATTAGATTGTGGCGTTCTTTTATGATCAATAAAAAACCATTTAAACAACCAATTGTTAAACTTAAACATAAAAACTAAGAAACCATGAAACAGCCCTCAGTAATGAACACCTTAAGTCAGGTAATGGAAAAATTAAGGCTAAACGGTAAAGACAATGAACTGAAAATGTCTGATCATGGTAAAATGCAGAGTGCAACACTCTCAAAAATTTATAAGCCAGAGGATGTTACAATTGTGAAGACGTATAGGTTTGAAGGTGAATCTGATCCTGGCGATAATTCTGTGTTGTATATTTTGCAAGATGAGGAAGGTAACATGAGTTACATTATTGATGCCTATGGTACATACTCAGACCACGATGGACCTGGTTTTGACGATTTTTTGAAGAAAATTAAAGTAGCAGATAGAGATGAACAAGAATTATTTGATTGATGCTTTGTGCTAATTTTAGTTAGCTTTTACATCACGAGTTATTTGTAGAAACTTCGATTGTTTGGGATGTATCAGTTTTTTACCTATTAAAAAATTAATCAGGGTTTCTAGCGATGGAAACCCTGATTTTGTTCGGTTTAATAAATCAACTCATTCAAATCAATCTGCAATAATGCTAATTGCGTAGCCACCGCCGGGAGCGCAGTATTGAGATAGCCTCGATTTATTGGTGACTTTAATTTTTTTAATGTGGTAGGCTTTTGGGTTTGTTATATAATTTGCTTCTTTTGCGTCGGCGTAAATGGTTGCTGTATATTTTCTTCCTGGATCCAAAAAGCTAAAATCGATTTTAGAGAGCCTTCCATTCTCATCGCAAGTACTTCCTATAAACCAATTGTTTTTTCCTTTCGCCTTACGCGCATAAGTAATGTAATCGCCGGGCTCTGCTTCTAACACTTTAGTATCATCCCAATCTACAGCTACCTCTTTAATAAATTGGAAAGCATCCATATATTTATCATAGGTTTCTGGTAAATCTGCCGCCATCTGTAGCGGACTATACATCGTTACATAAAGTGCGAGTTGCCTAGCGAGTGTGCTATGTACAAAAGACGTATTTGCGGGATTGTATGTGCTAATTTTTGTTTCGAAAATACCTGGAGTATAATCCATCGGACCACCCATTAATCTGGTAAAAGGCAAAATGGTGGTGTGATCGGCACGGTTGCCTCCAAAGGCTTCATATTCTGTACCACGAGCAGATTCATTAGCAATTAAATTTGGGTAGGTTCTGGCAAGCCCTGTTGGGTGGACAGCCTCGTGCGCGTTTACCATAATTTTATAATCCGCCGCTTTTTGTATGGCATAGAGGTAATGGTTATTTAGCCATTGGCCATAATGGTGTTCTCCTCTCGGGATGATATTTCCTACATAGCCGCTTTTTACCGCATCATAACCATTTGCTTTCATAAATTTGTAAGCCGTATCAATGTGTCTTTCATAATTACGTACTGAGGAAGAGGTTTCATGATGCATAATCATTTTTATGCCTTTGCTTGCCGCGTAGCGATGTAGTTCCTGCACATCAAAGTCTGGGTAAGGCGTTACAAAATCAAACACATAATCTTTCGTTCTTCCGAACCAATCTTCCCATCCAACGTTCCAGCCCTCAACCAACACCGCATCTAAACCATTCTTTGCAGCAAAATCTATATAAGTTTTAACATGTGCGGTATTTGCAGCGTGTGTACCATTTGGAACCGCCTTGCTATAATCTGTTACGCCAAGTTGTACACTAGGCAAGTTGGTATAGGCCCAAGTGCTTTTTCCAGTAATCATTTCCCACCAAACACCCACATATTTTATCGGCTTAATCCAGCTTACGTCTTTTATTTTAGACGGTTCGTTTAAATTGTAAATTAACTTGGACGTTAAAATATCAGCCGCTTTATCACTTACTATAACGGTTCGCCATGGCGACACGCAAGGCGCTTGTAAATAGCCCTTGTCTCCTATGGCATCTGGCGTTAGCCACGATTCTAAAATCATATTTTTATCATCCAGATTTAAAGACATGGCAGAATAATTTATCAGCGCAGCTTCATGTATATTGATGTAAAGTCCGTCGGCGCTTTTCATCATTAAAGGGGTCTGAAGCCCAGTAGGTGAAAAGGTGGTCTGCGATGCATTTGGAGTAACTGCAGCTTTCATTTTTCCGCGGACTTCAGATAATTTGGAGGTTACGGTTTCGTATTCTTCGGTGTCATAATCTCCGGGCAACCAAAATGCTTTATGATCACCTGCTAAGGCAAATTGCGTCCTTTCTTCCTTAATCACAAAATAGTCTAATTTCTTTTGGAGTGGAAACTCATATCTAAAACCCAAACCATCATTAAAAAGTCTAAAGCGTATAATGATGTACCGATCGGTAGATTTTTGGGTAAGCGTTATAGCAAGCTCATTATAATGGTTTACAATTTCTTTAACCTCGCCCCAAACAGGTTTCCAGGTTTCGTTAAACGTTGTTTTTTTTGTATCGGTTACTTCAAAACCATCAAGCAGGGAAGTGTCAGCTTTAAGTGCTAAGCCTAACTTGCTCGGTTTTATTACCGTTTTGCCTTTATAATTTAAGGTATAAGTGGGGACCCCACCGTTTGCCAATACAAAATTCGCAGCGAGGTTACCGTCAGGCGATCGGAGCTCTTGTCCATAACCACTCAGTTTCATCAGGCAAAGACAAAAGACCATGAGCATGGAAAAAGACTTAATGTATTTATTTCTAGTTGTCATATTTGTATGTTGTTTTCTTAATATTATTTTCAATATCGATGGTATTAATTTTTTAAATGTTGTTTTCCCTAATCCAATAGAAGTGTTTCGTCGTCATCATCTGTCAAACTCAATTGTATGCTGTCGGTGCCAGAAATCCCTTCAATAGAACCCCGTATATGTGTGGCGTTTAACAATACTTTTTCCAGTTGTTTTTCTCTAGACTTCCATAAGCGTTCCATGGCGTCGCGTTCTTTTTGTATAGACATTTTCATAGATAGAAATCCTTCTCTAATGGCTTTCCATTGCTCAGAAAATTCAGATCCAGTCAGGTAATCGTATAACATGTGCATTTTATCTCCTCGATTTTCTTGAGATTTCATCGCAGCAGACATACGTAAAATACCCTCTCTTAGTACATAGGCAACTGCATTAACTTCATCAAAGGAACAAACCCAAACACCATCTTTTTGGCCAAAGCATTCCATTCCCTTTGGGTAACATTGACTTACAATTACAGCTACATCTACCCCCTGACTACGCATGTCTTTTTTAAGCTTCTCTACCCAATCGCCACCAAATTCTTTCGTTCGCTTGCTTTCGTAGATAATTTTACCGCTTTCTTGACCAAACTGGTTGCGCACAATTTGCACACAATCTGCACCTCTAACGCCTTTCCCAACTTCTTCTATAATATCGAAGGGAAAATTTGTTCTTAAAAGCTCTTCTAAAGCGAGTTCTTGTACTTCGCCTTGCAACTGCATACTTCCTTGCCGCGCTTTTCTAACTGCTTCTTCTGCAAGTTTTTTCTGATCTGCCAATTGTTTTTCAAGCTCCCTTAACCTCATTTGGTGCTCTGTGTCTTTTAGGCTATTCTTTTCTGCCTCTTGTTTTCGCACCCTATCCACCAATTCCGTTTGCTGCTCTTGCATTTTGCGCGTGAAAGCAAGCTCCATTTCTTCTGACTGAATTTTTAAAGCCTGCTCCTTTCTTAAATAATCAAGTTCTTTTGCTCGGGCAGATTTTAGCTTCTCTTCGTTTTCTTTTGCATTTCCTTGCAACATTAGCATTTGATTTTCAAAATCTTCACCAATGGTTTTGCGTAAATTTTCCTCTATACTTCTCTTAAGTTTCGCTTGTTGATCTAAAAGGCGTGCATCGAAGTCTTTTTGCTGGTGCTGTTTTTCAATTTCAATTTCGGCCATTCTTTTTTGTAGCTTTACATCATTCTCTTTGGTAAAGGCAATCATCTTTTCTCGAAGCTCTTTTTTGTAATCTTCTGCCATGGCATCTTCCATTGGGAAAACATGTGCGCAACTCGGGCATTTTATTTCTGTAGGCATGTATTAATTGTATTGATAGCGTACTGCAAATATATTAAAAGCTTTTCTGTTAATGATGAGATAGCTGTTCTTGATGGAACTTCCAGATAAGATTTCATGAGTTTTTCTCGAATAAGATATTTACAAAATTTGTTTTTAATAGAAGTATTTTAGGAAGAGGTAATTTGAACTCGGTAGGTCATTCAGACAAAATGCGAACTGTGCTCCGAATTATTTTTGCAAAATTTCCGAAATAAAAAAGTTGATGCAATAACATTGTTACTGAATTTTAACATTTTTTAACCATTTGTTCCTGAATTGTTACGCACTTAAATTATTAGATCATTTGAATGTCACGCTGAAATAGTGTGATTTTAGGACATATATTCCATAAAACTATACGTTTTATTTAAAAAATATGGTTGGAAAAAGTACCAAATACTTAATCATTTTTGACTTTAAGTAAAAAGATAATATATAATTACCATTTAAATTTTGAAATTGATAATTTTTAACCGCAATAAAAATAAAAAAGATAATTGTAACAAAACTGTTTGTTAAAACGATTTACGTTTCTATATTTGAATCAGCGAGTATAACAAACTATCTAACCAAAAAACCAAATATGAAAAACTCTACTATTCCATTTCCCCTGCGTAAATATTTTTTAATACCTGTTATTATAGGTAGCTAAAATACAGTAGGAAATCAAAAACCATTTTACAATTCAAAATAATAATTTCTAGGTAAAACGGACAAATACCTGTTTTACTAAAAATTAGAAAGATATTATTTATCGCTTCAGACTGATTCTAAGGATTCAGTAAGGAGATATAATGTCCAAAAAAAAGCGGTAAGAATTTAAGTGATCATTTAATAGAAGTTGGGATTTTTAAAAATCAATTGCTTCTCTCAATAAAAACATAGACACAGTTATTATGATTAAAACCTTTACAAAATTATTTCTAATTGCTTCTCCCTGTTTTAGCCCCAAGACCACCACGGACGAGAAGGTTGCCCTTATTTTCTTTTGTAAACATTCTAATCATTAACCAATTTACTAAACCCTTTCAATGACTGAATGGAAGTTTGGAAATTGGATTAGCCATTTATAACATTCTTATACACCTAAACCCAAATAAATTATGCGTTTTTGCCTTTTTTCGCGTTTTTGCCTTTTTGTTTCCTTAGGCCTGGCCACCACCTATAGCTATGGAAGCAACTCAAACGCTGGGAAACTTAAACCAATTTCCCATTTCATGCTTTTACAGGTGACCGTAAGCAAGGATACGGCAGGTAAAGATACCTTACAGGATTTGAATGTGCCAATTAATAAGCAAGTTCGGAGTCTATCTTTAGATCCTAAAAAGTTGGCGTTGTTTCCTGCAATTTCATTGCAACAATCTATTAAGGGAGCAGCTGCAGGCTTGTATGTTCAAGAGCCAAGTGGCGAGCCTGGAACGGTGCAAAACATGTTTATCCATGGAACATCGACACCCTTAATTGATGTCAAAGATTTGTACCAAACTCAACCGCTCATTGTTCTGGACGGGATACCCCTTACTTCTGAACATCCTTTTGCACTAGATATACAGCAGTTTAAATTTAACCGTATTGGAACGGCTACCAACCCGCTGGCCTTTATCGACATGGATAATTTAGAGTCCGTTCAGATTTTAAAAGATTTGTCAGCCATCGCAATTTACGGGCCTAAAGCAGCAAATGGTGTCATTTTGTTAACCACTAAAAGAGCTTCTAAACAAAGAAATATTAACTTTGATTCCTATGTTGGGGTTGCAGAAAACAATCCGGTAACTACCATTAATGGAAAATTCGAGAATAACTTCAGAAAGCAATTTTACGACAAATATACAGCCAATGGCAGTTATTCAGCGAATGATGTATATCCTTTATATTTAAGTGATTCATTAAATAATTCTTATTATGGCCCCTCTAATTGGACCGATAGTTATTATAGAAAAGCCCTAGTATATTCCGTAAATGCTGGAATTTCGGGGGGTGGGGATCGGGCAAATTTCCGGTTTTCAATTGGCAATCTTCGTCATGAAGGCATTGCAGATCAAACAGCAAGCGATCGTTATAGTACACGGTTTACGGTAAATATGAAGCCACTTGCATGGTTAACCTTCTCGGCAATGGTAAATGCCAATCGCGTTGACCGCGACCGCAATAAAAATGTAAGAGACAGGTTGGGTCAGGTGAACTATATACCAGATTTGAGTTCTCCATTAACTCCAAACAACGAAAATTACTCGCAATATCTTGCGGAGTTTAATAAAGGGTTTGATAACAATCGGAATAACATTCTGCAAGGTTTTACGCGAATAGGTGTTGATTTAGGTAAGTTTAAATTTCATTCCACATTTGGGGTTGATTATAATGAGGGATATAGAGACATTTTTTACCCTCGTACCTTAATGCAAACCACCAATTATGCTTCAAATTATTTTGGATATAGCCAACGAGTTTCTGTGGACAACACAGCTTCCTATGATCTAAATTTAAATCAAGATAATAATCTCCGTTTTGAAGCAGGTGCTTCTATTCAGTATGACACTTATAAGTATAATTATGCTTATGCCTATAAAGGAAGCAATGATTTTATAAAATTAAATTTACTAGAGTCCGATCCTAATAATGGTAATTATTTAAACCCATTTGTTTACGATCGTAGTCTTGTTTATAAATTTTTAGATAAAACCAGAAACAATATGGTTTCTGCTAGCGGAAGAGTTGTTTATGACTTTAAAAAGAAATACACCTTTACGGCTTTATTAAGAGCGGATGGTTCTTCTAACCAACAACCGACCAGTCGCTGGTTCTATTCTCCGGTGTTTTCTGCGGGATGGGATGTGAAGAGCGAGTTTTTATCAGACAGCAAGGTGGTATCCGATTTAAAATTACGCGCAAGTATTGGCCGACTTGGAAGGAATGAGTATTATGATAGATTCTCTCAAGGCCCGCAGTACACCGCTTTTATCGGATTTGCAGGTAATTTAATTTCACCCGGTTATAACGGTTTTGCATCATTAACGCGTCCTTATTCATCAGGCTCAATTGGTTATAATTTAAAGTGGGCTTATACAGACCAAGTAAATGTTGGCTTGGATGCTGCATTTCTTTCAAACAGAATCAGAGCTACTATCGACTTATACAGCAAAGAAGATAAAAATCAGCTCTTGGGGGTTCCATCAGGTGCGGAATACGGTTATGATACTATTTTCAAAAATGGATTGGCGGTAAAAAATACAGGTGTGGACTTGATGCTTAGTGCAAACATCTTGCCTTCTACTAGCACAGTTGCTTGGAACTCGAGCCTCAACTTCAATTTTAATAAAAATAAGCTCACTGCATTACCAGGTGGTTTGACAGAGTTGGCAATTGGCGATCGATTTTTAAAGGTAGGAGAAGCAGTTGATGGTTATTGGCTACTTAAAAATGAAGGCATTTATCAAACTGATGATGAAGTTCCAGTAAATAGTAGTGGGCAAAAGTTGAATTTCAATGGTATTCCGTTAAAGGCAGGTGATCCAAGATGGAAAGATCTTAATGGAGACAATGTAATCAATGATAAGGATAAAACGCTACAGGGGCATTCCTTGCCAACTGTCTCAGGAGGTTTCAACAATAATTTTACTTATAAGGAATGGTCTTTAGGCTTTGACTTCTATTATAATTTAGGTCGCAGTTTAATTAATCAAGAAATGGCCAATCGTTTTGATTTTGTTAACCGTGAGGGTTTAAATAATATAAACTCGGTTAAAGAAATCACTTTTTGGGAGAAAAGAGGGGATTATGCCAAGTATCCTCTATATAATCCATGGAGTTCTGTTGCACCATATCAGGTTAACCAGGATTTATTTTTGGAAAACGCATCTTTCCTTAAATTAAGAACAGTAACGGTTGGTTATGATTTAACCAAAATCCTTAAAAAGAAAACTCCTTCAGTAAAACACGTTTTGGTTTATGGTACTGTAAATAATGTATTTACATTAACTAAGTATTCAGGTCAGGACCCTGAATTGGTTGATTATACGGGTTATGACACTGGATATGGATTGCAAATCCCAAGAACTTTTACTCTAGGTATTAAAATGGATCTTTAATTTTCGACCAGAGATAGAGTATTAACAAGTATCATTTAAAATTGATAATATGAAAAGAATAATTTTGCCGAGTCTTATCTTTTTGACCCTGATGGCAGGAAGTTGTAAAAAAGCATTAGATATAGATTCAACGCGTTTAGTTAATGAAGTGAATTTCTGGAATACAATAGAGGATTCTAGAGCTGCATTAATCGGTGTTTACGGGTTAACTAGATCAGCCTTGGCCGAAAATAACGGGCATTGGATTTATGGAGATGTTCGTATGGGGGCATTTGATAGTCCAATTCGTCAAGACTTGAAAGCAATTATTAAAAATGATTTGAACGCATCTTACCCCGTTGTAGAATCACTTTCGAACTGGAGAAGATTTTACGCCATCATTAATGCAGCAAACATTTTTCTTGAACGAATTCATGAAGTGAAGGATAACGATGCGCGTTACACCAAAAATAACATGACGGTGGATGTTGCTCAAGTAAGGTTTTTAAGGGCATTTGCGTATTTTTATATGGTTAGAATCTGGGGCGACGTTCCTTTTGTAACTTCCTCTAACGATGGTTCTTTTGAAAATAAAGGGAAGACGAATCAAGATGCTATTTTGGAGTTCTGTCAACAAGAAATGCTAGCAGCAGCGACAGATTTACCCTACTTGTATAGCGCTAATGATATTCAACAACCGGGGAACTATTATAATGAAGACAGAACAAGATGGAGAGGCGCGCTAGTAAGAAAGCTAAGTGCGTACGGCACACTTGCGCATGTTGCTGCTTGGCGGGGTAAATATGCCGATGTGACTGTATATACAAAATTCGTTTTGGATAATTACCCTAAAGGCGGTATGGGTTACACTAATACCAATGATCTAACAAAAAGAGACGGTTTATTTTCTGATAAACAAGACAATCAATTGCTTGGTTTTAGTTTCGTATATGGACATCAGGATGCAAGTTTTACTGGAAATATAGAATCGTTAACGTTAGCAGAACCAGTTGTAAATAAAAGTATTCCAGATGTTTTTGTAACTAAAGATTCTATCCTTCGGATATTCAAGGAACCAAACGATGCCAGGTTTAATATCGATACAACGGGTATTGTTCACTCTCAATTGTATTTCACAAACTATCAAGGCAAATATCCCATCTTTAGTAAAATTAAAGTCATCCAGGCAGGATCATCCGATCCAACTTTTCGGATATTCTCCAGTGCGATTGTATTTACCAGACTAGAAGATATAACCTTATTAAGTGCAGAAGCATTAGCGGTATTGGGCGAAAAAGATGGCGCAATTGCAGCGCTCAACACGGTTAGACAGTTAAGATATAATGTGGATAACGTTGGTAAAGTTAACGAGAACTCGGCAACTTATGTGCCCTACAGCGAGGCTCAAAATGGAGATTTAATTGGAGCCATTTTTTCCGAGCGGCAAAAGGAATTGATGGGCGAAGGACAACGTTGGTATGATAAAGTGCGCTATGAAAAAATCAGTCAAAAGGATCCAGTTTTTAAAAAATTAATCAGTTCAGGCGGCATCTTCTGGCCTATATCTAACAAGATTTTAGCCGAGAATCCATTGTTAACTCAAAATTCTTATTGGAAATAGTTTAGGTCTAATAAATATGAAAAAATCGAATTTATACAACAGATATTTAATTGCCGCAATTTTAGGCTTTGTAATTTTCCAATGCTCGTGCACAAAGGAGAAGGGATTTTATTCCAAAACAAATATTGATGCATCTACGCCATTGAATACTTATGAATACTTAAAGAGCAAACCCGGTGTTTATGATTCTTTAGTATCCCTGATAGATCAATTCGGAATGCAGAAATACTTAACAGACAGTAATGTTACGTTATTTGCTGTTTCTAATTCCAGCTTTCAAATTGCGCTAAATAACTTGAATAACTTGCGTAAGACACAAGGAAAACCCAATGTATTTTTATCGGAATTAGCTTCTGGAAAGTCCTCAGCATCCAGGGATATTGGGAAAGCGAAGGCAGACAGTGCACAGTTAGATACGATGGTTTCTTACTACATTATCAGGAAATCTTATAAATCGAGTGATTTTACAGTTGGTGATGGCCAGAGTTTATTTAGTGTTCGAGGTGGCTATCCTATGCATGGAAAGCGTCTCTATGCAGATGCTGAAGGGTATCAAGATGGGGGATCTGAAATTATAGAATTTGCCAATACTGCCAGGAGCATATTTGTTCCCAATTGGTCTTTATCTACAACCAGCTCGGTAAATATTGCAACAAAAAATGGAATTGTGCATTTGATACAACCAGATCACGTGTTTGGTTTTAGCGGGTTTGTGAGCCGGTTAACCTACATTCCACCACCAAGAAATTTGTTTAAAAATTTGGGAAGCAAATTTACCTTTAGTTTTCAAGACCCTAATGAGTTTGATGGGCGTGTATCTGCCGGCGAAAAATTTATTAAGTTAACCGATGGGAATGTACTAACGAAATGGTTAACTGGCTTTAATCCGAATACTGGGAAAATCTCAATGACATGGGAATCGCCTGAGCCAATTGTTTCTAACGTTTATACTTTTACGTCTGCAAATGATGCGCAAGCACGTGATATGAAGAGCTGGAGACTGGAGGGTTCATTAAACAACGTTGATTGGACAATTCTTGATACCCGCCAAGATCAGATTTTTGAAAGTCGTTTTCAAACAAAAGTTTTTGATTTTGATAATACTACCCCTTATAAGTATTATAGGATGAACATCTTAACCAATCGTGGAGACGGTTTATTTCAAGTGGCAGAATGGACTATGAACTTTAGACAGAAATATAAATAATGTTTTTAGTCTTAAGGGTGTCGAACTACAATTGATTGCTATTAAAGACTAATGAGAGATTTAAATTAAAGAATGTTATGCAAAACATATTAAAATATAGGATAGTTACAATTTTATTGGCCGTATTAATTTTTTCCGGGTGCCGTAAAATATTCGACTTGCCGAAAGAAAAGGATTATTTAAGTTCTAAACTTGATTATACGACGAAAGATTTTACCGCTATTTTGGGCAGAACGACTTTATTTCAAGGAGCTTTTAGTGCAGATAACTCAAGTTTCCCCATAAAATTTGAACTTTTAAGCCCACATTTTGGAGATGGAAGGCCTGCAAATGACATCCTCACTAAGAAACAAACACTGGTCTGGACTGCCGAGTACAACGGAAAAGAAACCAGCTTGGCTGAAATTGAAGCTAAACGAAAGTTAGAAGAGCATTCAGTCGTGGAGATTCGTGGTTCTGGCGAAATCATTGTTTGGAATACAGCCACAAGTGATGTGGTTGCCCCGCGAGATTCTATAGTGAACCCCCAAGATAAAAGATATTTCGATGTCAAGGTATCTAACTCAGGAGGCACGAGAATTATTAAGGATCTTTCCATAACTCCGTCTATCGAACGTCCATATTTTCCTGATAATGACATTAATCCATTTAATGGTAAACCAAATACTACCACTCCAGGCGGTAAAACGTTGATCCATAATTTTCCAAACATTTCTGGTATGGTGGGAGAATCTACAAATCAGCCATTAACCACTAATGACAATAACAAAGGGCTTGTTTATTTATACATTCGGAAGGTGCCTGGTGGTACTGGCAATTCTTTGAGGTTTAAATTTTTAAATAAGGATTCAGTGGCAATTGATCCCGCAAGGTTCAATGAAACCAAATGGGATCAGGTAGTTCATGGGTTCAATATGAAAATGACCAAGGAATATGTTCAGTATGATGTGGCTTACCCTATTCCTTTAGCAGCGATACCTACTCGGTATACTAGCGGTGGGGTAGATGGTAGTGGAACAGAGGCACATGTAGAATTCAGTTATTCTCGTATTGGTTTTGGTGGTCTTCGGGAAAAGGGAACCATATCCCAGAATTTTAGAATATATGAAAAGGGTGATTGGGAAATTGTGTTTCACTTTAAAACCGTAAATCCAAAATTTACCAATGAATAAGATCTTAACGATAAAAATCAATTCAATGAGAAAACAAATAATATTAATATCGATTTTTTTCAGTTTCATGGTACTGAGCAGTGATTTAATTGCTCAAACGAAAGTTGCTGTAAAAGGAACCGTGTATGATGCTGCAACCAAGGAAACATTGGTTTCGGTGAGTGTGGGTGTTGGAACCCCACCGGGGTCTTATGTGTCAACAGATGTAAAGGGACGTTATTCTATTTTGGTTACTGACGGGTCTTTGTTAACCTTTTCTTACGTTGGTTATACAACGCTGAAAGTTAAGTTAAAACCTGGTCAAACTGTTGCAAACGTGTCTTTGCAGGAGACGAAAAATACAATGACTGAAGTGGTTATTCGTGGTTATCAAAAACGTACGCGTGAAGAAACTACAGGCTCATCTTACATTATTAGTGGCAAAGAAGTGCAGGATAATCCAGTTGCCAATGTTGAGGAATTGTTACA
The DNA here is from genome assembly GCF_054061655.1 of Pedobacter sp. UYEF25. NCBI lineage: Bacteria > Pseudomonadati > Bacteroidota > Sphingobacteriia > Sphingobacteriales > Sphingobacteriaceae > Pedobacter > Pedobacter sp. UYEF25. Next base: position 36,370 of record NZ_JBSSEL010000011.1, on the reverse strand, counting down.
AGGTAAGGTTGCTGGTTTAAACATTCAGAATAATACAGGAGCGCCGGGTCTGCGGGGTTCTACACAAATTCGTGGTTTATCTACGCTAAACGTAACAGGTTCAGGTAATGAAAGTTTTCTACAACCTACATCTCCTCTATATGTAATTGATGGCGTTCCAATGGATGCAGATAAAGCAGCCGAATTTGGCTTTCAACAACAAGGTCCTGGTGTTAGCCCATTATCGTTAATACCACAAGAGGATATTGCGAGTATTGAAGTATTAAAAGATGCAACAGCCACTTCGCTTTACGGCTCTAGGGGTGCATACGGTGTAATTTTAATTCAAACTGTTAGAGGTAATTCTCCCATCCCAAGGGTTCGTTATACTACCAATTTTTTCATGAAGGCGGTTCCGAAGTTGCGGCAGACTTTAGGTGGTTCGTCAGAAAGAGATGTTAAATTGGCACAAATTAACAATTACGGTCTTTATAATGATGGTTATCTTATTTCCAATACGCCTTTTTTAGCCGATAGTCTAAATGCTTTTTATAATAATTCTACAGACTGGCAGGGTGTTTTCTATCAAAATACCTATAATCAGAGTCACAACATCGCCTTAGACGGTGGTGACGAGAAGTTCAATTATAAATCAAACTTGGGCTATTATTCTGATAAGGGTATAATTAAGAATACCGGGTTTGATCGGTATAGTTTAAATATGAACATGCAATATAAGCCTTCTAAGAAACTTGAGTTTTTTGGGCAGATTTCTGGTTCTATCGGTAAAATTAAGAAAGGTGATGGGGTTGGCTTGTTACAAACAGGCGTGGCCACAAATGGTCAGAATTCTTCCTTACTTCCTGGGCCTTCTTTCTTTCAGGCAACCAACAGTGTACTTTCATCATTGAAAACGGTTAGTGATGCGGGGCCAAAGAATATACGTGCAAATGTGTCAGCTAGCTACGAAATATTTACTGGTTTAAATGTAGGTACCACGGGCAGTTATGATTATACCTTAAATACTGAGGATACGTTTACCCCAGCAGCTGCAAATAGCCAGTTTGCTAAAGTTTACTCCTATTTCGATTACAATTCTACCTTATACAACAGAAACAACATCTCTTATTCCAAATCTTTTAATGACACGCATAACTTGTTCTTTAACGTGTTTAATGAAATCTATGTAAAGAAAGGTCAATCTGACATTACCCTGTTGCAAAGAACCCCGAATGACCAATTTCAAGGTCCATTGGGATATGATGGTTACAGATCTCAGGGGGGTGGCGTGTTAACAAGTTTCTTAGATCAAAACACGGCTTCCTTTGCTGCCGCATTTACCTACGATTATAAGAAAAAAATTGTTTTGGATATGACCTATCGGATTGATGGAGATTCCAAAAGTGGTAGTAGAGATCCTTACTCTAAGAATCCCTCCATCGGTTTGAAGTGGAATTTTTACAAAGAGCCTTGGCTAGAAAAGCTTAAATGGCTAAATTATGGTGATTTAAGATTCACTGTAGGCCAAAATATATTTCCCAATGGAAGTTTAACAGACATTTATGGCCGTTACAATCCAAATGGATTTTACAACAATAACCCAAGGGTGGGTATTGATTATGAATTTGTTCCAAATCCCTTGCTTAAGCCTACAACGGTAGCGCAGTATAACTTAGGCTTTGATTTGGGTATATTTGATGGCAAACTGGACGTGATTTTCGATACTTATTTCAAAAAGGTTAATAATTTATTGTTTACCAATTTTTTATCTAACACTCTTGCTTTTCAAAAATATACTAGTAATGACGCAGGTATTGCCAATTACGGTTATGAGCTGGCCTTAACCAGCCGCCCATTGTCTAAAACGAGCAAGGTTAATTGGACAATCTCGGTAAATGGAGCGATTAATACGGACGTTTTGACGCAGTTGCCGGCAGAATATAACAATCAATACATTAGGTTTGACCGTACCTCTGGCATTAACCAACACGTTGCCCAGCGCGTAGGCAGAAACAGTCTTTCTAATTTTTTATACGTCAATAAAGGTGTTTACGCAACCACTCAAGAGGTGCCTGTAGATCCGGTAACTGGTTTACGCTATAGGAATGCAGGTGGTGGTTACCGAACTTCTTTCCAAGGTGGCGATCCGATTCTTTATGATGCCAACGGTGATTATGTATTGGATGAAAGAGACCTTCAGGTTTCTGGTAACTCTCAGCCATTGATTACTGGAGGTATTTCAAATACCATTTCTTACAAAAAGTTCGCGCTTAACATTTATGCATCTTATACCGCTAAACGTTCGGTATTGAACAATGCGTTGGCAGACCGGTTAAGACTGTTGTCTAATCCATTTGGTTATAAAGACGGAGTTCAAGGAGTTGATACCAAGGCTGTAATTCCAATTGCAGATTTAAACATTTGGAAGGCTCCGGGCGACGTCGCAACCTACGGTAATCCATATGATTACGCACATAACGCATTCACCGATCCTTATCGGTACGAGCAAGGGTTGTGGCAAGAAGACGGTAGCTATTTGAAAATCAATCAAGCCACACTTGCTTATACTTTCGATAAAAAAATCGCCAAGAGAGTTGGAATGAATAACATTCGTGTAACTGCATCGGCGTCGAATTTGGTTACATTCTCAAAATACTCGGGACCTAATCCGGAAGCGGTCTCTGCTTTAGGAAGAGATGCCTCTGGTGGTTACCCTGTACCAAGAACTTACAATTTTGGTTTTAACTTAGAATTTTAATCGGCGCATTAAAAAGAATTGAATATGAAAAAATATATTATTTGCATTATCCTTACAGTAGGCTTTACCCAATATGGGTGTAAAAAGTTTTTAAGCATTACGCCTATTGATAAATTAACCGGTAATAACTTTTATCAGTCTAAACAGGATTTAGAGTCCAACATTACCGATATGTATGGTCAACTGTTTGACAAGTATACCCGAACAGCGTTTGCTGGTGCAACTGGGGAGTTTCGATCTGGAGAAGTTATTCCTGCAGCTCAGGGAGGCTACGGTCGGTCAGGTTCTGCGCTAATTGGTGGTCATACTAGGCAAACCCCAAATCCGAACGGGAATACGGACAAGCAGACAATACCCTTTACAGATGTGAATGATCGGCGCTTATTAGATGCCTTTAATATCGGCGGATACAATTTTAGGGATTTAACTGTTTGGAATGAATACTATCAGGTAATTCAACAAGCCAATCTATTGGTTGACAAAGTTAAAGAAGGTATTCCTAACCTATCCGAAGCGGATGCAAAGCTTTATAATGCCGAGGGTCGCTTTATTAGAAGTTTTTGTTATTTTCAGTTGGTTCGGTTGTATGGCGATGTGGTTTATTACACAGATGCTTATCAACGAAACCCTTTACCAAGGATGAATATGGTAGAAGTAATCAATAAGTGTATTGTAGACATAAAAGATTTCAGAAATGATTTACCTGTAACGTTTTCAGATCCGTCTAAAAAAGGTGTTAGGGCCTCTCAAGGTGCTGTTATTGGTCTGTTAATGAACATGAACATGTGGAATGCTGGATTTGACATTGCTAATCGGACTGGATATTACAATGAAACGGCAACTTTGGGCGCAGAGATTATGCAGAGCAACGCCTACCATTTGCTTCCAATATCAGATTGGGCAATCGTAGCCAAAGGGCGTTCTGATGAGAGTTTATTTGAACTGTTTCGTACCTTAAACTACAATAACAACCTGGATAATCCTTACGAACAAGCCAATGCTTATTCACCGTTCGGCGATGCATTTATCCACTTTCCTTATAAGCAACCGGAATATACCCACCGCTATAGCTTTTCTGTTTTTACATCAGATTATATGCGTAAACTTTATCCTGATGCAGGGGATCAGCGGTTACTGACTTGGTTCGTGGCGCCATTTGATCAAAATGCAGAGACCTTTCAGTTAAGAAAATTTGCGTTGAATACTTTTGTAGATGCGAACAACCCAAACTTGGATTTAAATCCCGATAATACTTATTTAATTATGCGTTATTCAGATGCAATTTTATTACGCGCTGAAGCCTTGGCTGATTTAAACAAGAATGACGAAGCCATTACTTATCTAAATGTTGTGCGTCAGCGTGCTTTAGCGCCATTGTTTCCTAATGGCGCTGCAGATGGGGATTTAAAGGATGCTATATTTTTAGAACGTTCAAAAGAGTTGATGGGAGAGGGTAGTCATTATTTCGACTTGGTGCGGACTCGCCGAGTTTTAAATAAGCAATGGACGGATAACCCACTTTCTGCCGATAAATTTAGCAGAGGAGGATGGACATGGCCAATTGATGCCAGTGCGTTGACAAATAACCCGTATATGACCTTAAATACTTATTGGATAGGTACAGGTCTTTAGTTAGGAAAAGGGCTATGGAAAAGTTTTTTAACAAAGCGAAACAAGTTATAATATTCGGCAGTTCCACACAACTCAATTACCTTAAAAATAAATTATTAAAATGAAAAATATTAATCGCTACATTAAACCATTCACTTTATTGGCTTTGCTTTCAGTAATGGTGATATATTCCTGTAAGAAGGATAACTACTATGTGGATGGTGGAAAGGCAAACCCAGTATTTAATGGTAACGTGCTTCAATATTTACAATCCAACCCTAAGTTTGATACCATTGCACAGATTGTCAAACTGGCGGGCATGGAAAAAGTATTCACCGATGAGAAGATCACCTTTTTTGCTCCGACAGATGAAGTTATACGTCGCACCATTGGTCAGGTAAACGCCGTTAGACCGGAATTGCGAGGTGGCGTCAATCAGGCGCTGTTTGAGTTAGGAAAAGATACTGTTAAAGTGCTATCAGATATCAATCCAAATATTTGGAAAAAATTCTTGTCTAGATATATTTTTAAAGGGGTTTATAAATTGAAAGATTATCCGCAAATAGATTTTGATTTAAAGCCCATTTATCCAGGGTCCTTTTATACAAGTTACGCTGGCGATTTGGCGAATATTGGTGTGGTTTATAATGACGTAAACGGGGTAAAATATACTGGTTACCGTCAGTTATCTTTCTCTTATATTCCCGATCCCTCGACGCCATCATATTACATTCCAGTGGCAGTTGCTTCTTCTGATATACAGCCCAGCAATGGGGTGGTGCATGTATTAGCAGTGTTCGTTTCAAGTGGTAGAATTGGTTCCACAGAACATAGTTTCGGTGCAAATCTGTTTGGTTTTACCGGAGAAATTTATACCGATGTAGTATTAAGTAAGTAATAATAATAATAATAATAATAATAATAAATTTAGTCTGAGTTTAAGTTATTAATCGAAACGAAAGAATAAAAATATTTTACGATAAGCATATGAAATTTAAATATTTTACTTTACTAGTGGTTTTGCTGATCGCATCAATTAGCAGCTGTAAGAAAACAGAAACAGTTTATGATGATCCATATTCTGGGGGAGTAGCGCCACTGGGTATAGTTGTTGATCCACAACAAGTTCCGAGTCCTGCAGCAGGAATTGCGGGCACAACGGTCACAATCGCTGCTACAGGTTTGATGGCTCACAAAGATAAGTTAGGTTTCTTATTCAATGGACAGGTTGCTGAAATTGTAAAAATAACGGATAGTGGAATTGAGGTAAAAGTTCCGGGTAAGGCAAGTTCGGGTGTAACGTCGTTTATAGTGGACGGTCAATTGGTTTTTGGACCGAAATTTACTGTCTTGGGATTGGTAAAATTGGATGCAACCTTTAAGGTGGTAAATGGAACAAACGGACCAATCAATAGAGCTGTAGAGGTAACAGGAGGGAATTGGTTCCTGCTTGGTGATTTTACCAACTATGATAATAAAGGAGTGGTTAAAGCCATTAACCGGATTGTTAGAATATTGCCTAATGGAACTTTAGATCGATCGCTACAATCTGGTTTTGGATCTAATGGAACTTTAAGAGACATGGCGACTTTAAATAGTCAGTATTATCTTGGAGGGAGCTTTAGTGGTTATGCACAACGTGGAGATGGCATTAATAATATTACGAGGATTGGCACAAATGGTGTTATCGACACGGTATTAGCTACAACTTATACAGGTCGGCTAAAGTTTGCTACTGCATTTAATGGCGGTACAGATGGCAACATACAAAGTGTTTATTCCTACCAGAATAAGATTATCGCGACAGGTGATTTTAGCTACTACCTTAGCAGGCGTTACGATCAGCCGTCACGGAATTTAAAGGACAGTACCATTTTGGATAGTGTAGATGTTCGCCAATTGGTTAGGTTTAACCAAGATGGCAGCTTGGATAAGACATGGCGGTTTGATAATAATGCCATTGGTTATAAAGGCTTAAAGGGGAAAAGTTTGCCAGGCGCAACGGGTCGTCTATCTACGATTATGCATACCGATGGTAAAATTGTTGCTTACGGTCAGTTTTCTAAATTTGACGACAAGGCTGCCGGTTACATTGTACGCTTAAATGCAGATGGTACGATAGACAATTCTTTCAATGTGGGTACGGGAGCAGATTATTATATATATAATGTGAATTATAACGACATCACAAAAAAATATACAATTGTTGGTGCTTTCAAAAGCTTTAATGGTGTGCCTTTCGTAAGTATGTTATTGCTAAACTACGATGGTTCTATTGATGAAACCTTTACACCTAAAGTATTTACCGGAGGATTTCCTTCTTATGCTAAACAATTGAATGATGGTTTGATTGTAGTTGGTGGTGACTTTAAAACATACGATGGTGTGAATAAACAAGGTTTGTTAATCTTGAATACTAAAGGCGAGCTTGCAGATGGTTATAACACGATAGGAAATGTGCTAGGTTACATTTCAGATGTGAAAGAGACCAAATCAGAAGATAATAAACGTGCATTGTTAATTGTCGGCAGATTTTCCGTTTTTGACAATCAGCCTGCTTATAACATTGTACGTGTAACTTTAGAATAGAACGTGTTTATTATAAATTTATTGATAAATAGACGCAGAATCCTAATAAATTAAGTATATGAAACATTTCCAAATAAAAAATCGAGTTAGTGCTGCATTTTGCCTTCTGGTAATTTTGTTTGCAACGTCCTGCAATAAGCAGTTTGAAAAAGTTATTCCAAATTCTCCAGATGGTTCTCCTCAATCTTATAAGGTTCCGAAGGTTCTTTATCTAATTGCAGATGGGGCGCGAGGTTCCTCTGTAAGGGACGCAAAAACGCCTGTCATTAGTGAACTAATCAAGAATTCAATATATTCTTGGAATTCGGTTAGTGATACATCGAAAAACGATGCAACCAACTGGGCGGATATGATCACTGGTGTTAAAAAGGAAAAACATGGGGTGTTAACTCCAGATTTTGCTGGGAATAAGCTGGGCGATTATCCTTCTATTTTTCAACATATAAAGTCTATCAAAACAAACTTCCGGATGGTTTCATTTGCAGCTTCTAGCGCATTTAAAAACAATTTAACGGGCGGTACAGATGTATCAGAAAGTTTTGAGGGAAATGATGTAGCTGTTAAAGATCGCATCGTTAGTTTTTTGAAAACAGATAGTGCTTCCATCATTGTTGGTCAGTTCGGTGCTATTGAAAAAGCTGGTACAAAAGACGGCTTTGACAATCAGTATCCAGGCTACAAAGCTGCAATTAATACGTTCGACACACAGGTTGGAGAGATACTGACCGCCCTTAAGGCAAGAAGTACTTATAATAATGAAAATTGGTTGATCATCGTAACGTCGAATAGAGGTGGTGAATTCAAGCTTCCTGTAGCAGATGATGACAAGACACTGTTCAGTAATACCAATGCAAATACTTTTACAATTTTTAGCAACCAGAGTTATAAGCCTACTTTTATCGGGCGTCCGTTCTTAGGTAATACGTATTCTGGTTCTGCGATTCGGTTTAAAGGACAAAATAATGATGCTGTCAAAGCAAAGCTAAATCAGGCAATATCCAATCAACAGTTTAACTTTGGAGCGAATTCTGACTTTACAGTTTCAATCAAGGTGAAGAAGGGAAAAACAGTTGATAGGTCTCAGGGTGATTACTGGTATCAGTGGCCATCTATTTTAGGTAAAAGGGAAAACAGCAGTTGGGGCAATGCTGGATGGAACATTTGTTTGTTTTATAACGGTTGGAGGTTCTTTGGAGCAGGTGGGCCAAATAACTCCAACGGCGATGAAGTTGGAGGTTTAGAGTTTAGCGGAGATACCTGGCATGACCTTACTTTTGTTGTAGAGAAGAAAGCAGATGGTTTTAGGTACATCAGGTTATATACAGATGGTGTAAAAGGCATTACCAATAAAGATGGCGCCTCTGTTACCCAGCCGTCAAAGAACGATTTCCGCCTTTCTGGTAATCCCAATTATGACAATATGGATCCTTTAACTTTGGGTTGGGTACCGGGTGATATCGACGGCAACAAAGGTATTCTAAACCTTCAAATGTCTGAATTTAAAATTTGGAAAACAGCACTTCCAGAGGCTGTAATTAAACAGTATGCCTGCGATCCGACTATGGATGAAAGTCATCCTTATTATGATTATTTAGTTGGATATTGGCCGATGATAGAAGGCCAAGGAGATAAGTTTGTAGATAAAGGCCCTTTTGCAGCCGATTTTCAGCTTCAAGGACCTTATCAATGGGAAAGTTTTACAGATCTGATTTGCTCACCTAGCAATGCAAGTGTGGGTAACTTAGTTCCTAAAAATTCTGACATTCCAACCCAAATTTTAAGCTGGTTTAACATTCCACGTCAAGACAGTTGGGGGCTTGATGGGCGGGTTTGGATTTCAAATTAATATTGAGCCGCCGAAATTATAGGTTTATAGATTCGGCGGATAAAGTAACTAATACAAAGATCTCATCATGAAAAGAGTAATTTTATATACGAACATCGGTTTTTTAGTCATAATGTTGTTTATGGCCTCGTGTAAGCGCGAACTTATTTCTAAAGCAATCGTCAATCAAGACTTACATAACGTAAGCCTTACGGTTGATGAAATGACAAAAATTAGTGATACCACAGTAGCAACGCTCGACAATGACAAATTAGTAATTCCGGTAAAAATCAGCTTTTCTGGAGCGTCTCCACAGGCATTTAGCGTGCAATTAGCTGGGCTTACTGATACAATTGGAACACTGATAAGTGCAGGAAAATTGCCGGCGGGCACGGTGGCTTTAGATCAAGGTCAATTTACACTTCCTCCAGTCGTTGACGTAGCCTTCGGGGTGAAGAGCGTGAGTTTTGACCTTGTTGTTAGCCGTACTTTTATGGAATTAAATTACGGGAAAGAAGTTGCTCTAGCAGTTAAATTGATAGACCCTAAGAAGGGAAATATGCTTTCACCGAATAAAAGCACCACCATTGTTCTTATTAATACGGGAATGACAATTGCTCCTCAAAATGTGCACTATGTTAGTTTTAGTGATGCTGGAAGTATTATAAATGTCCCTGGTACGATTAAGTACTCTATGGGGTCTCAAAATATGTCTATTCCTTTAGCATTGGTATTATCTGGTGAGGCGGGCGCGTCTTTTACTGTCGAAGCTGTAAAAAATACAGATACGTTAAATACACTGTTGAGCAATGGTACGCTTCAAAATACGGTTTTGATGGCGGCTAAAAATTTCACTACGGAAGTCGGAAAGACCACATTTGCAGCGGGTAAAAATACGGCTAGTGTTAATTTGCTGGTAAATTTCAAAGAATTGATGTTAATCAAGGGAAGGAAAGTGGCTTTAGCACTTACCTTATCTAGTCCTTCTAAGTTTCAAATTAGCCCACTTAAGAAAACGGTTGTTGTTGTGTTTGAGCAAGATAAATTCAGACCATATAATGGAACTCCATTTACCATTTCTGGTGTAATTGGTCAGACATCTCCAACCATTTTTGCGGCCTATTACGATATGGGTGGGGAAGGTGTAGCATACCACGATAATGGTGGCAGAGACGGAGGCGATTTTAGAAGACCCGATGAAGTAGATATAGGCGGTAACGCACCTGAATATGTTGTTGGATGGACTGGCGATGGCGAATGGCTGACTTATAGTGTTGTTGTTCAAGAAACAGGTGATTATGAGTTTAACGCAATTATAGGTGCCCCCGGTACGAATGGCCGATATAGTTTATTTATGGATGATGTAAATATCAGTGGTATTTTGGCAAGTAATCAAACGCCAGGTGCTTACGGAGATTTAAGACCAAATTTGTCTATGGTACACCTCACTAAAGGAAGTCATATCCTTAAGTTTTTTATGAATGTGGGAGCGTATGATTTTAAAGGGATGGCTTTTACTAGAAAGAATTAAGGCTTTTAGTAGCGTTTGTCCGAGAATAAATTTTTTATAAAAATAAAAATCAGAATCATGAATAAGTTACTCATTTCGTTTGTGTTATTTTTCTGCACTGTGGCATTGTTGTCATGTTCTAAGAAAGGCGATGTTCAAGTCGATCCGGTAAGTGTAAATCGACCACTCGTAGATTATGCCATTGTGCCGGGTGACGACCCTTTTACTTTTAAATTTGAAAATACATCCAAAGATTATAAAGAATTGGAATGGCGCTTTGGTGATGATAGCCTTTCGACAGCGGTTTCGCCAGAACACGTTTATCTTAAACCAGGAATTTTCGACGTAACCTTAAAGGCAACCAGCGCAGATGGATCTACTGCAAAGAAGTTGCTTACGATAAAAATTGTTGCTGACAGCGTTGCGAATTTTTTCGCTGAAAAAACTGCAGTTGCAAATACAGTAAAATTTTCGTCGGACACTAAGGCAACTATTAAGTCATTTAAATGGACGTTCCATGATGGTACCACTTCAACAGATGCAAATCCGGAAAAAACATACATTCCCAATAAATTTTTTGATGCAACTTTAGATTTGGTCACTGCAAAAGGTTCTGTTGTTCAGTTAACACGAAAGGTGACAACCGGCGGCTCTTTAGTAGAGATTACAGATAGTTACCTTCGAAACGTCAATAGGCCTTTTAAAACTATATCAAAAGATAGCAGATGGGGTGTTTTAGCTGATTGGACAGTAACCGACGCTGTTAAGCAGAGACCTAATAACCAGGGTAGCGTGGACGGGGATAATATGTCAATGGAATCTTGGTGTGGTGAAGCCTTTATTACCAACGGTAAAATATACCAAACGTTGGATTTGAAAGCAGGCACGTATTATATGAGTGCAAATTTCAATGATTACACGATTAATGGCCCAGGGAACTCCTACATGGTCATGGCAGAGGGTGGAATGCTACCAGATGTGAATGATGTGCCTACAAAACCAGTTGGATCTTACTACCGTTTTACCGGTACACAGCCCCTTGATGTTGTAGTTGGCATGACGATTGCGAACGCAAGCAAAGTGTCATTAGGATTTTCTGCCACCATGGAAGCCAATTGTCAAAATTTTAGACTCAATAGCATGAAATTGTATAAGACTTACAAATAATTAAAATAGTTTTTTAGTCTTGAGTGATATAGGAAGACATGATGAAAATCATGTCTTTTTTTTTAGAAAAAATATCACTTATTTATACTGTTCGCGGATAATATAGATCATTTTTGTTAAATTATTTTTCTTTTTGGGCGATATTCGTTTTTCTTGAAAAGCATCTTCAGGAAATCTACATTATCCGTTGCGGGATATTAATGGTGAAAATTAGATTTCCCGCGCAATTATTGGATCGAATGGGAGAAACCAATAGATTGGGTGCAAAAATCATTTTGATGTTTTCCAAAATCCCGATAATTAACATGTAACTTACAAGCTAATTGATATTGTAAGTTACAATTTATTAATTAAATTTAATTTAAAGCAAATAAGGGATCAAGGCTCTTTCAAATGGCAGAATGGACGCCTAATAAAAAGGAGAGCCTAACACTTATTTTAATTAACAATATTAATGGTGATACCTGGGTTCAAGTGCTCGGGTATTTTTTTATTATCGATCGATGAGAAATTTGATCATTTACAACAAATCAAAAAGCAAAAATGAAACACACACGAAACCTTAAATTGTCTTCGCTGATTTTCTTTACAACCTGTTGCCTTACAGCATTTGCACAAGAACGAAAAGCACCCTCTTATCCCTTAATAACACACGATACCTACTTTAGCATTTGGTCCAATACGGATAAACTGAACGAATCCAACACAGCCCATTGGACCGGCAAAGACCAGTCCTTACTTGGCTTAATCAGCGTCGATGGAAATGTGTATCGGTTTATGGGGGCTGAGACAATCAATTATAAAACCGTTCTTCCTGCAACCGACGAGGCTGCCTTCAATGTTAATTATACAGAACAAGAGCCCAAAAAAGATTGGACTAATATCAATTTTGATGTAAAGGGTTGGAAGGTAGGCAAGTCTCCCATTGGGGATAATCCGAAAGACGTAAAGACCCTGTGGAACAGTGATAATATTTGGGTAAGAAGAACTTTTGAATTGTCTAGTGTGAAGAATTTAAAGAATCTATTTCTAAAATTAAATCACGACGATAATGTCGAAGTGTTTTTGAACGGCAAGCGAGTTTATAAAAAGCAAGGTTGGACCAATAGTTTTGAGTTGATTCCTCTTGGTAAAGTAGCGTCATTAACAGACGGAAAAAATGTACTTGCCATCCATTTAATGAACAGTGCTGGCGGCCGGTATCTAGATTTCGGTTTGGTAGAGAAAATAGAAGACAAGGGAAAACCAATGCAATTGGCAAAACAAGCAAGCGTTGATCTAAATGCGACTCAAACCATTTATAAATTTACTTGTGGTGCAATAAATTTAAAATTAACATTTACCTCTCCACTTTTGCTAAATGATCTGGGGATTTTAGCCCGACCAGTTTCTTATGTGTCTTACTCAGTAGATGCAAACGATGGAGAAAACCACCAGGTGAAGGTATTTCTAGGCGCATCTACAGATATCGCGGTAGATCAGTCTAGTCAAAAAGTGAATACAAAACAGTATAGCACTGCAAAACTTTCCATCCTGAAAGCTGGAACGGTAGAGCAGCCCATTTTACAAAAAACTGGCGACGATAGAAGAATTGACTGGGGCTATTTCTGCGTGGCAGTACCCAAAAGCCGCGACGCCGTTCAATTTATTACCAGCCAAAAAGAAGCGGTGAGCACATTCGTTAACAATAGAACAACCACTACCGCGAAGTCTGGAACGATGCTTTCTTTAAATACTGTATTGTCCTTTGGATCAGTGGGTAAAAAGCCGGTAGAAAAGATGATTGAGTTAGGCTATGATGAGATCTATGCCGTTGAATATTTTAATGCCAAACTAAGGCCTTGGTGGAACACCTCTGGAAAGGAAACCATAGAAAGCCAATTGACTGATGCTTATACCGACTACGCATCTGTCTTAAAAAAATGCGATGACTTTAACAAAAGCATGTACGCGGAGGCCATGAGCGCAGGTGGTAAAAAATATGCAGATCTTTGCGTATTAGCTTATCGTCAAAGTATTGCAGCACATGCCTTGGTTCGAAGTCCGGGTCACGAAATTTTATGGTTGTCAAAGGAAAATAATAGTGGCGGTTTCATCAACACGGTGGATGTTACTTACCCGTCTGCGCCGTTATATCTAATCTACAATCCACAGCTTCTGCAGGGAATGTTAAACGGTATTTTTCATTTTAGTGAAACAGGAAAATATCCTCATCCCTGGGCAGCCCACGATTTAGGTACCTATCCACTTGCCAACGGACAGACCTATGGGGAACCAATGCCGATAGAAGAGTCGGGCAATATGATTATTCTTACAGCGGCAATCGCCAAGGCCCAGGGAAACGCAAAATATGCAGACAAACATTGGAAAACATTATCAATCTGGGCCAACTATTTAAGTCAAGAAGGATTAGATCCTAAAACACAACTTTGTACAGATGATTTCGCTGGACACTTGGCGAGAAATGCAAATTTATCCATAAAAGCGATTGTCGGAATTGCATGTTATGCACAAATGGCAGAAACACTTGGTAAAACCGAAACGGCAAATAAATACAGAGCCATTGCAGAGGGCATGGTTAAGAAGTGGATGCAGATGGCCGATGCAGGGGACCATTATGCGTTGACATTCAATGATAAAAATACTTGGAGCCAAAAGTACAATCTAGTTTGGGACAAAGTATTGGATTTGAAGCTTTTTCCGCAAAGTGTTTACGATACTGAGGTTAACTATTATCTAGGCAAACAAAATAAATTTGGCTTACCGCTCGACAGCAGGAAAGCGTACACCAAAAACGATTGGATTTTATGGACGGCCACTTTCGCGCCGACTCAGCAAGATTTCGAAAAGCTGATTGATCCAGTTTATAAGTTTGCTTTAGAAACAGAGTCGAGGGTGCCATTAAATGATTTCTACGACTCTAACACCGGCATTAGAGAGAATTTTAAAGCGCGTAGTGTGGTTGGTGGTTTCTTTATGAAAATGCTTGAAAAAGAGATGAATAAATAAATTTATTGCTTCAAAACCGTCAGCTTAAAAGCGTTGTTGTGGCAGCGCTTTTTTAATTTTGCTCAACCGCTAGAAATCGAATTCTAATTGGATAATCTGCGCTTCGGTCTGGTTTTTTTCTTTAAAACTGGAAATCGAAATGCCCAATAAGCGCACTTCTTTGTTTTTTAGTTCTACAAAACTCAATAGTTCTGCAACATGACTCAGAATATGCGTTTGTTCGTTCACAGCTACACTTATGGTTTTGCTCCTAGTGATGATGGTAAAATCGCCGAATTTTACTTTTAGGGTAATTGTTCTTCCCTGTAAAAATTGTTTGCGCAAACGGGTGGAGAGTGTTTCGCTAAGCTGTACTAAAATAGCACTCAGCACCACATAGTCACTTGTGTTCTCTGGCAACGTATCTTCCACACTTACAGACTTTGTTGCTCTGTGTGGCCTAACCGGTCGGTGGTCTATTCCCCTAACCACATGGTAGTAATAATCTCCGGCTTTACCAAAAATGGCTTTAAGTTGCGCTTCTGAAAGTCTCTTTAAATCCGCTCCCGTAACTATCTGCATGGCTTTCATTTTTGCTGCAGTAACTTTACCAATGCCATAAAATTTCTCTATCGGCAACCGTTCCATAAAGCCCTTAATTTTAGAGGGGCCGATAAAAGTCAGGCCGTCGGGCTTTTCTAAATCTGAAGCTACTTTTGCAACAAATTTATTAGTAGACACACCTGCTGATGCATTTAAGGCAAGCTCATATTTAATATCTCTTTTAATATTTCTAGCAATCTCTAAAGCAGAACCTATACCTAGTTTATCTTCGGTCACATCTAAATAAGCTTCGTCTAGAGAAAGCGGTTCTACCAAGTCTGTGTACCGAAAAAAGATGGCGCGGATACTTTTAGAAACTTCTTTGTATACTTCAAATCTTGGATAAACGAAAATGGCTGTTGGGCATAATCGATAGGCTTGACTGCATGGCATTGCAGATTTTATTCCATATTGGCGCGCTTCATAACTTGCTGCCGCAACCACACCTCTGCTGTCTGGCTGACCGCCGACAACAAGCGGCTTGCCTCGATATTCTGGAAAATCACGCTGTTCTACGGAAGCATAGAATGCATCCATGTCTACGTGTATGATTTTTCTGATGGGTTGGGAAACAGCATCTGCCATGTAAGTCAAATTTACAGAAATTTGAGCGCGCAGTAAAGAGAAATCAGTAGTGAGGTGTCAGAAGTCAGTTAAATTTCAATCACACCTGAAGAGATCTAACGTTCTTGTGAGCCAATATCGGAGAAAATAGAAAGCCATAGAGTGTTTACTCCACTGATTTAGCGGCCCTACCAAAATGAGCTTGTTAAATGGGCAGGTTCATTGCTTAGTTCTGGTGGTTTTAAAGGCATGCCATTCATTAGGCAATTATCAATTTCCGTTACAGTTGCGCCTGTTTCAACATGAGAAAGCCAAAGAATAACCTGCCTTAAAAATCAAAAGATTAAAAATAGCAACATCATCGCTTATCAAAAACAAAATAATATTTAACTTAAAAAGGTAGTTAGACTGTTGCTTCTATATTAATTCTTTTTTGAGGCTTTACTAATCTGAGTTTTAACCGCCGGCAGAACAACGAAGAAGCTAGACCCTTGTTCCATTGTACTTTCAAAACTGATTCTTCCTCCTTGTCGTTCTGTAAATTCTCTGCATAAGGCTAAACCTAAGCCTACGCCTTTTTCATTATTTGTACCATAATCGGGTTGTGCTTTAATACTGAAAATCTTTTCCCGTTTATCTTCGGGAATACCTTTTCCATTATCTTTCACCATAATTTTACATTCGTTCCCATTTAATGCTGCTTTAATCTGGATCCAGCCTCCGTTCGGTGTGAATTTAATGGCATTGCTGAGCAGGTTACGGATAACCAGTTGCAGCATGTCAACATCAGCCGTCACCAAAATTGCCGAGGGTATTTGATAGCTGAGCGTAATTTCTTTTTTAGCAGCATGGATTTTCTCAATTTCCAATGTAGTGGTTAAGGTGTCGAGAAGATTCACATCTTTGAGGTGTACATTCGCACCATCCATTTGAGATTTTGACCAGTTCAACAAGTTGGAAAGCATTTCGATGGCATGACTGGTAGATGTAAGCAAAGTTTTCTCCAAGCCCGCGCGCTCCTTACTGCCTAAATCATATTTATGCAGTAGTTCTAAATAGGTTTGTATGTTGATGAGTGGCGAACGAAGATCATGTGATATGATAGACAACAACTTGTTTTTCTCCAAGTTGCTTTGCTCAAGCTGGTCTTTCTGTAGTAAAATCTGTTCGTTACTTGCTTTTAACGCAAATGACTTTTCTTCCGTTACTTTTTTTTCTTTATCGTAACGCTTCCTAATAAAAGTGATAATGAAATAAATAACTACGATAGGAATAGGAAATACCGTTACCCGGTCTAAAAATTGATCTCTACCGGCAAGGAAAGGGTGCTGCACCAAAAAAGGAAATTTATATGCAAGAAGATGGATGATAAAAAAGGAAATTAAATACAGGACTAACCATTTAAAGTGCTGATTGTAAGGAGAGATTGCAAGGATAAATAGCAGGTAAACTGGCCAAATCAAATCGGTAGAACCATCAATCCCAGACATTAGAAAATAATTAACACCAAAAAGCAATATGCCTATTAAACCAAAAGCAATGTTACTATGGGATTTGCCTCGATATCTTGATTGGTAATATTGATAAGAAAAGAATAAACCGATTAAAACATTAGAAATAGCCGCTGTATAAAGGCCTGCATGCAAATTATAGGGAATGTATAAAATGTCCAAAACAATTAAACAAATTGTAATCGAATGGAATATGCGACACTCTAAAGAGAAATTGGAAGCGCTACCAATCCATTCGGGCCAAAAAGTATTTTTTTCTTTAAAATGGCGTTTATTCAGCCTATTTAATTGATTTATTGACATGTATAAAAGATGGTAAGAGCGCGCTTTAAGTATAATTTAAGATGTAAAAATATAGTATTTTATTTTAATATTTCGGGGATAAGCCTTTAAAGGCTTTTGGATTGCTAGAGGTTTTAGTTGGGAATTAATTAAAAAGTTGATATTGAACCCCTAATAGACCACCTCAAAACGTTTACGGTTTCGCGCGGTAAAGTAAAGAGACTAAAGTCTTAGAATAGTTCAGGCTTTTTTCTTGGTGTAATCTGCACAAAGTTTTGAGCGAAGCTTAAATACCCTCTAGATAGATTTGCAGACTATTTCATCTGTCAATTACTGAATCGAACACAAATACATTGGGCGGAAAACCTAAGTTGAGGCTGTGCCAAAAAAGGACTTTAAAACTTTGTAGGGCGTGAGCGTACTTCGAATGTCCTAAAAAAATTAATTTTTAAGAGACAATAAACGCACCTTGAAAGTTGTTTCTTGTGCTTTCGAAACACATTAAATGTTCAAAACCGCTCATTCATTAATCAATCACCTGGTTCTTTAAATAATCAAAAGATCAATTTGTAGGAGACTCGATTTTGACCCATATAAGGAGCGGAGAATAGCCCAAAAAAAGTTTGCGCACTTATATTTTGATTTGGTGTTGGATTTTAATCTATTAAAAGTTTTTTTTTGTTCTGAGAACAGATTTAATTAATCAAACGGTCTATTCGCTCTAACAGCACATCCATTTCAAAAGGCTTTTCCATAAAATCATTCGCACCAGAATCTAGCGCAGATTGCCCTATTCCTTTGCTTGCAGAAATCATTAATACAGGGATGTCTTTTAATTTTGGATTGCTTTTTAAGGCTTTGCAAATGTCTCTTCCATCATAGCCACTCATCCATATGTCTAAAAGAATCAAATCTGGACGGCTTTCAACGGCTGCCAACACCTCACCGCCATTATAAGTAGACTCCACCTCGTAGCCCATCACTTCTAAAATCATGGTCACTGCATCAACGATCCCTTCATCATCATCTGCAATCAATATTTTTTTGTTCATAATTCCATGCTTCCCACCCTTTTTTGCGTTTAAAAATAGGGTGTATACGTAGTAATACAAACTTAGGGACTTTTGTTTTTAATATTTGGAATATATTTGTGTCTGCAATTTGACTATCGATTTTTGGGTGTTAACAAATTTTTTTTAAAAAAGATGTAATGCCGTACAAGGAACGTTATCTAATTAACTTTGTTTAATATCGCCTGAAATATCAAATGGATAGTATCAACATCAAACAGCTTGCCGAGGCTCTGGGCTTATCCACCTCCACCATCTCTAGGGCATTTAGGGGAAATAAGGAAATAAGTGAGGCTACAAAAGAGCGTATATTGGCTAAAGCAAAGGAGTTGAATTATCAACCAAACCACTACGCTAGCAATTTGCGAGAGCAAAAAAGCAAAACAATCGCCGTAATCGTTCCTGAACTTGCAAATAATTATTTTTCTCAAACGATACACGGCATCGAACGGGTAGCCAGGGAAAATGGATACCATATTTTAATTTATGTAACCGACGACGATTACGAAAAGGAGGTTAACTTCATTAACCACTTGCACAACGGTAGGGCAGATGGAATTATAATGTCTGTATCTGGCGAGGCGAATGATCATAATTATTTAAATAATTTAGGGATAAACAGACTTCCTTTGGTTTTCTTCGATAGGGTTTATGAAGACATTCAAACGGCTCGTGTCTTAACAGACGATTATGAGAGTAGTTTTATGGCTACCGCGCATTTAATAGAGCAGGGTTGTGAGAAGATTGCCTATTTGGTAGTAAATAAAAATCTATCTATTGGCAAAACGCGTATGCAGGGTTATAAAGATGCATTAGAAAAGCATCGGATTGATTTTGATGAAGAGTTGGTCATCGATTGTAGCAATAATTACGAGGAAAATCGGCTGATTTTAATTGATGTATTGACACATTTAAAACCAGAAGGGATTTTTGCTTCGGTGGAGCGATTGGCTTTTGCCACTTATTACGCGTGTTATGAGCTAGACATTAAAATTCCAGAAGAGTTAAAGGTAATCAGTTTCTCTAGTCTGGAAATCGCGCCATTACTCAATCCATCGTTAACATCAATTACCCAACCTGCAATTGAAATCGGCGAAACAGCTGCAAATTTGTTGTTCGAAATGTTAGATGGAGAGGCAGACAGTCTTAAGCCAAAACAGGTGGTGTTGAAGTCTAAAATTGTGCTTAGGAAATCCACTTCTAATTCCTAGTTTTTACAGCTTTTTAGGGGTAAATTCCAGAGTGATTTTTGATAAAAAAAATTGTCACTTAGTGTAAAATACGCAGAATTTCCAATATTTATCGGGAACGTTCCCGATAAATGGGATGAAAATCTAATAAAAATCGGGAACGTTCCCATTTTTTCGGGAAAAAAAATACTTAGTGTAAAAAGTACACATCTTAAAACGTTTTAGTATTATTTAATAAATTAATAATCAAATAGTTATAAATTTATTATATTACTATTTCTCATAAAAGTTAATGCAAACTTGGCTTGCTTTCTGCGCAAAAAGTAATTTTTATAAAAAGTTTTATATTTTATTTTTAAATCTAAAATACTGGTGTAAATTAGGCCAGAGTGTAAAACACTGTTTTATCTAATCGAATTTTTAATCTTAAAATGCAAATAATTATGAGAAAACTATACCTGTTTAAACAAGCGCTTTTGATGTTGCTTGTTTTCTCGGCATTAGTGGTAAATGCACAAACCGGATCGGTAAGTGGCAAGGTAACTGATGAAACTGGAGGCGGTTTGCCCGGAGCCAGTATTTTGGTTAAGGGAACCACAAAAAGTACCAGCACAGATGTAAACGGTAATTTTAAACTAACGGGTCTAAGTGGCTCTGTAACGTTAGCCGTAAGTTTTATAGGGTATAAAACATTAGAAAAGCCAGCAAGCGTTAGCGGCAATAACACGCTAAATTTTCAACTTGAGCCTGATGCGCAAAAACTGAACGAAGTGGTGGTAATTGGTTATGGAACAGCACAGAAGAAAGATTTAACAGGAGCAATTACTACGGTAAATTCTAAAGACTTTCAAAAAGGTCCCGTTACCTCTCCAGAACAATTAATTCAGGGGAAGGTATCTGGTGTTAGCATTATTAAAAGTGGTGGACCATTTTCTGGCAGTCAGATTCGGATTCGTGGCGGTGCATCCTTAAACGCAAGTAATGATCCACTTATCGTGGTTGATGGGGTGCCGTTTAGCGGCGATGGTATTGGCAACGCACCAAGTCCTTTGACATTGATCAATCCTGATGATATAGAAACTTTCACTGTTCTAAAAGATGCAAACGCAACAGCGATCTACGGATCTCGTGCATCAAATGGTGTAATTTTAATTACTACAAAAAAAGGTACAGCAGGCGCTCCAGTGATCACTCTTAATTCGATAAATTCAGTTGGAACCGTATCCAAGAAAGTGGATGTGCTTTCTGCGGCCCAGGTTCGTGATTATGTGAACGCAAATGGCAGTGCCGCACAAAAAGCATTATTGGGAACGTCCAATACAGATTGGCAAGATCAAATTTTTCAACATTCATTTTCTACTGATAATTTACTCGGCATTTCAGGAACATTAAAAAACGTTCCTTATCGTGTTTCAGCCGGTTATTTAGACCAAAGCGGATTGTTGATTACAGATAAACTACGCCGGGCTACGGGATCAATTAATTTGAGTCCAAAGTTTTTTACGGATCACTTAAAGGTAAACCTAAATTTAAAGGGGTCTTTAACCGATTCACATTTCGCAAACACTGGCGCTATCGGTGCAGCCTTATCATTTGATCCTACTCAGCCAGTTTTTTCTGGCAATAATAATTATGGCGGATATTATGAATGGTTGCAAGGCAATGTGCCAAACCCAAATGCGCCTCGAAATCCTCTTGGATTAATTAAACTTCAAGATAATAACGGAAGTTCCGAGCGCAGTTTCGGCAACATCCAGTTAGATTACTCTTTCCACTTTTTGCCAGAACTACATGCCAACCTAAACTTGGGATACGATGTTTCTAAAGGTACGGGAGCTACGAGAGTTCCAACGTTTGCTGCTCAAAGCAATTCGACAAACGGTTTCTACGGAAATAGATTGAATACAGAATCTGATAAATTCTCTGAGTTTTATTTAAACTACACTAAAAACGTATCAAGCATTAATAGCAAATTTGATGTGACCGCAGGTTATGGCTATTACGACAATTCAACTACCAACTATGGACTTCCAACTTATAAAGGAACGGGGGAAATTTTAACTACACCAACATTTCCTTTTTCTGTAGAGGCCAATAAGTTGCTTTCTTACTATGGTAGATTTGTCTACACCCTGTCTGATAAATACATCTTATCGGGTACCATGCGTGCAGATGCTTCTTCTCGATTCTCTCCAAAGGATAGGTGGGGATATTTTCCTTCGGTAGGTTTTACTTGGAGAGCTATAGGCGAAGATTTTCTTAAAGACAGTAAGGTATTGTCTGATCTGAAATTGCGCCTAAGTTATGGCCAAACTGGTAATAAAGACGGCATTGGCAATTACAATTACCTGCCTAAATATTACAACAGTAGCAATAACGGACAGTATCAAGTTGGAAATACGTTTTATAACTATTATAGTCCTGCAGCGTATGATCCTGATTTGAGATGGGAAAGTACCACAACTTACAATGCTGGTTTGGATTATGGTTTTGCAGATGGCAAAGTTTATGGTAGCATTGATGCATATTATAAAAAAACAAAAGATTTATTGAGTACAGTAAATGTTCCGATAGGAACAAACTTTAGCAATTTGCTAACTACAAACGTGGGCAATATGGATGTGAGAGGATTGGAAGCTAATATAAATGTTTCTCTTATCCGAAGCGAAAATATTAACTGGACAATGGGTGTTAACGGCGCTTACAACAAACGCAAGGTTACCAATTTAACCCTAACAAAAGGCGTAACTAGTCCGGTACCAGCTGGCACAATTGCCGGAGGAACTGGAACTGTTTTGACTTACAATGCGGTTAACCAGACACCACAAGCTTTTTATGTGTATAAACAAGTATACGATACGAACGGTAAACCACTAGAAGGGGTTTATGCTGATTTAAATGGAGATGGCATCATCAATACAAACGATCAATATTTTTATAAGTCGGGAGATCCTGTAGTTACTTTGGGTTACACTACTTCGTTTACTTATAAAAAATTAACAATAAGCACAGCGTTGAGAGCTAATTTTGGAAACTATGTATATGATAATGTGTCCTCAAATTTAGGAATCAAAACAAATATCTTAAACCCTGCTGGATTAATAAACAATACCGTTTCTGATTTTTTGTTTACAAACTTTCAAAGCAATCAGTATTTGAGTGATTATTACATTCAGAATGCCTCATTCTTAAAAATGGATAATGCAGGCATCTCCTACAATTTTGGTAAACTAAAGAAAAATGGGGGCGGAAATTTAACGCTATCTGCAAACTGTCAAAACGTTTTTACCGTAACTAAATACAAAGGTTTAGACCCAGAAATTGCTAGCGGAATAGATTATAGCATCTACCCAAGACCTAGAACTTACTCTTTGGGTGTAAATGTTGGATTTTAAAAAAAAAATGAAGATGAAAAATTCACTAAAATTAGTACTGGCTATCGGGTTTTCTTTTTTGGCAATGTCTAGCTGTAAAAAGGATTCGCTCACCGTGTTGCCAACCAATGATGTAACCGACCAAGCGGTCTACGCCACTGCGGCAGGTTACAAACAAAGCTTGGTAAAATTGTATGCAAGTTATGCCTTGACAAGTTCTAGCGGTTCGGACGCCAGCGATTTAGGCGGTATCGATGCGGGATTCTCTGACTTTCTCAGGTTGTTCTGGACCTCTCAAGAGTTAACCACTGATGAAGCCATTTGTGCATGGGGAGATATCGGCATCCCAGACTTGGATAAAAGTCAATGGTCGGCAGACAACGTTTTCTTAAAGGGGCTATACGCAAGGAGCCTTTACCAAATTACCGTCTCTAACGAATTTCTTCGCGAGAGCACGCCAGAAAAATTAGTAAGCAGAAATATTACCGGTGCCGATGCAGCAAACATAACCAAATATAGAGCTGAGGCCCGTTTCTTGCGCGCATTTCAATATTGGGTATTGTTAGATGCTTTTGGAAATCCGCCATTCATCACAGAAAACGATCAAATTGGTAAGGTTGCACCTAAGCAAACCACCAGAAAAGATTTATTTAATTATGTCGAATCTGAATTGAAAGCCATTGAGCCGGATTTAGCTGAACCGAAAACGAATGAATATGGTAGGGCAGATAAAGCTGCAGATTGGGCACTTCTCTCAAGACTTTATTTAAATGCAGAGGTTTACTCGGGCGCTCCAAGATACACTGATGCCATTACTTATTCTACTAAGGTGATTAATTCTGGATATTCGTTAAAGTCTAATTATGCAAGTCTTTTTATGGCGGATAATGATAAGAACAATCCAGAAACGATTCTAAGTATTACTTATGATGGCGTTAAGGGTACGAATTATGGAGGGACTACTTTCTTAATTAATGCTGCCTTAAACGGCGATATGAATCCAGCCTCGTTTGGAGTTCCTAGTGGTGGTTGGGTCGGTAATAGAACAAGGCAAAACCTGCCTGCTGTGTTTGCTGATCCAAGTGGAAATACTGATAAACGTGCCATGTTTTTCGGTACCAAAGAAAATGTAGAAGACATTGGCGTATTTACAGATGGTTTACGTGTGACCAAATTTAAGAACGTGACATCCAATGGCGCTACACCTGCATCTTTGAATGGCGTTTTTAGTTCTTTAGATTTTCCTTTATTCCGTTTGGCAGAACAGTATTTAATTTATGGTGAAGCAGTTACAAGAGGCGGTTCCGGTGGTAGCACAGCTCAAGCTGTTACTTATGTAAACCTACTTCGTCAACGTGCTTACGGAAATGCTTCTGGCAACGTAACTTCTATCAATACTAATTTCTTCTTAGATGAAAATGCTAGAGAATTATATTGGGAAGCTCATCGCCGTACAGATTTAATTAGGTTTGGTAAGTTTACAAGCGGAGATTATTTGTGGCCATTTAAAGGGGGTACAAAAGTGGGGTCAGGTTTACAAGCGTCTAGAAACTTGTTCCCAATTCCTTCGGCAGATTTATTGGCCAATCCAAATTTAACTCAAAATCCTGGTTATTAACCGTTAATTTATAATTATGAGAAGTATACTTTTTAAATCATTGGCATTTAGCTTTCTTGCTTTATCCCTATGGTCTTGTAAAAAAGACGAAAACAGAACAGTTGCAACCAGTGGTTCTTCAGGCGATTTAAAGGCCTCTACATCTACCGTAGTGGTAGATAAATCTATGCTCACCAAAGACGTTGTGACCTTTAACATGGCTAGTGCTAATTTTGGTTTCAAAGCCGCGGTAAGCAATGTATTGCAAATAGCGCCTAAAGGAACAAATTTCGAAAAACCTAGTGAAACCATTTTAGAGACAAACGCAACTACAAAAGCTTTTAACGGATTAGATTTTAACAACCTACTGTTAGGGTTAAAACTTTCTAGTGCGGTTAATAGTGATATCGAAGTACGTGTAAAATCTTCTATATCTAATACTGTTGCACCTGTTTACAGTAATGTGCTTACCATAAGCGCTAAACCGTTTCCACTTACAGCGTGGATTTATGTTCCTGGCAATTATCAGGGCTGGAATCCATCTACTGCAGATAGTTTAATATCTCCAACAGGAGATGGCATTTATACAGGTATCATACCTTTTGATGGTGGCGAGTTTAAAATCACCCCTCAGAAAAAATGGGATGTTGCTTATGGCGATGCAGGCGGTGGTAAAATTAGTGCTTCCTCTGGTGATAATCTAACATCTCTTACCTCTGGAGCAAAACAATTGGTGGTAGATTTAAATGAAAAGACAATAACCATTACGCCTCTCGTTTGGGCAGCAGTAGGAAGTGCAACGCCTTCAGATTGGCCTACAGGTCTTAGCTCTTACAAAGAACTAGACATGAAATTCATTAACGACGGAAGTAACACTTGGAAAATCACCTTGCCGCTCCAGCCAGGGGAAATGAAATTTAGAAAAGACCACGATTGGGGAACCAACATTGGCGATGGTGGCGATAATATTAAAATAACTAGTGCTGGCACCTACAACATTTCTTTAACCCTTAATGCCGACGGGAAAACCGGTACTTATAAGGTAGAGAAGCAATAATTAATTTAAGTCCTGCAAAAGATAATTTTGCAGGACTTAAATTTTCGTTCTGCTAGCCTCCCATCAAAAGATTGACGATTTTGAATAGGCTTGTAGGCATCTTTTTTAACCAATACACACATTATAGCAAATTTGAAACCGTCTTCGAATAGACTGTCTAAATATGCTTTGTGCTAAATTTTAAAAAACAGAAGTGATGAAGAGGTTGATTAGTTTAATTTTTACTATTGCGTTATCCGCAAATTTATTTGCACAAATCCCTAACATAGAGCGGATAGAGCCTATGTTTTGGTTCGCAGGAATGCACAACCCTAAGCTTCAGTTGTTGGTGCACGGTGAAAAAATTGGGTCTAAAACCGTTTCGCTAAAATATCCTGGTGTTAGTTTAGTTAAAGTAAACAAGGTAGAAAATCCGAATTATTTATTCTTAGATCTTAACATTTCTGCTGCGGCAAAACCTGGTAGTTTCGCAATCACTTTTTCATCCAAAGGTGAAAAAAGTCTTAACTCTACTTATGAGTTACGTTTAAGAAACAACGCTAAAACTCGCATTCAAGGAGTAACGCAAAAAGATTTTATTTATTTGTTGATGCCAGATCGTTTTAGCGATGGAGATAGTAGCAACAATGTTGTAACTGGCATGGCGGAAACTAAATTCAGTAGAGACAGCATGTATTATCGTCATGGTGGAGATCTACAAGGTGTTATAAATCACCTAGACTATCTAAAAGATTTGGGTGTCACCACCGTTTGGATGACTCCTGCCATAGAAAACGACATGCCTTTGGCATCCTATCATGGCTATGCAGTTACCGATCATTACAAAATAGATCCTCGTTTCGGTACCAACGCACTGTATAAAAAGTTTGTCGATGAGTGCCACGCAAAAGGTTTAAAAGTTATTAAAGATGTGGTGCACAACCACATTGGCACTGGCCATTGGTTTTTTAAAGATATGCCCATGAAAAGCTGGGTGCATCAATGGCCTGTTTATACGCAAACCAATTATAGAGATCAACCTGTTATGGATCCATATGCTGCGGCTATTGATAAGAAGCAGATGTTAGATGGTTGGTTCGTTCCAAGCATGCCAGATCTAAACCAGGGCAATCCTTACGTGCAAAATTACCTTACACAAAATCACATTTGGTGGATAGAGTATGCTGGGATAGATGGCTTAAGATTAGATACCTACCCATATAATGATGCTAAATTTATGGCTGATTGGGCGGTAAAGCTGCATGATGAATTTCCAAATCTTTCTGTTTTTGGCGAGACTCTCGTTTCTTCGGTTGCAAGTCAGGCGTTCTTTACTGGTGGCAACACCGTAAATAGAGGGTTTGATACCCAGTTGCCTGGCATTACAGATGCGGTTCTAAAAGATGCTATTTATGAATCCCTCAACGGTAAAAGTGGGTGGAATGATGGCGTCAATCGTTTATACTCAACCCTTGCGCTCGATTTTCTTTATAAAGATCCTACCAAAAACAGCATCTTTTTAGATAACCATGATATGAGTCGGTTTTACTCGATGGTTAATGAAAACTTGGACAGATACAAATCTGGAATGGCAATATTGTTAACCATGCGCGGAATTCCTCAAATGTATTATGGCACTGAAATCTTAATGAAAAATTATTCTAATCCAGACGGTTTGGTTAGGTCTGATTTTCCTGGTGGATGGAAGGGTGATAAACAAAATGCATTTACAGCCGCTGGAAGAACCGAAAAAGAAAATGAAGCGTTCAATTTTGTAAAAACTTTGGCGAATTTTCGTAAACGTAGCGAAGCCTTGCAAACCGGTAAATTGATGCATTATCTACCGAAAGACGAGGTATATGTTTATTTCAGATACAACGAAGGGAGTCCAAAAGGCACCGTAATGGTTATTGTAAATGGTAATGAGAAGGAAATAACTTTGGCAACCGATCGCTTCTCAGAAAGAACCGCTGGGATAACTAAAGCAAAAAACATCGTCACCGGGCAACTCCTCGATTTTAAAAACATTCAAATACCAGCACATACCACTTTGGTGTTGGAACTTGAATAGGCGATGGGAAATAGGTTAAAGGTTATGGGTTAAAAGTTTCCTGCTAAAGGTGTACAAGCCAAAATCTTTAAAATATCCCACCGAAATTTTAACCATAAAATACTTACAACCCGCAACCTACATCTTATGTCTCAAATCTCAGATCTCCCAACTCAAATCTCAATCAAAGCTTGCCTTTTCGATCTTGACGGCGTGCTGGTAGATACCGCAGGTTATCATTATAAAGCTTGGAAACAGCTTGCCAATCAACTGGGTTTTGATTTTACAGAAGCCCAAAATGAAGAATTAAAAGGCATTAGCAGAATGGAAAGTCTGGATAAAATTCTTGCTTGGGGCAACCTCACCAAAACTCTGGAAGAGAAAAAAGCGCTTGCCACACTTAAAAATGGGTGGTATGTAGATATGATCAATAAAATGACCCCTGCAGAAGTATTGCCTGGAGTAGAAGAATTTTTGAAAGCTTTGATAGAAAGTGGCTATAAATTGGCTTTAGGGTCGGCGAGTAAAAACTCCAGCATTATCCTAAAAAACACGAAGCTCAGTCATTTTTTCGATGAGGTTGTAGATGGGAACATGGTGAGCAAGTCTAAACCTGATCCAGAAGTTTTTCTAAAAGGTGCCGAACTTTTAGGCTTCGAGCCTGCACAATGTGTGGTATTTGAAGATGCAGTTGCGGGTATTCAGGCAGCGATAAATGCAGGGATGAAATCCATTGGGATAGGTGACAAAAGCATACTTACTGAAGCAACTTTGGTGGTAAGTGGTGTAGATAAATTAACAGTAGAAGATTTAAAGAGGCTATAAACAAGGCTGTAGGTTAGGTGACAAGCTGTTGTCTTGATACTTGATACTAACTACTTGATACTATAATTATGAAAAATTACATTGTAGCAGATGCGTGGAATATTATCGAAAAAGGTTTCGATCCACTTTTAAATAAAATATCCGAGAGTATTTTTAGCATAGGCAACGGCCGTATGGGGCAACGGGCTAATTTCGAGGAAAGCTATTCTGGCGAAACCCTACAAGGAAATTACTTGGCTGGCATCTATTATCCAGACAAGACCAGAGTAGGATGGTGGAAAAATGGTTATCCAGAATATTTTGCAAAGGTACTTAATGCAGCCACTTGGATTGATATTGAGGTTAAGATTGGCGAAGAAATATTAGACTTGGCTAAGGTAAAAGTTGCAGATTTTACTCGTGTTCTAAACATGAAACACGGTATTTTAGAACGTAGTTTTACAGCCACTTTTGAGAGTGGAAAGTCTATCAAAATAAAATCTACCCGTTTTTGCAGCATTGCCAATGACGAGCTTTCTGCACTTACCTACAGCATTACTCCGCTAAATTTTGATGGTGAAATTACACTAATGCCCTTCTTAAATGGCGATGTTAAAAATCAAGACAGCAATTACGACGAGAAATTTTGGGATTTTATTGGAGATGAGCTCTCAGACGAGGAAAGCTATTTAACCTTAGCGACTAAAAAAACAGATTTTCATGCCTGCACCGGAACCTTTATGTCCGTGAGTAAAAACAACAAGGTGTTAACCCCTGATGTTCAGCAGATTAGAAGAGAGAAATTTGTTGGTCAGGTTTTTACCCTAGCTGTTAAAGCCAATGAGGAAATAGTGTTAACGAAACTGGCAGCGAATGTAACTTCTGAAAACCATCCTAAAGTAGAACTTTTAGCCGCGTGTAAAAAAGTCATTGCGTTAGCAAGAGAAGCCGGTTTTGAGGCCTTAAGGAAAGTACAAGCAAATGCTTGGGAAAACAAATGGCAACAAAGCGATATCGTGATAGATGGAGATGTATCTGCGCAACAAGCGATTCGATTTAATATCTTTCAACTCTTCCAAACGTATACTGGTAAAGATGATCGGTTGAATATCGGCCCTAAAGGTTTTACCGGAGAAAAGTATGGTGGTTCTACTTATTGGGATACGGAAGCCTACTGCGTACCGTTTTATTTGGCAACCGCTAACCAACAAGTTAGTAAAAACTTGCTTATTTATCGATACAACCAATTAGACAAAGCAATAGAAAATGCTGAGAAGTTAGGCTTTGATAAGGGCGCCGCTTTATTCCCAATGGTAACCATAAATGGTGAAGAATGCCATAACGAGTGGGAAATTACCTTCGAGGAAATCCACAGAAACGGAGCCATTAGCTATGCAATTTTTAACTACATACGGTATACCGGAGATGAAAATTATCTGGTAGACTATGGTTTGGAAGTGCTTATCGCAGTTGCGCGGTTTTGGAAACAACGTGTTAATTGGAGCGAAGATAAAAATCAGTTTGTGATGCTCGGAGTTACCGGGCCTAATGAATACGAAAACAATGTAAACAACAATTGGTACACCAGTACCATGGCAACTTGGTGTTTAAAATACGCAATAGAAGCGATAGACATTGTTAACAGATTAGACGAAGAACGGTGTGTAACAGTTTTACAGAGAATTAATTTTGATCATACAGAAATTGCCGATTGGACAAGCATCATTGACAAGATGTATTATCCGACAGATGCAGAAAAAGGGATTTTTCTCCAGCAAGACGGCTATTTAGACAAAGAACAAGTTTTAGTTAAAGATTTACCGGGTAAAGATCGGCCAATCAACCAAAAATGGAGTTGGGATCGGATTCTTAGGTCGTGTTTTATTAAGCAAGCCGACGTGTTACAAGGCATGTATTTCTTTGAGGATGATTACGACATAGAAACGCTGAGACGGAATTTCGATTTTTATGAAGCGCGTACGGTACATGAAAGTTCCTTATCGCCTTGCGTGCATAGCATATTGGCCGCAAAGTTGAACGACGAAGCTCGTGCATACGAGTTTTACTTACGTACTGCAAGGCTAGATTTAGACGATTACAACAACGATACAGAAGATGGTTTGCACATTACCTCTATGGCGGGCACCTGGATGAGCATTGTAGAAGGTTTTGCGGGTATGCGTGTGCGCGATGGAAAACTCTACTTCAATCCGTTTTTACCATCAAAATGGAAACGCTTTTCCTTTACCATCGGGTTTAGAGGAGCCATTTTAAAAGTAAACATATCTCCAGATCAAATGGCGGTTTGTAATAGTGGAAAATCTGCAGCAAATATTGTGATGAATGAGACAACTTACACCGTGAATCCTAACGAAGAAGTTCACATAGAAAATGCCAACTTAGCATTTAATGAAGGATAGCATGAACCGAATAGATAAGAACATAGAAATTAGTAACTCATTTCGCGCAAAGCGAATAACAACTGATGGACAAAATGCTTTATCTAACTCCCTATTTTACTTTCTCGCTATGTGTATTCCCGTACTTGGTTTTTCTTGTAAAAGCGACCAGGTTATTCCAACAAAAGCTAACGAACAAAAAATTGTAATCTATCAACTCTTACCTCGGTTATTTGGCAACAAGGACACAAGTAATGTGGCCTACGGAACCATTACGCAAAATGGAAGTGGAAAATTTAACGACATTACCGATAGAGCATTAGATGCAATTAAAGAACTGCACGTAAATTACATTTGGTACACCGGCGTCATCGCTCATGCAAGTTTAACAGATTATAGCAAATTTGGGATTATACCTAACGATGCAGACGTGGTTAAAGGTAGGGCAGGATCTCCTTACGCCATTAGAGATTATTATGATGTCGATCCGGATTTGGCTGTGAACGTTGACCACCGCATGCAAGAGTTTGAAAGTCTAATAAAACGGACCCACGCAAAAGATTTAAAAGTCTTGATAGATTTTGTTCCAAATCATGTGGCTCGTGGATATCTTTCTAATGCCAAGCCGACCAACGTAATGGATTTTGGCGCGACAGACATTAAAGACAGTGTTTTTACTACAAAAAACGATTTTTATTACGTTCCGGGAAAAGCATTTCTTGTCCCCAAAATGGATAAGCAATCGAATCTGCTCAGTTCGTTGCAAGACGGCAAATACAATGAGAACCCTGCAAAGGCAACGGGAAATAATGTTTTCAGCGAATCTCCCAAAGCAGACGATTGGTACGAAACTGTTAAATTAAATTACGGAGTCGATTACAGAAATAATTCCAACCACTTTACCCCAATACCGCCAGTTTGGGAAAAGATGAAAGATATTTTAACCTTTTGGGCAAAAAAAGGAGTAGATGGATTTCGTTGTGATGTAGCCGAAATGGTGCCGGTAGAATTTTGGTCTTGGGTAATTCCGCAAATAAAACAAGTAAATCCAAATCTCATTTTTATTGGCGAAGCTTATAATTCAGCACTCTACAGCCAATTTATCCGTCAAGGCAAATTTGATTACCTGTATGATAAGGTTGGGTTGTACGATGGACTTAAAAAGTTAATCAGAAATGATTCTGCAGCCAATGTTGGAGATATTTCCAGGATAATTAACGCAGATAGTGCCAATTTAGACAAGCACATGCTTCGGTTTTTAGAAAATCACGATGAAGAGCGTATTGCTTCTACGGGTTTTGCAGGGAAAGCTGAGCTCGCAATACCGGCCATGGTGGTTTCGGCAACTTTAGGAACAGGACCTGTGATGTTGTACTTCGGGCAAGAAGTTGGCGAGCCTGGTAAAGGAAAAGAAGGGTTTGGTGGTGATGACAATAGAACCACCATATTCGATTATTGGGGAGTACCAAATCATCAAAAGTGGATGAATGGTGGGAAATTCGATGGCGCCAAACTTAGAAACGATGAGAAATCGCTCAGGAAATTTTATGAAAAATTGCTAGAGATAACTACTAAAAGCGACGCAATAAGGAACGGAAAAACGTATCAGATTTCTCCAACGGCCGATATGAATAAGCGGATGTTTTCATTTATCCGCGAAAGCGAAACTCAGCGGCTATTGATAGTTGTCAATTTTGATAGAACCAAAACTCTCGCCACGAATATTTCAATTCCGTCTAAAATATTGAGTAATAAAGCACTTTTAGACTTAAAAGATTTGCTGAACAACGTGAAAGTAGAAAAAACAGGTGCTTCAGCGATAAAGGTAACCGTAGCTCCAGTATCGGCTCAAATTATAGTATTTTAAAACTGAACGGATAACCGATTGTAGAAACTGATTTCTGAATTTGAACCGAGAACCAACAAGAATATAAACGCATTAATATGAACATAAAGTCAGTTATCGAAAATCCAAAACTCAGTCTGGTTCAGATTATAAACATGAGTGTGGGTTTTTTTGGAATCCAGTTTGGCTGGGACTTGCAGCGCGCAAATATGGGTCGTATTTACGAAGGTTTGGGTGCGAATCCAGATCAGGTGCCTTTGTTGTTTTTAGCAGCTCCATTAACTGGACTTCTCGTTCAGCCAATAATCGGATACCTAAGTGATAACACTTGGCATCCAACATTTGGAAGAAGGCGACCGTATTTTATGATCGGCGCAATCATTAGTAGCTTGGCGCTTATCGCCATGCCCCACAGTTCTGCTTTATGGATGGCAGCTGGATTGCTTTGGGTATTAGATGTATTTGGGAACGTTTCTATGGAGCCATTTCGGGCATTTGTTACAGATAAACTTCCCGATAGTCAGGTAAATAGGGGTTTTGTGATGCAAAGTTTAATGATTGGTTTGGGTGGAAGTATTGCATCTTCTTTGCCTTGGTTGATGAATAACGTTTTCCATTTGCAGAATACTGCAGAGATGGGGCAGATCCCAGAAAACGTACAGTATTCATTCTATATTGGCGCTTTTTTCTTTTTTGCAGCTGTATTTTATACCGTTTTTACCACAAAGGAATATCCGCCGTCGGCAGACGAGTTGTCGGCAATGAAGAAAGAGAAAGCAGGATTTTCTAAAGGAGTTTCTGAAATTTTTTCGGCGCTAAAAAACATGCCAAAACGCATGCAGATTATTTCCCTAGTTCAGTTTTTTACCTGGCCCGGTTTATTTTTAATGTGGTTTTATTATACCACTGCGGTTGCCGTAAATGTATTTGGAGGTGTTGATGCACAGGATCCTGTATACGCCACTGGGGCCGACTTTGGCAGTTTGACCTTGGCCTATTACAGCGTGATTACTTTTTTGTTCGCATTGGTGTTGCCCAAAATTGCAGATACTTTCGGACGGAAAACCACCCATGCATTATGTTTAGTAATTGGAGCTGCGGGATTAATTAGTGTGGGATGGGTGCACGATAAAAATATGCTTTTTGTGTGTATGACCGGCGTTGGTATAGCATGGGCGAGTATTTTATCTATGCCTTATGCCATGTTGAGCGGTTGTTTGCCGAAAGATAAAATAGGAATCTACATGGGCATCTTCAATTTTTTTATTGTGCTGCCAGAAATTATCGCCTCTTTAGGTTTTGGTTGGTTGATGAAAAACGTATTAAATAATGATAGACTTTTTGCTGTACAGCTAGGCGGCGGGTTGATGATTGTAGCAGCCATTATCTGTTTCTTATTCATAAGAGAAAGCAAAAGAGTCGACGAAACATTATCAACCAAACTACAAATAGAAGAAGATAGGTCTGTATAATCCATTGAGCATTTAATAGCACGAATACTATGAAAAAAATATTAAACCTTTTATTAATTGTAGTTACCCTTTCTGTAGCGTGCAAAAAAGGTGGACCAGGCGGAACTGATGGGCCTGTTACGCCTGTGATGCCGCCGATAGCAAATGTAGAGTTACCCGTAGGTGCAAAAGATGGCGTTGCATTTATAAACAATGGTACTTCAGCCATTGTAACGTTGTATGCGCCCGGTAAAAAATCGGTCTCGATAATTGGAGAGTTTAACAATTGGCAAGGTGTGGCCAATCCTATGAAAAATACCGGCGATGGAAAAACCTGGTTTGTACAAATCGATAACTTAGATCCGAATAAGGAATATGCGTACCAGTTTTTGGTAGATGGAAATCTTAAAATTGCTGATCCCTATTGCGAAAAAATATTAGATCCTCAAAACGATCAATACATTTCTGCAGCCACTTATCCTAATTTAAAGGCGTATCCCACAGGAAAAACAACTGGTATTGTTAGCATCATGCAAGCAAACCAACCCACTTACACTTGGAAAAACGCCAGTTTCGTTCGTCCGGCGAAAAATAACCTGGTTATTTACGAGCTGCTTGTTAGAGATTTTACCGTAGATCATAATTATGCGTCTACATTGGCCAAGCTTCCTTATTTAAAAACTTTAGGCATAAATGCGATCGAGTTAATGCCGGTTAACGAATTTGAAGGAAATTCTAGTTGGGGTTATAATCCATCGTTTTATTTTGCGCCCGACAAATATTACGGAACTAAGGTTGCCTTGCAAGCTTTTATAGACGAATGTCATAGCAACGGAATTGCAGTTGTGTTAGATATGGTGTTGAACCACTCTTTCGGGCAATCGCCAATGGTGCAGCTTTATTTCGATGGCAGCAAACCTACCGCAGAAAGTCCATGGTTTAACGCGGATCCAAAACATCCTTTTAATGTAGGTTATGATTTTAACCACGATAGCCCGGCGACTAAATATTTTACCAAAAACGTAATTAAGTTTTGGATGCAGCAATATAAAATTGATGGTTTTCGATTCGATTTAGCGAAGGGTTTTACGCAGCATTATTCTACAGATGATGCAGGTTTTTCTACATACGATATCGATAGAATTGCCATTTGGAAAGATTATAACAATTTTATAAAGAGTATAGACAACAATAATTTCTACACAATTTTAGAACTTTTTGCCGATAAAACCGAAGAGCAAGTGTATGCAAATGAAGGGATGATGATGTGGAACAACCTAAACTACAACATGAACGAAGCCACCATGGGCTACATCCCGACTTCCGATTTTTCTAATGGATTTTATCAAAACCACGGTTTTACAAAATCAGAAAATTTAGTTACTTATGGTGAAAGTCATGATGAAGAGCGGTTGAATTACAAGAATGTTGCCTTCGGAAATGCTTTCGGCGCCTATGTAATCAAAGGCAATTTGCCTACTTCACTTAAGCGTGAGGAAATGGCAGCTGCATTTTTATTCGCCATTCCAGGTCCGAAGTTAGTTTGGCAATTTGGAGAGCTGGGTTACGACATCAGCATAAACACGAACGGACGTACTGGAGAAAAGCCAATTCATCCAGAATATTACACCGATCCAAATAGAAAAGCACTTTACGATGCGTATTCGAAGTTTATAAAATTGAAAACCAACAACGTGATTTTTACAGCACCGAATCCAACGTTTAGTTTAAACGGGGGTGTGAAGTACATGAAACTTAGCGATGCGAGTAATACCGTAGTGGTGGTTGGTAATTTTGATGTGGTAAGTCAGACTGCAAATGTAGATTTTGGCAGCTCGGGCGGTTGGGTAGATGCTGTTGGTTCTACAATAAACTTAAGTTCTAATACTTACAATGCTTCGTTAGTACCCGGCGAATACCATATTTACAGCAAGGTGGCATTGAAATAATCAAGGGAAGTAGGGAAAATTAAGGAGCAAAAACTAAGTTGTCGGCTATTTCGAATAGACATTATCGCTAATTATTAGGGCGCTTTTACACGCTGTCCATTTTATCTTTAATTGGCTTTAAGGGCCAATTAAAGATTCTGTGATGAATTCCAAATAATTTCTATCTTTATTTTTCAAGGCGGCTTTGTGCCAGCCTGTTTAGGGCAGCTCCTTTTTT